>JBPCPI010000053.1:0-6549 GCA_050999295.1 Geodermatophilaceae bacterium | reverse complement strand
GGGCGTGCTCTTCCTTCGTCGTCGCTCGCGTCTTGCTGACATTCGCTGACCAACCGCAAACAAGCCGCTAACAAACCAAAGCTCGAGAGGAACTCATCATGTACGGAACAGCAGGAACAGCGGGTGTCGCCGGGAGCGCAGGCGGACTGGCCTACACCGGATTTGGGGTCGCCGGATTTGTACTAGTCGCCCTGATCTTGCTCATCACTGGAATGCTGATGGTCCGGTTCGGACGCAGGCGTGCCGATGCACGCTAGACCAGACCCCACCGCGGCCAGTCACCGTGCCCGTTGGGCACGGCGGCTGGCCGTTGTCCTGCTCGTATCGGTGGGTGTCTCGCTCCTGGTGTTCGCCCAAGCGTGGCGTGGGATCGAGGCCATTCTTTCCGGCCAGGCCATTCAACTGTTCACGGGGCAGGTAACCCAGGCCGTGCCCTCGCGGCACATGCTGATCCTCTACAAGAACACTTCAGTGGAGTCGATCTTCGTCCTCACCAGCGAGTGCAGCGTCGCCTACCTCCTGGCGGCACTGTTCATCGGGGCAGCGCCGCTGATGCTGCTCCGGCAGCTCTCCCCGTGGCGTACGGGCGCCGCGATCAGCATCACCGCGGCGATCCTGATGCTGGTCAACATTGGCCGGCTGACCGCTATCGCCGCCACCGTGTCCGGATTCGGCATCGACCCGGGCCTCACGATCGCCCACACCTACTTCGGGTCCCTGCTGACCGTGGTGGGGACGTGTGCTGCCGGCGTGGCATTCGCAGCCGTACTCATCGGGCGACGCAAGCGCGGCCGCATCGCGCTCGGATAAGGGGCGGATCCATGCAGCACGTCTTCGGCTGGATGTCCCAGGTCATCCTGGCTCTGGCACTCCCCTACTTCGTGATCACCCTGGTGCTCGGAATCCGCGTGGCCCGCCGCAACGGTGGACGCCTGGACAGTCAGGAGAACGGACTGGATCGTGCTGGAGACAGCGCGTCGCCGTACGAGCTGTACTTCCTCGTGCCATGCCTGAACGAGGAGGTGGTGATCGGCCAAACAGTGCGCCGGCTGCTCGCCGAGCCGAACAGCACGGTCATCCTCATCGACGACGGATCCTCCGACGAGACCGCCGCGCGCGCCCGCTCCGCAGCCGCGGCGTGCGGCTTGGCGGCCCAGCTGATCGTGATCACCCGCAGTGGCGCGGACTCCCGCTGCGGAAAGGGCGCAGCACTCAACGCCGCGTACCCGACCGTCCTCGAGGACGTGGCGACCCGGGGTCTCGAGCCGAACAACGTCATCGTGGCCGTCATGGACGCGGACGGGCGACTCAGTACCGGCGCCGCTGACGCTGCACTCGCGATGTTCACTGACGCGCGGGTCGGCGGAGTGCAGCTGATCGTACGAATCCGGAACCGACGCAAGCTCATCGCCCAATTCCAGGACATCGAGTTCTGGATGATCTCGGCGTTGTCGCAGTTCGCCCGCTCGATCAGCGGGACCGTGAGCCTGGGAGGCAACGGTCAGTTCACGAGACTCAGTGCATTGCAACAACTCACCGGCGAAACGTGGAGTCGTTCGCTCACCGAGGATCTCGATCTCGGGCTACGGCTCATCGCAGCGGGATGGCGAGTCACCACTACCACCAACGGCTACGTCGATCAGCAGGCGGTGGATACCTTTCCAAGGCTGCTGCGTCAACGTACGCGCTGGTATCAGGGGCACATGGGTTCTGTTCGTCTGCTACCCCAACTGTGGCGCTCGAACATCAGCGAGGTCGCGATCCTGGAGGTGACCTCCTACCTACTCGTCCCCTGGCTCATCGTGTTGCCCTGGTCGATCCTGCAACAGTGGATCTTCTTCCAGATCTTTGCCGGTAGCGGACGGGGGATCTTCGCCAGCGGACTCGGCGGGTGGTCGTGGCAGGTCACCTATGCGTTGCTCTGGTACGTGCTGTCCTTCGCGCCGAACCTGATGATCGGGTACATCTACGCCAGGCGCACCCACGCGGTCACCCTGCGGCGGGCGCTCGTGCTCGGACACTTGATGATCGCGTGGAACTACATCGGCTACGTCGCGGCATGGCGAGCCATGTTTCGGATGGTCCGGGGCCGCAATGACTGGTCCAAGACGACGCGAAGCAGCGAGTCCGCCGAGGCCGATTCCGACCACGCCGACCCAGTCCTGGGCTCGCTGGTTACGACTGGCGGCGTCGTCACCGAGGTCGCCTGGGCGAGCGTCCCAGCGATCGCCGAACCGGTCGAGTCCGGCCGCCACCGTGCTCTCTCCCGTCGGTGACCAGGCCCGAGCCAGCAAGGCAACGAGACCTTCGACGGCCAGCAGTGCGCAGCCGATCCAAGGGGAAATCGCCGCGAGTCGCAGTGATCCTGGGGACGCGTCCAGAGATCATCAAGCTGGCCGGCGTCATCGACGGGTTCGGCAGGGACGCGGTTGTGATCCACACCGGGCAGCACTACGACGACGCCTTGTCCCAGGTCTTTCTCGACAGCCTTGGGCTGCCTGCGCCGCACCACAGACTCCAGCTCGGCGCCCTGTCGAGGGCCGAGCAGATCGGACGGGGTACGGCCGAGGTGGCGGCCCGCCTCGATGAGATCGCTCCCGACGCCGTGATCGTGCAGGGCGACACCAACTCGGCGCTCGCGGGCGCCCTCGCGGCGAACTCCGCCGGCTACCCGCTCGTCCACGTCGAGGCCGGACTGCGCAGCTATGACCGGGCAATGCCCGAGGAGCACAACCGGGTACTCATCGATCATTTGGCCAACCTGCTGGCCGCACCGACGCAGACGGCGGTAGCAAACCTCGCGCGCGAGGGCATCGCGGGTGACCACGTCCTCTGCTGCGGCAACACTGTCATCGAGGCAGTCGGCCGCCAGTTGCCGAACGCGTCGCGACGCCGGGCCCTGCTTGCCCGACTGGCGCTGCGCCCCGCCCAGTATGTGCTGGCCACGATCCACCGGCCGGAGAACACCGACGACCCGCGCGTGCTCGCGCGCATCCTCGACGAGCTCGCCGCGCTGCCGCTTCCCGTCCTGTTGCCCCTGCATCCGCGCACCGTAGCGGCCACTGCGCAAGCCGGCTTGGCGGCCAAACTCGCCCAGTTGCAGGTCGTCGAGCCGATGGACGGCACCGATTTCCTTGCCTTGACCGCGGAGTCGGCGCTGCTCGTCTCGGACTCCGGCGGGGTGCAGGAGGAGGTGACGGTGCTCGGGGTGCCGCTGGTCGTCGTTCGTCGCTCCACGGAACGACCGGAAGCACTCGCGCACTTCGCGACTCTCGTACGCCCCGACGGAATATCCCGGGCGGCGAACGCCTACCTGGCAGCCGGTGCGCCGCTTCGCCGCAAGCTGGCCGCGACGCCGAGCCCCTACGGTGACGGGACCACGTCCGAGACAATCGTGCGCGAAGTATGCACTCGCTATTGCTCGCCGCCCGCAGTCGAGCTAGCTGGCTAGTTTCCGTACAGGCGCTGGTGCCAGTACCTGATCTCCCAGGCGGGGCCGAGTTCGATGCTTTGGCTGTAGTAGTAGTTCTCGCGCTGGGTGACCTCTGCCGGATCGGCGACGCTGATCGTTCCGTCAGCAGCCTGCCGGAACTGCTCAGCATTCATCTGCACCTTGGAGAGGTACCGGCCCCAATTCTGCTTGAGGTACCGAACCCAGGAGACGGCACTCTCCATCGAAGAGCTGCCACCGGATTGCCCGACGAAGTCCTGAATATCCAGGGTCAGGCGCGTCGGCAGGCCGGTGAAGAGGTGGGTGAGATTTGTCGTGAGATCCGGCATTGCCCAGGACGGCTCGTCGGCGTACATGGTCCAGAAGGCCGGCGACCACAGGAAGGCCTTGTTCGCACGGACACTCGTAAGCGTCTTCATGAGCTCACTGATGTACGTCTTGTAGGCGCCCTCGATGCGGGCATCCCAGAAGCCGGACAGGTTGGCCTCATAGGTGATGTACCAGTCCGTCGAGACCTTGGGGTAGCGAGCCGTGAAGGCTGACGCAGCAGTCCGAGAGATGTTGATGTTCTGGGTACGGAAACTGGCATCCTCGATGCCCTCGATGTACTTCGACCCCGCACCCGTCCATGCGAGATCCACTGTCCCGACATATGCCCGAGTGAAGATCGGCGTGGCACCGCCGGGTAGATACGGTGCGATGACATCGAGGTAGGCGGTGTAGAGCGCACCTGAACTGTCGGCGATGTCCTGCAGAACGACCGCATTGATGTGGCCCGGGGACCTCTTGTGGTGATTCTTGCGGATGTCCTCCAGCCACATCTTGAGAGTGGCGGGCGGGGTGCCCTGCAGGGTTGACACCTGGATCATCAAGCCCTTCGGTGGCGCGCTGGGGCCAGCCGAAGCAGGAGAAGCACCCATCAGGATCGTTCCGATCAATACAGCCGCACCTACGAACAGTGCGATCTTGCTCCGGCTCGACGCCGAACGGTCTTCGGTTCGCATGATGGTCCTTGCAGTTGGGTGGTGCGGTCCCCGAGGCTGGTCGGCCGCTTGGGTCTGGCTCGGCTTTGTCGTCCTTCGCGACTACGTTGTGCTAACGATTCCCCGTTTTCCTATCAGGACGCTAACACACTGTAACCGATACAGGGAGCTTTCCTAGCTTTCAACTCGAAATAATCACAGTATGTGTCAGAAGTCAAAGGCAGCACTCACTCGCGGTAGCCACTCCCAGCGTGACAAACTCGTACGCAGCGATACCGCCTGACTACTGTGAGTAGTTGGACCCGCCCCAACAGCTGTCTGCGCGCCCAACTCGGCGCTCGATCGCGCTGCGTTGTTGCGCTTTCCCACGCTCGCCGAGGTGATCCGGAAGGCCACCCACCCACAGGCAGCGGCGGCTAGTCCCTTCCGTTCCCGGCGACTCCGGAGACGAATGTCCGCGCCTCCAGGACGTAGGACAGACAGGACTCCTCGTCGGGCGCAGGAATGCGGATCCACTCCTTCATGGGCCGTCCCGGCCGCGGGGAGCAGGGCAGCCCGCGGCCGCTGTCGATGAGTTGCTCAACGCGTGACGATGGGAGCTTGACCACCAGGTCGGCAGCGGTGGCGAAGGCGTAGAACTTACCGACCGTCTTGAGCCCCGGGGACCGCAGCATGCGTCCCTCCTCGTCACCGGGGTACATCGTGCGTACTCGCTGTCCCACGGCCAAGAAGACCTGGGCGACGGTGTGGCCTGCAGCTCCTGGCACGTCAGCGCTCTGTCTCGTACGGCGCGGTCGGCATGTCCAGCTGCGTGCGAGCGGAGCAGTGAATCATTCAGGACTGCGATGCCGCGGTCGATCGCCGCGGCGTCCCATTCGACCACGATCCTGCTGGTCGAGGGTTACGACGTCGCCGTGTACGTCCAGCCGCGCGGGCCGGCGGGCCTCGGTGAGGAGCAGCAGCGCCAGGACAGCGGCGGGCATCGGCTGATCCGGAAGCAGATCGTGTAGGAGTTCGGCCAGCCGGACCGCCTCGGAACAGGCGTCAACATCGCAGGCGGCGCGGCCGCCGACGGGCGCATGTCCAGCCGTGTACAGGCTTTGGACCACCCCGCACACCGTCGACAACCGGTCGGCCAGCTCTGCCTCGGTCGGCACCCGATAGGGGATGTGGGCTGCAGCGATCTTGCGTCGAGCCCGGGTCAGGCGCCTCGCCGTGGCCGCCTCGGTGGTGAGAAGCACGCCGGCGATCTGTGCCGGCGAGAGACCGCACAGTGTCCGCAAAGCCAGGGCAACCCGGGTCGGCGGTGAGAGGGTGGGATGGCAGCAGGTGAAGATCAGTCGCAGCAGGTCGTCATGCACGACGTCGTCCGGCGGAAGGTCGGAGCTGGCAAGTTCGATCATCCGTAGTCCGTCCTGCTCCTTGCCTGGGCGGACCCGCTCGCGCCGGAGGATATGTCGATAGCCTTTTTTCGCGCGGCCGGTTCCATCTGGGCAACGGCACCGTCGGCGAAGAAGGCACCGATGCTGCGCCGCAGGCGGCGGTGTTCCGGCGGGTCGGTGACCTCGACCATCAGGCCGCTGGCCGGATCCGCGTCGGGACGCAGGCTGTCGATCGTCATTCCGTGTGTGGCGGTGAAGGTCTCACCGCCTTAAGGCAATACCTTGGGCGTCGATGCGTCGACCGAGCCGCTGCCGACGTGCGGCTGGGCGGGCTCGTGCCGCACGAGCTACGCCACACGGCTGCGTCCCTAGCGATCGCGTCGGGGGCGAGCGTGCAGGCGGTGCAATCCATGCTCGGCTACGGGTCGGCGGCGATGACGTTGGACCGCTTCGGGGACCTCTACGAGGACGAGCTAGATGCCGTAGCCGATCGCATGGATGAGGCGGCGGCGCGAATTCTTGCGGACTCTGTGCGGACTGAGCGCCGGGTCGTGCCCATTTTACACGGGGTGAAACCGCCGTCTGACCTGCGCCTTTACGGGTGCCCCTGTTCCGCTTCGGTTGATGCTTGACGTATCGACGTCGGCTGATCCTTGACACCCCAAGGTCAGGTTAGCCGGATAGATGCCTTCTTCTTCCTCACCTCCCCGGTGCTCATGCGGGTGACGGTCTT
>JBPCPI010000090.1:0-6395 GCA_050999295.1 Geodermatophilaceae bacterium | reverse complement strand
TGACGGCCACCAGCAATGCGGTCCACAGCGGCGAAGTCGCCATGAGCGTCGCGAGGAGACCGGACTCCACTTGGCGAGCCGCAAACGTCGTCAGGATTCCGGTGCCGAAGCTCAGCAGGAGTCCGGCGCGGATCGAAGCGCGCAGATGATGCCCTTTCACCCGGCGGATCGCGGCGCGCCCGCGCCCGCTCGCCGTCGCGACGCAGACCAGGACCACGCCTGCCAGCAAGAGCCTGGAGCCGGCAGCGAAAATGGTGGGTAGCCCCTGGTCGTGCGCGGGGGCAACCATCACACGAATCGCGGGATAGCTCGTACCCCAAACCAGGTACACCACCACCATGCACGCGCAGAGAGTGGCGCGCTGTCCTGGAGTGCGGCGGCGAGTGCGACTGTGATCCGGGTCGGGCACTGTGGGTGCCAGCGCCGCCGCGCAGCGGCGAAGCACGGACTTAGGAGTCACCCCGGGTTCACACATCACCAGCCGTAGACGGCGCGGCCGGAGGCGTCCCTCGATCGCCGTGTGCTCAGGCAGTGGCGGTGCCCCGAAGAGAGGCTCAAGTGCTCGTTGGGGGGCCGAGTGATGCCAGCCGCGCGTCCGGATCGGTGAATGCATGCTCCGGCGCTTCCTCCGCCGGTGAGGCTCGCGCTGGGGATCGCGCCCGTCCGATCTCGGCATCAACGAGCCCCCTCGTCCGTCTCGGCGAGCGGCGCCGCTATGCCCGTACCCATCGTGCACGCTCCCGTCCCCGTCCGAGGGTTGGTCAGGTGAGGTCCTGCTTTGACGCCGCCTCGTGCATCGACGGTCCCAGCGATCGTCCGCCGTCGACTGTGAGCACACTTCCGGTGATGTACGAGGCCTGGTCGCTCATGAGAAAGGCGACCGCGTCGGCGATCTCTTCGGTCCGGCCAAACCTGGCGAGCGGAATGAGTTCCAGCATGCGGTCGCCGGCAGCGGGCGAGGACAGAATGTGGGCGGTCGCGCTTTCGGTGGGGACGAAGCCGGGGGCCACCGCGTTGACGCGGATGCCGTGCTCGCCCCATTCCCGGGCCACCGATTTGGTGAAGGCGAGCATCCCCGCTTTGCCGGCCGCCGAGTGCGCGACGCCGGGAGCCCCGGTCCAGGCATAGGTCGTGATGATGTTGCAGATCGCGCCCGGCCGGCCGTCGGCAATCAGTCGTCGAGCAACGGCCGTAGAGAAGTTGAATGTCCCGTACAACGAGATCTCTACCACCGCGCGGAATCCGTTGAGCGACATGTCGATCGTCCGCGCCGTGAAGTTCCCGGCGGCGTTGTTCACGACGCCGTCCACGCGTGGGAGGTTCTCGACCAGATGCTTCACGGCAGTGTCGTCGCGGACGTCCAGCGCCGCCATTCGACAATCCAGTCCGTCGCCGGCGAGACTGACCTTTGCATCTCTCAGCCGGTCGACGCTCCGGCCCACGAGAACGACCTCGTTGCCATCGGCGGCGAGCCGGCGGGCGATCTGCAGCCCGATTCCCGCGGATCCGCCGGTCACGATCAGTGTTTTCACCCGGCGAACTCGAGCCGCTGATCGATCCAGGCGTTGGTGAAAGCGGCCAGCGCCTTGGCCCGTCGGGAGTAGCGCTGCATGGGAAACTCGAGGGTAAACCCGATTGCCCCGAAGACCTGGTGACAGTGCGTCATGACGCTGCCGATATTCGCGGTCGCGTGGGCGAGGGCGGGAAGACCCGAAGCTCCTTCTCGGGCAGAGAGCACGAGCGCATCGGACACGGTCGCAGCATCAGCGAGCCGCTGCTGAACGGTCTCAATCTGGGCAAGGGCGTTCCCGAAGACCTGACGGTCACGGGAATGTGCCACCGCCCGGGACACCGCGCCGTCTGCAAGGCCGGCCAGGTAGCCGAGTGTGGCGGTCTCCCATGCAGCGATCCGCTCGAACGGCTCGTTGACGTCAACCGGTGCTGCGGTCGCACTGACCAGGCGGACGTCCAGGGAATCAGCGAAGTTGACGGCGCGAGACGCACGCACGGTTGACAGGGTGTAGCCGCCGGGTCCCGGAACCGCAACGTTGGCACAGGATCCGACGTACATGGCCAGTCCGTCGACGAGAGGACTTCCTCCGAGTACGGACACCACCTCGCAGAAGGGGGCAACCGCGCGCCCCATCTCGACGGCGCCCGCGCCGAGGAAGGGTCGGGCCTCGACACCGCCGTCGCGCAGTTCGCTCCAGCCGACGTCGGTCAACGCAGCAGTCAACGAGGAATGCTGGTCGTCCGCGGCGATGCCCGGTTTCCAGTCATCGGGCAGCGCGTGGTGGGCCAGCAGTTGGCGGACAGAGTCGGAAAACGCCTCGAGTTCAGCAGACAATGTGTTCCTCGCAGTCAGTCGCGCCGCGCGAGGCGATGCTCGGCCTCGATCGGCCGCGAGAACTGGGCGGACACGCCCAGGTCCAGCTCGGTCAGGATCGACTCGGTGTGCTCGCCCAGCCGCGGTGCGGGACGGCTGGACGGTTGGGTCATGCCATCGATCTTGAACAGGCTGCCGAGGACGGCTACCGAGCCGCCGCGGTCCTGCTCGATCCATTGGACCAGCCCGTTGGCCCGGACCTGCTCGTCGTCGAAGAGTTGGTGCACCAGTCGGACCTCGCCGGCGGGTACGCCGGCACTCGCGCACGCCGCCACCCAGTACGCTGCGGGCCTACCGGCGACGATCTCGGCGATGCGTCCAGACAGCGCTACCCGCCTGGCACGCTCCTGGGCGGAGGTCGGCGGCAGCTGCGGGTTCTCGACCCAGGGGTCCTGCAGTTCGAGCATCGCCAGGAGTCGGCGTCGCTGGGCGACGTTGAGACAGGCCAAGGCGAAGAATCCGTCGGCCGCCTCGTAGCACCGGTAGTAGGGCTCGAGTTCATCATGCTCGTGGACGCGCTGAGCGACGTCCTCGAGCTCGGTCGCGGTGACGATCGTGCCCGGCGACTGCGCGACCGGAAGGTCTCGCTCGGTACGGACGAAGTCCTGCACCTGGGTGGCAAGTGCGGCACCGAGCAGCGACACCTCCAGGTGCGGAGCGGACTGCGGACTGCGCCCGGCCAGCCCCGCGAGCACGCTGACACACGCCAGCAGACCGGCTGTGATGTCGGAGTACGGAATGCCCCCGCTGCGTCGCGGAACCCTGTCGTCGGTGCGAGCGTCGGCCATCAGTAGACCCGAATAAGCCTGCGCCACAATGTCGTAGCCGATTCGCCCAGCCTGTGGACCATCGCTTCCGAAGGCCGAGACGACGGTCACCACGGCGGACGGGTTCACGGCGCGTACGGATGCAGCGTCCAGTCCAAACGCCACCGCGCGATCAGGTGGCATGTTGTGCACCACGGCGTCTGCGGAGGCGATCAGGGCGCGTGAGACTGCCCGCCCCCGGGTGCTCTTCAGATCGCAGACGACCGACCGCTTGCCGCGGTTGAGGGCGTAGAACCGGCGGCTCTCACCGGCCCCCAGCGGTTCGTAGTGCCGGTAGGCGTCGCCGGCCGGCGACTCCACCTTGATGACGTCGGCGCCGAGATCGGCGAGCAAGGCGGTGGCAAGCGGACCGGCCACAAACTGTGAGTAGTCCAGGATGCGCAGACCGGCCAAGGGCAAGGAACTGCACGCCACCGGCGAAGTGCTCCGTAGCTTGGGTGCGTTCATCGAGGAAGACCCAGGCCCTGCTTGGCAATGACCTTGCGTTGGATGTCGCTGGCTCCGCCCGCGATCGTCATGGAAACGGCTGAGCGGGCAAAGGCGGAGATGCGTCCGTGGGCGGGCGACCCGGGACCGCGGTCGATGAACGCGGCCGGCCCCAGCATCTCGGCCCCGAGCGCGGCCACCTTCTGCTGAGCGAGCGAGACCGACAGCTTGCACATCGAGGAGGCCCTGGAAACCGGCTGGTCAGCGGCGATCAGCCGAGTGGCGCGATGCCCTAGTCGGCGACAAGCGTCGAGTTCGCCGCGCAGCGCGAGCAGCGTACGGCGGTGGCCTCGGGAGGTCGTGAGCTGCTCCAGATCGTCCAGGACGCGCAGGGTCACTCCGACCTTTTCACTTGTCACCCGCTCGAAGTCCAGCGAACCGAGCAGGACCTTCCAACCGCCGTTGACCTCGCCGAGCACGTTGCCCGAGGGCACATACACCTCGTCCAGGACAACCTCGCCCAACGTGCCGCCGCCCAGGGTCTCGTGCACGTCGACGGTGATCCCCGGTGTCCGCATGTCAGCGAACATGACCGACAGCCCTCGGTGCCTTGGCAGCTCGGAGTCAGTCCGTACCGCGAGGTACATCCAGTCGGCTAGCTCGGCGCTGGAGGTCCAGATCTTGCGCCCGCTCACCAGCCAGCCATCGCCAGAGCGCACGGCGCGGGTTTGCAGTGCGGCGAGGTCGGAGCCGGCCTCGGGCTCGGAGAAGCCCTGACAGAACATCGTGTTTCCGGCAATGACTTCGGGCAGGAAGGTCGCCATGAGTTCAGTTGAGCCGAATTTGAGAAGCGCACTGCCGATCGTCTTGACCGACAGCAGATAGCCGCACAGCGGCAACCAGTGATAGCCGAGTCGCTCCTCTATCCCGACGACGTCTACCGGATCCATGCCGCGGCCGCCCAGCTCCTGCGGCCAGGGCAGTCCGATGAGTCCGGCCGCCCCCATCCGCTCGTTTGCCAAGCGCGAGTCGGAGTCCGACGGGGAACCGTTGTAGAGGTTCTCGCCCCGGCTGTCGAGCTCTGCGGCGAGCGTGGACGCCCAGCTGTCGAGTTCGGCGGCGGGATCGACCAAGCGCAGGTTCGTGACCGTCATGCGCTGCTTCCGGTTGCGGGCACGGCGCGCGGGTCGACGCGTAGCGCATCCTCGATCGCGGCAACGACGTCGGGGCTGGCCCGCACCGAGGGGACAGCGACCGACAGACCGTAGATGTGGCCGTTCCCGACCCGGCGAAGCGCGACGGCCAGTCCGACGAGCCCCTCCTCGTACTCCTCGAAGGAACGTGCCACCTGCTTGGCCCGGATGGACTCCAGCTCCGATCGGAGCCGGCTCCAGCCGGTGATCGTCTTGTCCGTGCGACGTTCGTACGGCCCGGGTCCGAGACGGTCCAGCGCGACGTTGACGTCCAGTTGCGCGAGCAGACACTTTCCGACAGCGGTGCAGTGGGCCGGCGCCCGGGTGCCGATAGCGGTGGTAGCGCTCAGGGTCCGCCGGCTGGCGAGCGAGTCGACAAAGAGCACCTGCGTGCCATTGAGGACGGCCAGGTTGACATCCTCGCCGAACCGTTCGGCAAGGTCTGCCATCCAGGTCCGGCCGATGGCCACCGGGTCGCGGGGACCGACCAGTGCCATCCGAGCGATTTCCGGACCCAGTCGCAAACGCCGGCTGCCGGTGTCGCCTTCCAGGAAACCCTCGGCCACCAACGTCCGGCACAGCCGCCCAACCGTCGGCAAGGGCAAGCCCAGCGCCGCAGCGATCTGGGACTGAGTCGCCTCCGGGCGGTCGGCATGGAACGACCGCAGAATGTCCAAGCCCCGGGCGAGCGTCTTCACGCTATCGCCTACTGAAAGACCATTGCGCACGGCGACAGTATCCCGTTGCGTCGTCATCTTGGTCAAGCGGCCTCCTATCAGCAAATGCAGCGTGGACCATGACTATGCCACTAGGATCCGGTCTATCGCTATGTCATCAGATGAAACTCAGGAAGTCATTGCTTGACTGTGCTCTAACTCACCCTTACTGTCTGACCATCGCTGGGGGCACCACCGCAGCCACTGCAGGCGACGGGCCTGACGAAGGGTCCGGCCGAGGGCAAGGAGGAGCCGGTGAGCTACGAGGAGTACCTCGGGTTCTTCCAGGAGGATCTCCTGCGCCAGTTCGGCGACCACTTCGCGATCGTCCTGTTGTCGACCCTGCTCGGCACCATCGTCGGAGTGGGCGCAGGCATCCTCGTCCGCCACCACCCCGGCCCACGCGAGGTCGTCCTCAAGATCGCCGGAACGATGCTCACGGTCCCGTCACTCGCGCTCTACGCGGTGCTGATCGGCATCCTCGGGCTCGGCTGGCCGCCCGTGCTGCTCGCGCTCACGGCGTACTCGCTGCTCCCGATCATCCAGAACACCATCGTGGGGCTCAACAGCGTGAACGCCGCGGTACTGGAAGCGGCCCGGGGCATCGGCATGAGCGACCAGGTCCGGCTGGTCCGGGTCGAACTGCCGCTGGCCTGGCCCGTCATCCTGGTCGGCATCCGCACGGCGGCCATCATCCTGGTGAGCACCGCCGCGCTCGGCGCCGTGGTAAGAGGCCCCGGCCTGGGCAATGCCATCTACGCGGGACTCAACAGCATTGGCAGCTCGGTGGCCCTCTACCAGGTGCTCACCGGAATCGTCGGCGTCGTCGTGGTCGGCCTTCTGCTCA
>JBPCPI010000059.1:0-3089 GCA_050999295.1 Geodermatophilaceae bacterium | reverse complement strand
AGATAGGGCAGCACGTTGATGAACATCCGGGCCCAGTGGTTGCCCAGCGGATCCAGGGAACCATGTCCGATGGCGACGATGGCCAACAGCAAGAAGGCGACGGGCATGGCGAAAAGGGACGCCACGTACCACCGCGGCGGGACGCGCCAGCGGGTGCAGCGGCGGGCAAGGTCGCGCACCCCCTCTCGGCCATCCGCCAGCCATGTGACCACGACCGCCGGCACCGCCACCCCGAAGACGTGGCCGACCGCGACCCTGAACCTCCCCCATAACCGTGGAGGCATGCGCTATGAGGAGTAGTCATGCCAGAGAAGCGACGGAAGTTCGACCAGGAGTTTCGTGAGGGGGCTGTGCGGATCGTCCGGGAGACCGGTAGACCGATCGCGCAGGTCGCCCGCGATCTCGGGATCAACGAGGGCACGCTGGGGAACTGGTGGGCCAAGGACCGTGCCGTACGTGAGGGCACCGATGGGCTGTCCGCTGATGATGTGGCCGAGTTGAAGCGCCTGCGCGGCGAGAATGCCGAGCTGCGGATGGAGCGCGATGTACTCAAGCGCTCCGTGGTCCTGTGGGTGAAGGAGGCGACGAAGTGAGCGTGGCACGCTTCATCGCCGACCAGAGGACCTTCTACCGCGTCCCGTACGTGGTGTGCTGCGCGATCCTCGGTATCAGCATCTCGTGGCTCTACAAATGGCTTGAGCGGCCGGCCACACCTCGTCAGCTTCGTCGTGGCGAACTGGACGC
The DNA here is from genome assembly GCA_050999295.1 of Geodermatophilaceae bacterium. Taxonomy (GTDB): domain Bacteria; phylum Actinomycetota; class Actinomycetes; order Mycobacteriales; family Geodermatophilaceae; genus JACCQS01. The sequence continues at coordinate 2,345 of JBPCPI010000059.1, read as the reverse complement.
CGAAGTGCTGAGGGTGTTCAAAGCCTCGCAGCGCACCTACGGCTCGCCACGCATCCATGCCGACCTGCTCGAGGCCGGCTGGACGGTGAGCGTGAACACGGTCGCTGACTCGATGCGCCGGCAGGGCCTGCAGGGGAGAAAGCCCAAGCACAGCAAGGGGTTGACCAAGCAGGACCGCAAGGCGCCGAAGTTCCCCGACCTGCTCAAGCGCGACTTCACCGCGCCGGCGCCGAACCTGAAGTGGTGCGGGGACATCACCGAGATCCCGACCGATGAGGGCAAGCTCTACCTGGCGAGCGTGCTGGACTTGTTCTCTCGCAGGTTGCTGGCCTGCCCGACCTCCGAGCACCCGAACGCCGAACTGGCGTGTGACGCGATCAAGATCGCTTCAGCTGCCCGCGGCGGTCGGGACAAGATCGACGGCGTCATCTTCCACTCCGACCGGGGCTCGACGTACACGGCGTCGAGTTTCACCGTGCTGTGTAAGGAAAAACTCGGTATCAGACAGTCGATGGGCAGGGTCGGTTCGTGTTTCGATAATGCCGCCGCGGAGTCGTTCTTCTCGACCCTGGAACACGAGGTCCTGTCCCGGCACCACTTCGCTACCAAGGCCGAGGCACGGGCCGTCGTGCTCGCCTGGTGCCACGAGTTCTACAACGTCAAACGTCGGCACAGCTCGGCCGCGTTGAAGTCACCCATCGAGTACGAGAAGATCGCTGCTATCCAACCGGAAGCGGCATAAGGAACCCTCCACGATTCGAGGAGAAGCTCACAACCGACACCGAATCGACGATCGCGTCCACTGCCACACCGCTGAGACGCTCTTGCTCACCCAGAGAGATCCCGAGCTTGTCGAACATCTCGCGCAGCTCCGGATCTACCTCGTCCATGCTGGCCACTTGCTTCTTCGGCCTGGGAGGGCGGGACGGTGGCCGCCGAGGTTGAGCATGGCCAGGGCGATGAGGGCTTCGGGTGAACGGAATCCGAAGGCGATGCGGGTGATGAGCCGGATCTTGGTGTTGACCGATTCGATGCGTCCGTTGGACAGGCCGTGTTCGATCGCGGCGAGGATCGACGCCCTGTGTTTGACAATTCGGCGTTGCAGGTCGACGAACGCACCGATTCGGCACCGGCGGGCCCAGCTGATCCAGATCTCGAGCGCCTCGACGGCGTCGTCGTAGGAGAGCTGGAACAAGACGCGGAGCCCTTCCTTGAGCAGGTAGGCCCGGTGCAGCCGGGGGTCGGTCTTCGCGATCCAGGCGAGCTTGACCTGCTGGCGGCCGGTGAGGTTCTCGGGGTTCTTCCACAAGGCGTACCGGGCGTGCTTCAACGCCTTGGCGTGCCCGCTGGCCCGACCGGCCAGCCGCTGGTGCACGGCGCCGCGGGCTTCGTTCCAGGCCTGGCGGCGGACCTCGTCGAGCGCTTCGGTGGCCCAGCGGACGATGTGGAACGGGTCGGCGCAGCGCACCGCTTTGGGGCACCGCCCGGCGACCACGGCGCTGATCCAGTCCGCTCCGTCCGCGCTGACATGGGTGATCGCCTTGCACCGTTCGGGGCCGAGGGCGTCGAAGAACAACCCGAGGGTGGCCTTGTCCCGGCCAGGTGCGGCCCACACCAGCCGGCCCGAATCGTGGTCGACGACCACGGTCAGGTACCGGTGCCCGCGCTTGTAGGAGGTCTCGTCGACCCCGATCCGCCGCAGGCCGGCGAACCTGTCGTGCACCGCCTCGACGTCGGCCCAGACCCGGGTGATGATCGCGCCGACGGTGCGCCAGGCGATCCGCATCAACTCGGTCACCGCGCTCTTCGAGCACTGGGTGGCCAGCCACGCCACCTGCTCGTCGAAGACCAGCGTGTGGCCTGCGGCGTGCCGGGCCCAGGGCACCGCGGCCACCGTCGGCCCGTGGTCAGGGCAGTTCACCCGCGGGGCGTCGGCCTCCAAGGCGACCTGGACAGTGCCCAGGTCCAGCGCACGCCACTGGCGCCGACCCTCCCCACGGTCGTAGGCCGGGCAGCGTCGACCGCACCGACCACAACGCCCGCAGGCCCGTTTCCGGGGCCGGACATGCGCAACGAGCAGCTGCGCATCCTCGTCGAACTCGATCTCCTCGACGACCGTCTTCTCGACCCCGAGCAGGGCAGCCCATAGCCTGGCGTTGCGCACGCCGTTCTCCGCTCCTTCGGTTCCTGACTCTCGACAAGCCAGAAACCTAGGCGGGAACGGCGTGTTGCTCGTCAGCGGCCCGTCAGACCACCCACGGATCGGTCACAAGAGCCAGTTTTACGGCGTCGGGGTCGACATCTGTCCGTCGCGGCACGGCAACCGCAAGGGTGTGGTGGAGAAG
>JBPCPI010000014.1:0-9743 GCA_050999295.1 Geodermatophilaceae bacterium | reverse complement strand
CGTTCCTCGCTGCGCTGCTCACTCGCTCTCGGCTCACAGGCTCCCCTGCCTGCGGTGCGCGAGCTGATCCAGCCAGGATTGCAGGATGATCGCCGCGGCGGTCTGGTCCACGACCTTGCGCTGTGCCCGGCCGTCCAGCCCCCGAGCGGCGAGGACTGCGTTGGCTGCGCGTGTGCTGAGCCGCTCGTCCATCAGACGGACTGGCACCGGCTCGATCAACGTTGCCACGGCAACAGAGTAGGCGGTTGCCTCCTCCGATGCTGCCCCATGAGCGCCAGAAAGGTGCAGCGGCAATCCGATGATGACCTCGACAACCTCGTGTTCGCGGACCAGATCGGCGATCCTGCGCTGGTCTGCTGCGCCCCGATCGCGCAAGAGGGTGATCAGCGGACTGGCAATGAGTCCGGACGGATCACTGAGCGCCACGCCGACCCGCACCGACCCTACGTCGATGCCCAACCGTCGCCCGGGCGGCGAGGGGGACTCAGTCATGAGCCGGAAAGGGCCGCCTGGATCGCACGTTCGGCGCGGTCAAAGGCGTCCGGAATTCCGGCCGGATCGGTCCCACCGCCTTGGGCCAGGTCGTCCCGACCCCCGCCGCGCCCCTCGACTGCCGGCGCCGCCGCACCGAGCAGTCCCGAGGCCAGCACGCCACGTTCCCGTGCCGGTGCGTTGGTGGCGCTGACCAGGGCGACCTTCCCATCAGTCACTGAAGCGAGCAGCACCGCGGCGGGCCGGTCGGCCGCCAACCGGGCGCGTACGTCCTGGGCCAACCTCCGCAGGTCACCAGCGCCAAGTCCCGGGGGCTCCGCCGCGACAAAAAGCACGCCGGCCACCTCTCGAGCCTGTTCGGCCAGAGTTGCCGCGCCAGCGCGAGCGGCGGTGCCCCGGAGCTTGTCGAGGTCCTTCTCCGCGGCCCGCAGCCGTTCGACGGTCTGTCGAACGCGATCCGGAACTTCCTCGGCCGGCACCCGAAGGAGCTCGGTGAGCTGCCCGACCAGGACGTGTTCGCGGGCGAGGAAGCGAAAGGCGTCCAGGCCCACCAGCGCGTCGATGCGGCGTACGCCCGAACCGATGGAGGACTCCGACAGGAGCTTGACCAAACCGAGCTGGCCCGAGCGGGTGGTGTGCGTGCCACCGCAGAGTTCGCGCGCATAGTCCCCCACTTCGACGACTCGGACCTCGTCGCCGTACTTCTCGCCGAACAGGGCCATCGCGCCGATCTCGCGGGCGTGGTCCTGCGTCGTCAGGAACGCGCGAACCTCGAGATCATCAGCCAGGACCGCGTTGACCTCGTCCTCGACATCGCCGAGGACGCTCGGCGGCACCGCCGACGGCGTAGAGAAGTCGAAGCGCAGCCGTCCTGGAGCATTCAGCGAGCCGGCTTGGGTTGCGCTCTCCCCCAACGCCCCGCGAATGGCGGTGTGCACCAAGTGTGTTGCCGTATGCGCCCGAGAGATGGACCGCCGTCGACTGACGTCGACCGCGGCGTACACAGTCGATCCCGTCAGGAGCTCTCCGTCATCGACCCGACCCTTGTGCATCACCAGGCCCGGCATCGGACTCTGGACGTCGAAGACGGTCACCGACGCGCCGTCCGCTGTGACCAGGCCCTCATCAGCCAACTGGCCGCCGGCCTCGGCGTAGAACGGTGTGGCATCGAGGACGATCTCGACATCTCCGCCGGCCGAGACCGTAGGCACCTGCACCCCGTCGACGAACAGGCCGACGACCGTCGCCTCGCGAGCCACCTCGGAGTAGCCGGTGAACTCCGAGGGACCGGAACTGTCCAACACCGCTCGGTAGGCAGACAGATCAGCCTTCCCGAACTTGCGCCCGACCGAATCGGCCTTCGCCCGCTCGCGCTGCTCGTTCATGAGCCGGGTGAAGCCGGCCTGGTCGACGGCCAGCCCGGCCTCTTGGGCGATCTCGACCGTGAGATCGATCGGGAAGCCGTAGGTGTCATGCAGAACGAAGGCCTGCTCGCCCGAGAGCCTCGCGGCACCAGCCGATTTGGCCGAACCAACGGCGGTGTCGAGGATCGTTGTTCCTGCGACGAGCGTGCGCCGGAAGGCTGCTTCCTCAGCGTAGGCGTAGGAGGAGATCCGCTCGAAATCGTCTGCCAGTTCCGGATAGCTCGGAGCCATGCAGTCCCGGGAGACCGGCAGCAGTTCGATCAGAGCCGGATCGGCATAGCCCAATTGGCGCATCGACAGGACTGCCCGCCGGAGCAACCGGCGCAGAACATAGCCGCGCCCCTCGTTGCCGGGGCGGACCCCGTCGCCGATCAACATCAGCCCGCTGCGTACGTGGTCGGCGACGACCCGCAGTCGCACATCGTCCGCGTGATCAGCGCCGTAGCGTTTGCCGCACATCTCGGCAGCGCGCTCGAGCACCGGAAAGACCTCGTCGATCTCGTAGAGGTTCTGCTTGCCCTGCAACAGGTAGGCCACCCGCTCCATGCCCATGCCGGTGTCGATGTTCTTGCTCGGCAGTTCACCCAGGATCGGGAAGTCGCTCTTGGCCGGCCCACGGTTGGGTCCCCGCACGTGCTCCATGAAGACCAGGTTCCAGATCTCGAGGAAGCGGTCCTCATCGACTATCGGGCCGCCGTCGGGCCCGTACTGCTGCCCACGGTCGACGTATATCTCCGAGCATGGACCCGACGGTCCCGCGACACCGGTGGACCAGTAGTTGTCGTCCATCCCACGTCGCTGGATGCGCTCGGTGGGCAGGCCCGCGACCGTCCTCCAGAGCTGGAAGGCCTCGTCATCGTCCTGGTAGACCGTGGCCCAGATGGTGCCCGGGTCGATCCCGAACCCGCCCTGGTCCTGCGGTTTGGTGATCAGCTCCCAGGCGAATTCGATGGCGCCCTCCTTGAAATAGTCACCGAAGGAGAAGTTGCCGTTCATCTGGAAGAACGTGCCGTGCCGGGTGGTCTTGCCGACCTCCTCGATGTCAAGGGTCCGTACGCACTTCTGAACACTGGTGGCCCGCCGATAGGGCGCGCTCTGCTGCCCGGTGAGGTAGGGGATGAACGGAACCATCCCGGCGACGGTGAACAGCAGTGTCGGGTCGTCGCTGACCAGGCTCGCGCTGGGTACGACCGTGTGCCCCCGGCGTTCGAAGTGATCCAGGAAGCGTTTCTTGATGTCGGCCGTGCGCATCAGGCCGTGAAATCCTCCGGCTTCGCGCCGAGCTGACCATCCAAGCCGACACCGGCGCGCAGTTCCTGCTCGCGTTCACCCATCGCCGCACGCACGTCCGCGGCGAACTCGCCGATCGCCGCGGCCAGCTCAGAGAGTCCCGCCGAGAGCGACCCAGCGATGCCACTCGGCGTCATCTTCTGCGCCGCCGCCGACAGTCGGCGCACAACGAGCGCACCGACGGTGATCCCGAGCCCGAGCCAGAACAGTCGGCGCATCAGTGCTTCCTCCCGCGACGTCGGACACGTGAACCGGCAGCCTTGCCTTCACGCCGGCCCTTCACCGCTTGGCGGACCCCGTAGGAGAACGCTGCCGCCTTGACCAGTGGCCCTCCGACCGTGGCCGCAACCACGCTCGTGAGCGCCGCCGCATTGCTGGACATGCTCGCGGCGTTCGCGGTGATTCCGTCGACCCGCTCCAGGTTCGTGTTGACCGCCCGCACGGTGGTGACTGCGTTGTCCAGGATCGGGGCGGCACCCTCTCGTGCCTTGCGGATGGCCAGAGTCGTCTCATCCAGTGTGCGACCGAGCTTGAGAATGGGTACGGCGAGCAACAGCACCAACAACGCCAGCGCACCCGCAGCGACCAGACCGGCGATCTCTCCAGCAGACACTGTGCAGCCTCTCTCAGGTACGGGGGGACCGGCCAAGCCTAGTGGTCCGTCCTTAATTCCATCTGGTGGCGTGTCGCGGGCGTCACCATGACCGCCGTAAGTAGGAGCCCATTTCGGGTGAGCCAGCGACCGTGAAGGACGGGTCCCAGCCGTGCGGGTGCAGGCACGAGCAGGCGTACGACCAGGTCTCCGTTGAGTCCAGGTGTGACGAGTGCGTCCTGAAAGTCCAGCCAACGGTGAGTCAGCGGAAACCAGGCCTTGTAGGCGGACTCCTTGGCGCTGAACAGCAGACGGTCCCAATGGATCTGCGGCGCAGCTCGGATGAGTTCCACAAGAAGATCCACTTCTTCTGGACGGGTGATCCGGCGAGCCACGTCCTGGGGAACTGCATCGTGTGGCTCTGCATCAATACCGATCGCGATGATATCGGTGGCTCTTGCCACGGCCGCTGCACGGTAGTCATCACAATGGGTGATAGCGCCCACAACACCTGCGGGCCATAGGGGCTCACGTTGGTCACCGGACAGGATCGCGACCGGCGGTATGCCTAGGTCAGCCAGGGCGAGGCGGGCACATGCCCGCGCGGCCGTGTACTCCCGTCGCCGTTTACCCCCGGCACGAGCGATAACTTGTTCCTCCCCTGGATGCAGGCTCGCGTCGTCCAACTCCGCGCCAGCAGTGTCGGCGACAGCCACGACTGCTGGCAGAATCTCCCGAATTATGCTCAGGGTTCAACACCGCCTCGCGATTGACGTGCCCGTCGCTGGCCCTGACCTGCGGGACAGGTAACTGCAAAGATCAGGCATCCATCTGACGGCGCAGGCTCAACGGGCGCATGTCGGTCCACACCTCGTCGATGTAGGCCATGCTTTCGCTCTTAGAACCCTGGCGACCGACGCTGCGCCATCCAGCCGGAATATCCCGGCCGACCGGCCAGATCGAGTATTGCTCCTCGTCGTTGGTCACAACTTCATAGCGACGCTCGTCGTCATCTTCAAACATGCAACCGCCTCTCAGATCCTTTTATTGTGCGCGGCGTCGAATCGGGCCAAGCGATGCGTGCGCCCCGGTACCGTCGCGCCGGCACTCTGCAATGACCCTGGCCTGAGCGGCGATCGTCGGGGTGGCGAGCACCAGGTTTCGCGGCAAGGTCATGTCCAAGGCTTGTGCGGCTCGCTCGACAATCTCGAACGCGGCCAGCGAATGCCCTCCGATCGCGACGAAGTCGTCATCAATCCCGATGTCGTCCCGCCCGAGGACCTGTGACCAGATACGCAGCAGGATCGCCTCATCAGCAGTACGCGCCGCAGACGCGGTGCCCGCTCCGGGCATCGCGAGCGAGCTGCTCAACTGCGACTTCAGCACCTTCCCGAGTGCATTGCGCGGCAGCCGATCGAGAGCGACGATCCGGGTAGGAACCTTGTGCTCGTCAAGGCAGGCGCGGAGGAAGTCCGTCACCTGGACTTCGCTCAGTTCGCCTCTGGGCACCACGGCGGCGACAACCGTCTCACCAAGGATGTCGTGCTTGCTGCCTACCACTGCCGCCTCGGCCACCGCCGGGTGCTCCAACAAGGCGGCTTCGACCTCGAGTGCTGAAACGTTGTTTCCTCCGCTGTTGATCGTCTCTGCCAGCCGGTCGACCAGGTGGAGGTAGCCGTCGTCATCGAGGTAGCCGAGGTCCCCGGTACGCACGCCGCCGGTCAGGAAGGTATCTCGCGTTGACTTCGGGTCATCGACGTACCGGCGCGGTGTCATCCTCGCCGAGCCCAGCACGATCTCGCCGACCTGTCCCACCGCTAGCCTCGCTCGGTCGGCGCCGATAATCGTCACTTCCTGGCCGGGCAACGGCCTGCCGACAGAAGTCGGCCGGCTCGGGTCGTAGCGCATTGCCGTCATCGCTGGCCAGGCCTCGGTCGAGGTGTAGGTGTTCATCAGGGCAGCGCTGGGGAACACCGCGCTCAGGCGTCTGAGCACCGCGGGGGCGACTGCGGCGGCGGTCAGCGCCACCTCCCGGACGCTGGACAGATCGTGGCCGCCGTACGCCCCTGACTCGAGCAACCACGATGCGGTAGCCGGCACCAGCATGGTGTGCGAGGCGGAATACCGGGTCAGCAGATCGCAGTACCGGCCGGCATCGAAGCGTTCCATCCCGACCCAGGTGTGCCGGTCGTGCAGGGGGTGCAGCATCGTAACCTGGCCGGCGTTGGTGGCGATCGGCGTTGCGTGGACGAAGAACTCTGCCGCGTCGTGCGCCGCCGAGTTGCCCGGCAGCCAGCCGGCGAGAACGTTGTCGTGGCTCGCCCCGATCCGCTTGGGTCGGCCCGTCGTGCCGGCACTGAGCAGGATCTGGGCAAGGTCGTCACCGGATCGCTCAATCTGAACGTCGCCGCCGCGGCCATCAGTGTCGCCGGGCACGATGTCCTCGTGCCGGCAACTGGGTACCGCGCCATCTCGTCGCTGCGCGTGCCGGCTGAAGATCACCACCGAGCAGTCGAAGGCTGCCGAATCGATTTCGGCGCTGGTGAGGCTCGGGGATAGCGCCACCGCCACCGCTCCCGCCTTCAGCACCCCGAAGTAGGCAACCGCGTAGTCGAGCCAGTCAGCCGGTTCGTAAAGCAGGGCGATCCGGTCGCCGGCAGCGATCTCACGTGCCAGCAGCTGTCGAGCGAATGCGTTGGCTCGCGAGTTCCACGTCGCGAATGTCAGCGACGGCCCGGTCTCCAGGATCAGTGCCACCCCGTCTGCGGACGCTGCCGCGCGCTCGACCAGCAGGTCGGGCACCAGCGGCGTGCGCTGACCGGTCATGACCCTTGCCGGCTGTCGGCTAGACCGCTGAGCGCTCGCGCCGGCTCCCCGGCCGGATTGCCACCTATCCCCAGGTCCGGTGCCGGCCGCACGAAGTAGTCACTCGGTGGCGGGGGTGTGGTCTCGTCGAAGGTGTCGTCGGGCAGGGCATCGGGCATCACATCCTCCAGCTGCCAGATGGCGCGGGAGCGGTAGGCCAGGGCAGTCGCGACGAGAACGCCCAATCCGGCCAAGATGTACATCAGCGCGACGCCTCGCCCCGCGCCGGTGCCCAACACGGCGCCGACGGTGCCCGCCAAGGCGCCCGCGGGCGCCATCAACGGTTCAAAAACGTGTTCGCCGAGTGGGCCGGCACCCAGATACGCGATCGGCGCGATGCCGAGGGCGGTCATCTGGATGACGGCGAAGACCCGCCCCTGAAGTGCCTGCGGCACCTTGAGTTGAATGATCGTCGCGTAGCAGCCGTTGAACACCGCGATCGCGACCACCCAGAGGAAGAAACCCGCAGCGACCAGCAAGATCGACGGGCGCAGCCCCATGGCAACCATGCCGAGGCCACCGAGGACTGACGATCCGAGAACCCCGGCCATCAGGCGCTTCGGCCCACCCCACAGGCCCATCAGCAGACCGCCGAGCATGCTGCCCACGCCGGCTGCGACAAACATCTGGCCGATCATCGACACCGAGCCGAAGGGCAGCACCAACGGAGTGACGAGCAGGAACAGCGGCGCGGTCAACAGGCTGAGCGCCGCGAAGTAGATCATCACCCCACGCAGGGCCGGCGACCGGACGACGTAGCGCAAGCCGTACCTGATCTCTGCCTGCAGGGACTCCCGCCGCCGGTTCGGCAACGTCCGTGGGAACCGTACGAGCAGCAGCACGACCGTCACCACGGCGAAGGTCGCGGCATCGACGGTCAGGATGGCCTTGAGGCCGACGGTGGACAGCAGGGCGACCGCCAACAGCGGCGCGACGGTCTGCGCGATGCCGATCGCCACGTGGAGCATGCCGTTGAGGCGGCCGAGGTACCTCTTCGGCGCGATCTGTGGGATCGCGGAGAGGAACGCGATCCGCTCGAACATCCCGGCCACCGAGGAGATGCTCAGCAGCAGGTAGATGGCGACAATGCCGAGCGAGCCGCGCCACGCGAGCAGCGCCATGGCGGCCTGGCATACCCCGGCCACCGCGGTGCCGGTCAACATCACTGTCCGCCGATCCCTTCGGTCGACGACCGCGCCAACCAGCGGTGCCAGCAGCACCCCGGGCAACAGCGCGAACATCTCGACCAGAGCGAACGTGGTGAGCGACCCGGTTTCCAGGTAGACCCAGATTCCGAGTGCAAATCCGGTCAGACCAGAGCCGATCATCGACACCAGCTGGGCCACCGTGACGATACTGAAGATCTTGAGGCTGGCCAGCCGAGACGGCTCCTGCGCCTCAGCCGGCGCGGGTGTCACGACGCGCGCGTCCGGCCGCGACTGCGCAGGTGCGGCGGTGAGGATCCCGGCAAGCTGCATGGCCCGGGAGTTGATGAAGTAGTGGTCACTGCCCGGTAAGACCATCAGGGCGACCGACTCGCTGAAGTGCAGCCACTCGCGGTAGCGCTCCTCGTGAAACTCGGTCGTCGGATCGCGTTCGACGACGATGGACACGATTGGCGCGCGCAACCGCTGTGGCGGCGGATCCGCGTAGGACCCGGCAAAGAACTTCTCCGCTTCGCTGACGTCGTGACGCAGAACCCGCATGATGTTCTGCAGCTCGTCGTTGCTCAGCGACTCGGTGAAGCCACCGATGGCCTTGAGCAGGTGATAGTAGGTCCGGTTGCCGATCAGGCCGGCTGGCTTGAACACCTTGCCCATCGCGCGGAAGAGCCGGCCGGGCAGCCTGGTGGACGGGAAGCTGGCGCCGAGAAACACCGAGGTGACCTCGCGGCCCCGCGCCTCGAGTTGCTGAGCCAACGCCACAGTGAGCGCGCCACCACCCAGGCAGTGCCCGTAGAGGATCAACGGACCCTCGACCTTGTCCATGAGCTCGTCGGCGCAGCGGCTAGCCACGTCGTCGTTGCCCAAGGCCTGCTCGGCGGGCAGCCCAGGGTCATGGCCAGGCAGGGCCAGCGCGTAGAGCGAGTAACCCTCTGGTAGCGCGTCGGCCAGCGGTTTGAACACGACCGCACTTCCACCGCCGTAGGGCACGCAGACCAGTGCTGCTGCTCGCTTGTCGGCGGGCACCGGCCGGGTCAGCTCGAACAACAGCCCCCGAGCCTGCGAACTACGGCCGCCATCTGCCCCCGTCGGCCCGACCAGCGCAGCCACGGTTGGATGGCTGAACATGTCCAGAACGCTCAGCGGGGCGACGCCCTGGGTGGCGAGTTCCTTGTTTGCCCGGGATACCACCCGCATCGCGAGCAGGGAGTGCCCGCCGAGGTCGAAGAAGTTGTCGTCGAGGCCGACCCGGTCCACCCCAAGCACCTCAGCCCAGATCGCGGCCAAACTCAGCTCAACCGGGCTACTCGGCGCCCGATACCCCACATCGGCCGACCGGCCCACCTCCGGCGCCGGCAACGCCCGACGATCAAGCTTGCCGTTCGGCGTCAACGGCAACCTCTCAACCACCACAAACACCGACGGCACCATGTACTCCGGCAAGGTGGCACCCAACCAGGCGCGCAACTCCTCCACCGCCGGCACATCACCAACCCCAGGCACACCCCCACCAGCCGAGACCAGATAACCCACCAACCGCCGACCACCACCGGCATCGGACAGCGCAGCCACCACCGCCTGCCCCACCCCCGGATGCGCCCGCAACCGAGCCTCGATCTCACCCAACTCGATCCGAAACCCGCGAACCTTCACCTGACCATCAGCCCGGCCCAAGAACTCCACCGCACCATCAGCCCGGAACCGCGCCACATCCCCCGTCCGGTACAACCGGCCACCCGGCAACACACCAAACGGATCAGGCACAAACCGATCCGCAGTCAACCCCGGCCGGTGCAAATACCCCCGAGCCAGACCAACCCCAGCCAAGAACAACTCACCAGCCACCCCCACCGGCACCGGCAACAAATCCCGGTCCAACACATGCAACCGGGTATTGGCCACCGGCCGCCCGATCGG
>JBPCPI010000010.1:0-14807 GCA_050999295.1 Geodermatophilaceae bacterium | reverse complement strand
AAACTCGTGAGCTCGCACGTCGGGCACCCAGATCTGCACCGGCCGAAGCCCCTGCTGGCGGAGCCGCTCTCGGTGCTCACGTACGCGGTCACGGGTTGATGCCATTGCTTGACGTTACATGTAACCTACCGCTTTACCAACCCTTCGACGATTGGAAGTCGCGCGCCGTCTTCGTCAGAGCCAGTTCGCAGCCCGAGGTTGGCTTCCTCGGAATCGCGACGACTCCGTCCATGCGCAAGCGGCCCCCCATCCTTTGCCCCCCGGTTTCGACGCCCACGGAACGTGAGCCTTACAAAACCCAGGACGATTCAGTCAGCCATCAGCCGAAGCCGAAACGTCAAGCTTCAGGCGAAGAAGTCCATCCAGATGAGCCGACGCCCGGATTTGAACCGGGAACCGCCCGATTACAAGTCGGGTGCGCTGCCAATTGCGCCACGCCGGCGAGACCCGCCAAGGCGGCGAATCTGAACCAGCGTATCGGCGGGCAGCCTGCGAGCTAGAGTCGGCAAGTGCATGTCCTATTCGTGTGTACCGGGAACATCTGCCGGTCACCCATGGCCGAGCGGCTCACGCTCGCCTACTCGCAAGCCGAGGGGGATGCACTCGGTGGCGTGCTGACGGCGAGCAGCGCTGGAACCAGAGCCGTTGTCGGGCATCCCATCGAGCCCTCGGCTGGGCTGGTGCTCAGAGGGCTCGGGGGAGATGCGACCGGATTCGTGGCACATCAGCTCCTCGCCGAGGACATCGAAAAAGCGGATCTGGTACTCACGATGACGCGGAAACACCGGAGCGTCGTACTCCAGCTCTCTCCTCGCTTTATGACGCGGACGTTCACCCTGCGCGAAGCGGCGGCGCTCCTCAAGGATGGGGAGGACGACGACTTCGCCGCCGACCCCGATCTGGACAGTCGAGCGCGGCATCTGCGTGCAGTGCTGACCCAGCGGCGCGGCGCCCGCATCGTGCATCGGGACCGGCAACGCGACGACATTTTCGATCCGATCGGCGGGAGCCTCGACAAGTTTCAAAACGTGGGGGATGCGATTGCCCGGGCCCTGCTCCCGATCCTCGGGGCGTTGACCGCGCGTGGCGTCAAGCCCGGTTGACCAACTCCTCAGCCGGAACCACGGCCGGGTGGATCAGCTCGGGATGCGACCGGAACCCTTCGATCGTCAGCCGCAGACCCGTCTCGAGCGGAACCTTCGGCTCCCAGCCCAGTTCGCTACGGGCCAGAGAGAAGTCGGGCTGGCGTACGGACGGATCGTCGACCGGGCGCCGGACGTACGTGACTGGGAGCCGGCCAGGTCGCGGACCGACAGCCTGATAGCCGTTGTCCAGTAACCGCGTGCACAGGTAGAACCGACGAAGCCGGCAGATCCGGTCACGACTGCTCGTGGAGCTGCCACAGCTGAAGCCTCCGAGTCTCAGTCCGGCTCGTCGAAGGTCAGTAGGGTACCTCGGGCAACAGATCGTCCCCGAACTCGCTCACGTGTTCAGCCAACTTGTCTTCCTGCAGATAGCCCCACATCGGGGCCGCCTGTCCCGTGTCGATGTAGACGACGCTGGCCGCGCCCTCACGACCCAGCCCGGCCACGGGCACGGTGAGAAAAGTGAGACTCTGCTGGGTGAGTCCGCCCAGCGAGAGCGCCAGTCCGAGCATGTTCGCGGTGCTGAACGTCTCGTCGACACTGATCGCGGCGGTCAGGGCGACCAGCAGCGCGTCGGTCTTCCCGAGGTCGGTGAGCATGTTCTGCTGGAACACCGTATTCATGACCGCGCGCAGGTAGTTCTGCTGACGCTGGACGCGATCGAGGTCGCCGCCGGGCAGGCCTTTGCGCTGGCGTACGTAGATCAGCGCCTCCTCGCCATTGAGGTGGTTGAGCCCCTTCTCGAAGGTGACCCCGCCCTGGCTGGTCTCCTCGGCGACTCGTACGGTGACGCCGCCGAGAGCATCGGTGATCTCCTTGAACCCCGAGAAATCGACCGCGGCGAAGTGGTCGATCCGTACGGCGGTGAGATTCTCGACCGTCTGGATCAGCAGACTCGGCCCGCCGAACGCGTACGCCGCATTGATCTTGTTCACTCCGTTACCGGGAATCGGCACCCAGGAGTCCCGCGGGATCGAGATGAACTGGACCTTGTCGCGCTCGCCGGTGATGCGCATGATCATGATCACGTCGGCGCGATCTCCGGGCGGGCCCTCTCCGGACGGGTCACGGGAGTCCGACCCCACCAGGAGGAACGTCAGCGGCGGCTCTCCGCTCTTTGGCGTCGCCGGCTCGGGTCGGTCGCTGTCGTTCAGCTCCTGGAACGGATTGGCGATCCGGTCGATGTTGCCCAGGTAGCGCTCGGTGAAGAAGAAGAACAGCCCGACCGCGGCGAGCCCCAGCACGAGGCCGGAGACAAGTACGACGATGAGGGCCTTCTGCCACCGGCTGCGCGGGGGTCGATCCCGCTTACCGCGTTTGCGCCGCTTTGAGGAGGACGTTTCGGTGCTGTCCGACTCGTCGTCGTAGAGGTTCGATTGATCATCGGAGTCGAAGGTCGGGTCGTCATCGAGGTCACTCGGCGGTTCCGGGGCGCCGTGCCGGCTCACGTTGCCGATCCTCGCACCGCCAGCAAGCTATGCGTCGGTACGGCGCACAGCCTGTCGTGGAAACCCATGTACCGCACTCGAAACCTCTCGGCTCATTCCTGTCCGCCGAACGGTCAGTTGATCGCCCCGTCGCAGATCGCCCGCTCCGCCGAAGTCTAACCCGGCCGAGGTATCGCTCGACCCGCACCCGAGCAGCCGGGTCCGGTGGGGTCATAAATGCTTGATCGGAAGATCACACTAAGTAAACCCTTGACCGGAAGGTCACACTAAGTAATCATAGATGACAGCCGAACCGGGTGTTGCTACGGATTGCGTAGCCGCTACCCTCCCGCGAACGGCGTTTCCTTCGCACGACAGAGAACTAGTCAAAGAATCGGGGATACTTTGGTCGCCGGACCAAGCCTTGCAGCCCGCACCGAGCTCAGGACTGAGATCGTGCCGCGCAACGAGTGGCGGCGCAGTCACATTGCCACGCTGGTTGCGCTGGACGCCGGGCTGATCGTGCTGGCGGAGGTGATCGCCTACCTCGGCCGCTTCGACGGCAGGATCGCCGACAACCTGGTGTTCCGGTACGGCTGGATCTCGGCTGGACTGTTGGTCAGCTGGCTGCTCATCAATGCGGCCTCCGGTGCGTACGAGAGCAGGTATTTCGGCACCGGTCCGGGTGAGTACAAGCGTATCCTGGCCGGCACCGCCCGCACCTTCGGGCTGGTCGCGATCGTCGCCTATGCCTTCCAGTTCAACATCGCCCGTGGGTTCACCACCGCCTCGTTCGTCCTAGGGCTCATCCTGCTGCTGATGGGCCGAAACCTGGCCCGGCACTGGCTCGTGCGCCAGCGGCACCAGGGGCAGCTCAGCAACCGCGCCCTGATCGTGGGATCGCCGGAGTCGGTCGACGAGATGGTGACCGCGTTGCTCACGCACCCGCAGGCCGGACTACGGGCTGTAGCGGCCTGCACTCCTACCCCGAGCGACGACAACTCCGAGTGGCTGTCGGTGGACCGGGTCGGCGGGATCGAAGACGTCGCCGAAGCGGCGAGTCGCGCGGAGGTCGACACCGTCGTCATCACGTCCGGACCGCACATCGACGCGCGCGCACTTCGTTCGATCGCCTGGAGCCTGGAAGGCCGCGGCATCGACCTGTGCGTGACACCGTCGCTGAGCGGGGTGGCCATTCCGCGGCTGAGTATGCGCCCGGTCGGCGGAGTCACCCTGCTGCACGTCGACGAGCCGGAGTTCACCGGCGCCAAGCGCTGGGTCAAGGCGACGATCGACCGGATCGGGGCGGCTCTGGGACTCGTGCTGCTGGCACCCCTTTTCCTGGTTGTGACCGTGTTGATCCGGATGAGCGACCGGGGTCCTGCGTTCTTCCGGCAGTACCGGATCGGGATGAACGGACAGCGGTTCCAGGTCTACAAGTTCCGCAGCATGTACACCGATGCCGACCAGCGCCTGGCCGAACTGCAGGTGGCCAATGACGCCGACGGGCTGCTGTTCAAGCTCAAGACCGACCCACGGGTCACCCGGATCGGCGCGATTCTCCGGCGTACCGCGATCGACGAGTTGCCGCAGTTGCTGAACGTGCTGAGAGGCCAGATGTCTCTGGTCGGGCCACGGCCGCTGGCGGTGCGCGACACCGACTTCCAGGGTGACGTACGCCGCCGGCTGCTGGTGAAACCGGGCATGACCGGGCTCTGGCAGATCGGTGAGCGGCTCAACTGGGAGGACGCGGTCCGCCTGGACCTCGACTACGTCGAGAACTGGTCACTATCCCTGGACCTGACCATCTTGTTCCGCACCGTGCTGACCGTCGCTCGTGGCGGCGGGAACTACTGAGGCTCGAGCAGACACCGCTCAAGTTTCAGGGACGGCCCAGGGCACGGTAGGTCCACCCTGCCGCCCGCCAGACCGCCGGATCCAGCGCACTACGTCCGTCCAGGATTCGCTTCGCCGCCGTGATGCCGTCGAGGGTCATCGGATCCAGCTTCCGGAATTCCTCCCACTCGGTCAGGTGCAGGATCAGATCGGCGCCGCGGGCCGCTTCGATGGCTGAGCGGCAGTAGTCGAGTTCCGGATACTTCTTGCCGGCGTTGTCCATCGCCTTCGGGTCGTACACGCCCACATCCGCCCCCCTGGACTGCAGTCCGCTGGCGACATCCAGGGCCGGGGAGTCCCGTACGTCGTCGGAGTCGGGCTTGAACGCCGCACCCCAGACCCCGATCCGCTTGCCGTCGACGTACCCGTCGAGTTCGGCCACCGCCAGATCGATCATCCGCGCGCGGCGGCGAAGGTTGATCGCGTCGACCTCGCGGAGGAAGGACACCGCCGGCTCGACACCGAGTTCCTGCGCCCGGGCGATGAAGGCCCGGATGTCTTTGGGCAGGCAACCCCCGCCGAACCCCAGGCCGGACTTCAGGAACCGCGGGCCGATCCGGTCGTCATGGCCCAGCGCTTCGGCCAGGGTCGCTACGTCCGCACCGGTGACCTCGCAGACCTCGGCCATGGCGTTGATGAAGGAGATCTTGGTGGCCAGGAAGGAGTTGGCGGCGACCTTCACCAACTCAGCGGTGGCGAGGTCCGTGCTGATGACCGGGCAGCCCGCCTCGATGACCGTCGCGTATACCTCGCGCAGTTGCCGGTCCGCGTTCTGGTTGGTCACTCCGAAGACCAGCCGGTCTGGGCGCAGGGTGTCCTGCACTGCGTGCCCCTCGCGGAGGAACTCCGGGTTCCACGCGAGGTCGGCGGCCGCTCCCGCCGGGGCGGACTTCTGCAGCAGGGCGGCCAACCTGGCTGCGGTACCGGCCGGGACCGTGGACTTCCCGACCACCAGGCAGGGGGCGGTCAGTTCCGCAGCCAGGGAGCCGACCGCGGCATCGACGAAGCGCATGTCGGCGGACTCGCTGTCGGCCTGTTGCGGCGTTCCCACGCAGATGAAGTGGACGTCGGCGCCTGCCGCCACCTCGGCGTACGACGTGGTGAAGCGGAGCCGGCCGCTGGCCAGGCCGCGCGCCAGGACCGCCGCCAAGCCCGGCTCGAAGAACGGGATCTGCCCCCTGGACAGCTGAGCCACCTTGTCGGGATCCACGTCCAACCCGATGACGTCGTGTCCCATCTCGGCCATCCCGGCGGCATGGGTCGTCCCGAGGTAGCCCGTGCCGATGACACTGACGCGCAACGATTCAGCCAATGCCTCGTCCATTCCGCCGGTGACTGGTCGGCATCATCTTGTAGTAGCGCTCCAGCCGTCGCGACGGTATCCCGGCAACGCGCTGACGTCGTGGCAAGATGGCTAGCGAGACAGATTAGTCTACTGAAGACTGTTTACCCGGTAAACCAAGCTCCCCGGCGGGCTGGTTCTTCGTTTCGGGGAGGCGGCATGACCGAGGGCACCGCAGCGCATCTCGCATTCGGCGACGATCTCGTCGACGACCAGCCTCGTGACACGATGACGTGGCGAGGTGGGGAGCTACCCCGCCCCCAGGAGGACCTGCAGCAGGCATTCGACAATTCGCCGATCGGTATCGCTTGGGCGAACATGGCCGGAGTTGTGGTGCACGTCAACCGGTCTTTTGTCGAATGCTGGGCAGCAGCGCAAGCGAACTGATCGGGTCCCGCGTCCGAAGCCGGACTACCGCACGATCGGTTACATCTGGAGATCACCGAGGGGATCCTCGACGAACGCGGACGGCCTCTGGACGCCCTCGAAAAGCTACCCGCCTCCGGTATCCGTCTCGCACTCGACGACTTCGGATCCGGCTACTCCTCGCTCGGTCGCCTGCACTCGCTCCCAATCGACCAGATCAAGATCGACAAGTCGTTCACAGACGTGCTGGCTGGCGGAAGACCGGCACCAATGGTTGCTGCCGCCATCGCAATGGCACACAGCCTGGGGCTGCAGACCATTGCCGAAGGAGTCGAAACAGCCGATCAGTTGCCCTTCCTGCGTCAGCATGGCTGCGACGACGCGCAGGGCTACCTGTTCGGCCGCCCGATGGCGGCCGAAGAAATCGACTCCTTGCTCCGCAATCAGGGCGGCGCGGGCGCGCCATGGACGCAGCTGGACCTGCTCTAGCGCCACCTGTCGATACCGTCAGGGCCGTGGCCACCAGCAAGGGCAAGAGTCCCGCCGTTGAGCTGGAGGTCGG
This sequence comes from Geodermatophilaceae bacterium, assembly GCA_050999295.1. Taxonomy (GTDB): domain Bacteria; phylum Actinomycetota; class Actinomycetes; order Mycobacteriales; family Geodermatophilaceae; genus JACCQS01. The sequence goes on along the minus strand of JBPCPI010000010.1, from coordinate 8,069 downwards.
TCACCGGACGGTTCGCATCTCCAACCCGGACCGGGTCTATTTCCCAGCCCGTGGCGAGACGAAGCTGGACCTGGCCTACTACTACCTGAGCGTGGGCGACGGCATCGTGCGAGCGCTGCGCGAACGGCCGTGCATGATGCACCGTTTCCCCGAGGGAGTCTCCGGGGAGAAGGTGCACCAGAAACGGGTCCCGCACGGCGCGCCACCGTGGCTCGAGACCGTACGGGTGAACTTCCCCCGGTACGGGCGGCACGCCAACGAACTGTGCGTCACCGAACTGGCCAGCGTGATCTGGGCGGTCCAGATGTCCACAGTGGAGTTTCACCCGTGGAACTCCCGTCGCGCGGACACCGAGAAACCGGACGAGTGGCGGATCGACCTGGACCCCATGCCGTTGTGCGACTTCGAGCGGGTGCAGCGGGTGGCCCACGTTGCTCATGAGGTGCTCGACGAACTCGGCGCGGTGGGCTGGCCGAAGACATCCGGCGGCAAGGGGATGCACATCTATGTACGGATCGAGCCGCGCTGGGGCTTCTCCGACGTACGGCGGGCGGCTCTCGCTTTTGCCCGTGAGGTGGAGCGCCGCGCTCCCGACGACGTGACGACGACATGGTGGCGCAAGGACCGGGACCCGGCGATGCTCTTCGTCGACTACAACCAGAATGCTCGCGACCACACGATCGCCGCCGCGTACTCCGGACGCGGCAATTCCGAAGCGACCGTCTCGACCCCGATCACCTGGGACGAGATCGACTCCGTGCATCCGCGTGATTTCACGATCGCCACCGTTCCTGAGCGGTTCGGCCGGCTGGGAGACCTGCACGCCGGGATCGACGACGCGGTCTACTCCCTGGAGACCCTGTTGGAGTGGGCGGAGCGGGACGAACGCGATGGCGCGGAGGAGCCGCCCGTGCCGGATCGTGCTCCGGAAGCAGACTGAGGCGGAGATGCGATGAGGCTGCCCACCCGTACCGATCGACCGTGGATGCCCGACTACGGCGTGGTCCGTGATCGCGAGGGGTTGTTGCCGTGGTCATGGGCGGTAGATCACCTGGTCGCGGCGCGGCGATTCTGGGTGGCCACGACTAACCGACTCGGCGCTGCGCATCTGTCGGCGGTCTGGGCAGTCTGGCTGGACGACGCCCTCTGGTTCAGCTGCGGCGCCAGGTCTCGCAAAGCTCGTAATCTGCTGGCCGAGGGTCGGTGTGCCGTGGCCACGGAGCGAGCCGACGAGGCGGTAACCGTGACCGGGCACGCCACTCGCGTCGAGGATGCGGTCGTGGTAGAGACGGTGGCCGCTGCCTATGTCGCCAAGTACGGCGAAGGGTTTCCCGATCCGGAGTCGAACCCGCTGTTCGCGGTGTCACCGGAGGTCGTGATAGGCATCATCGAGAACGAGCCCGACTTCAGTACGCGAGCCACCCGGTGGACGTTCGCCCCGACGCCGCTGGGCTAGCGGTGCCCTTCGACGAACAGGATACCTGGCTGCAGGCCCGGGCCCGATGGCGACGAGTTCTCCGGCGTCGTGCTTGTCCGCCGCGATGCTGTGGAGCTATTTGCTGGGGCGTACCGCCCGGCGAGTCGTCGGTGGCCGGTTCCGAAAACCATGGGCACCCGCTTCGACACCGCCTCGATCACGAAGATCTTCACGGCCGTTGCCGCGCTGCAGCTGGTTGGTGAGGGGCGGCTGTCGCTGGACGCGCCGATCACGTCCGTGGTTGATCTGGCTGGCACGACGGTGTCGTCTGAGGTGACGTTGCGGTACCTGCTGACGCACACATCCGGCCTTGCCGACGACGCCGACGAGGAGGCAGGCGAGGACTACGAGGCACTGTGGATCGACAAGCCGGTCTACTCGGTGATCGAGACCCGCGACTACCTGCCGCAGTTCGCTTACAAGCCGCCGCTTTTCGCGCCTGGCACCAGATGCCGCTACTGCAACGTCGGGTACATCCTGGTCGGTTTGGCGATCGAGGCCGCGACCCGGATTGCCCCTACCGGTCGTACGTACCGCGTGCGGCGTTCGACCGGGCTGGAATGGCTGCCTCCGGGTTCTTCGACCGCAGGTCGGCCGTACCTGATGTGGCCGAGGGCTGGGACCCGGTGCTTGACGACAGTGGGGTCCGTCCGGAGTGGAAGCAGAACATCTTCAGCTACCCCTCGATCGGCTCGCCGGACGGTGGGGCTCATGCCACCGCCGGTGACCTGGTCGGCTTTATGCAGGCCGTGCGCGCCGGTCGGCTGCTGCCGGCCGAGTTGACCGAGGCGTTCCTCACGCCGCAGGTCTTGCATCACGAAGGCGAGGGGATGGAGCGGTCGGGTGAAGCCGGGACGCACGATGGCCGGGGTGCGTGGTCGGTCTGGTACGGGTACGGGCTCGAGTTCGTGCGGGATCGCGGGGGCACGGTGCGGAACTACTACAAGGACGGCCTGAACGCCGGCGCCAGCGGCATCGTCCGGTACTACCCCGATCCTGAGCTGGACGTGGTCGTGCTGTCGAACAATTCGGTGGGTGCCATGGATGTCGTCGACGAGGTGCATCGGATCATCCAGACCGACCATCCGGTGGTCGGCGACTCCGGGTTCTGAAGCTGCGTGGCGACAGGCATCCGTCAGTCAGGAGTTGATCATCGGTATTTGGCGGTTTATTTGGCTTGCCCGGCACGAAAACCCCGGCACATTCCGATGATCAACACGATGTCAGGCAACACAACACCGGCGGAGACCCCGCGTGGAGGGTCCCCGCCGGTGTCGTGCTGGGCGGCAGGGTCAGCCGTTGGCGAAGGACGAGCCGGTCTCCAGCAGGGTCTTGAGGTCGCTGAGCACCCAGGCGTGTCCGCCGCCGGCGCCGTACTCCTCCATGGATCCGCCCACGATCGCGGCGAGGCGCGGCGCGCCCTCGAGCTCGTGGGTCAGTGTCAGCGAGCAGTACCCCTCCAGCTCCTTGATCTCGTGGGTGATCCGAGTGACTGGCTCGGCAGCCATCTCGGGGTCCATGAGCATCCGGAAGGTCGTGACCAGCTTGTGCGGCGGGTCGGCTTCGAGCACCTCGCCCTCGATGATGACGTCGGGGATGTCATTTCCCCCAGCCTTGGCGGCCGCCTTGAAGTCCTCATTCGCGGTCACCGAGTAGGCGCCGCCGGGCCGCAGGTCGTAGTCGACGAATCCGGTGTAGCCGTACCGGTTGGTCCACTCCGGCTGGGTGATCGCGTCCCAGATCGCCTGGGCGGTGGTCTTGATGTAGACCCGATACACCTGGGTCGTCGTGGACTGCACGGTGCTGGTCATGATTGCTCCTCGAGTTGGGCCTTCAGATCGGCGAGCGCCGACACCTGGCGCTCGTTGTACTTGTCGATCCAGCGGTTGTGGATCAGCCGGATCGGCACCGGGTTCAAGAAGTGCAACTTCTCCCGGCCCGACCGGCGGGTGACGACGAGGCCCGCGTCTTCAAGCACTCGAAGGTGCTTCATGACGCCGAACCGGGTCATTTCCAACTCGGACTCGAGCTCGGTGAGCGTGCGGCCGTCACGCGCGAAGAGCCGGTCGAGCAGGAAACGGCGGGTGGGATCCGCGAGTGCTTTGAACACGCGGTCGTCGTCGTCCGTCACATGCTGACCATAGGTGACCAAATGGTCACATGTCAACAACTCCGCGGGCAGCCAGTTGATCATCGGAATCCTGGGGGTAAATGGGCCCCCGGCGGCCGAAAACCCGGGGTATTTCCGATGATCAACTTCTGGTGGCACGGGCGATCCGGACCAGACGCAATCAGCCCGTCACATTGGCCGGTTATCGTGCCGAAACCGGGAACCAGCCCGGACCCCCCGGAGGAGGTAGCGACGGGTGCGCATCACCCCGCACGAGCAGGAGCGCCTCTTGCTGTCCTACGCCGGGGAACTCGCGCGGCGGCGACAGGGTCGAGGTTTGCGCCTGAACCTTCCGGAAGCCACGGCGATCATCAGTGACCACGTCCTGGAGGGCGCCCGCGACGGCGTACGCGTCGCCGAGTTGATGCAGACCGGACGCGCTGTTCTGTGCCGCGACGACGTCCTGCCGGGTGTACCCGAGATGCTCGAGGAGGTGCAGGTGGAGGCGACCTTCCCGGACGGGACCAAGCTGGTCACGGTCCATCAGCCAATCCCATGACGCCGCCCAGCGACGACAGCGCCGACGCAGACCCAGCCGCGACGGTCGTGCCCGGCGAGATTATCACCGCCGACGGCATGATCGAAACCCGATCCGGCGCCCTCCGTTTCGACCTGTACGTGCTCAACACCGGCGACCGTCCCGTACAGGTCGGGTCGCATTTCCACCTAGCCCAGGCCAACGCCTCCCTGGAGTTCGATCGCCTTGCGGCGCACGGCTTCCGGCTGGATATCGCCGCCGGAACGGCCGTGCGGTTCGAGCCCGGGATCGGCCAGACCGTAACCGCGGTAGCCATCGGCGGACACCGCATCGTTCCGGGCCTCTCGGTCAACCCGCCTGGCCGGCTGGACGGCTGATGGTCGAGATCTCCCGGGCACGCTACGCCCATTTGTACGGGCCGACGGTCGGCGACCGGATCCGCTTGGCCGACACCAACCTTCTGATCAAGGTCACCGAGGACCGCTGCGGCGGACCGGAATTCGCCGGTGACGAGGCAGTCTTCGGTGGCGGCAAGGTCATCCGCGAGTCGATGGGTCAAGCCCGTACTACCCGCGCGGAAGGTGCGCCGGACCTGATCATTACCGGCGCCGTCGTACTCGACCACTGGGGCGTCATCAAGGCAGACGTCGGCGTACGGGACGGCCGCATCGTTGCGCTGGGCAAGGCCGGCAACCCCGACACCATGGACGGCGTCCACCCAGACCTGGTCATCGGCCCCGCCACCGAAGTGCTCGCTGGGAACGGGCGGATCCTCACCGCCGGCGCGATCGACTGCCACGTGCACTTCATCTGCCCGCAGATCGTCCCGGAGGCAGTCGGCGCCGGCGTCACCACACTCATCGGTGGCGGCACGGGCCCGGCCGAGGGCAGCAAGGCCACCACGATCACCCCCGGCGACTTCTATCTCGCCCGGATGCTGGAGGCGATGGACGCCTGGCCGGTCAATGTCGCACTGCTGGCCAAAGGAAACACCGTCTCGACCGAGTCGATGGAGGAGCAACTTCGCGCCGGTGCCAGCGGATTCAAGCTGCACGAGGACTGGGGTTCCACTCCCGCAGCGATCGACGCCTGTCTGACCGTGGCCGACCGGTACGGCGTCCCGGTTGCCCTGCACAGCGACACCCTCAACGAGGCCGGGTTCGTCGAGGACACCCTGGCCGCGATCGCCGGCCGGAGCATCCACGCGTACCACACCGAGGGGGCCGGCGGCGGGCACGCGCCGGACATCATCACGGTCGCCGGGCACCCGAACGTGCTGCCCTCCTCGACCAACCCGACCCGCCCGCACACGGTCAACACGATCGACGAGCACCTCGACATGCTCATGGTTTGCCACCACCTGGACTCCTCGGTTCCCGAGGACCTGGCCTTCGCCGAGAGCCGGATCCGGCCGACGACGATCGCAGCCGAAGACCTGCTGCACGACCTCGGGGCCATCTCGATGATCGGCTCAGATGCGCAGGCGATGGGCCGGGTCGGTGAGGTCATTCTGCGGACCTGGCAGACCGCGCATGTGATGAAGGCCCGCCGTGGCTCGCTGCCTGGTGACGGGGCCGCGGACAATCTGCGGGCCCGCCGGTACGTCGCGAAATACACGATCTGTCCGGCCGTCGCACACGGCATCGCCGCCGAGGTCGGTTCGGTGGAGGCCGGCAAGCTCGCCGATCTCGTGCTCTGGGATCCGGCGTTCTTCGGCGTACGACCGCACGTCGTACTCAAGGGCGGCATGATCACCTGGGCCCAGATGGGCGATGCGAACGCCTCGATCCCCACGCCGCAGCCCGTCCTGCCTCGGCCGATGTTCGGCGCGTCCGGCGTGGTCCCGGCTCAGACCTCCGTGCACTTCGTCGCACCGGCGGCGCTGGAGGACCGCCTTGCCGATCGTCTTGCCGTACGGCGACGGCTGGTGCCGGTGGCAGACGTACGGTCCCTCGGCAAGGCGGATCTGCCAGAGAACACCGCCCTACCGAACATCCGCGTCGACCCGGACACGTTCACCGTGTCCGTCGACGGCGAAGTCTGGGACCCCGAACCCGCCACTGAGCTGCCCATGGCCCAGCGGTACTTCCTGTTCTGATGCAGTCCCGATGACCGCCATCGCCGCCCTCCTCACCCTCGCGGATTCGCGGCTGCCCGTCGGTGGGCACGCACACTCCGGCGGAGTCGAGCAGGCAATCAGTGCGGGAGCCGTGACCGACGCCGCGACATTGGCTGACTTCCTCGACCGCCGACTGCACACCGTCGCGCCGGTCGCCGCCGCCCTCGCCGCCGCCGCCTGCCACGCGGTCATCGGTCAAGCCGTGGCCAGCTCTGACGGCGGCGACAGTCCAGCCAGCCGAGCCGGGGCGGCCCGCCGCCTAGCCGAACTCGATGCCGAGGCGGATGCGCGTACGCCCTCGCCCGCACTCCGTACGGCATCCCGAGCTCTCGGCCGGGGGTTGGCCCGGCTGGGTCGCCGAGCGTGGCCGCACCCGGCATGGGCCGCGTTGCCCGCTGCCCCGCAACATTCGATCGCGCTCGGCGTTGCGGCTGCCGCCGCTGGAGTGGAGCCGGCCGGAGCCGCGGAAGTCGCTGCGTACCTGACCATCAGTGGACCGGCCGCCGCTGCACAGCGACTGCTCTCCCTCGACCCGCTCGTCGTCGCTGCCATCACCGCTGACCTGTGCGCCGGCGCTGATGAGGTCGCGGACGTGGCCGCTCTCGATCCGGCTGGCCCGCTCAATGCTGTTTCCGACCCGTGGTTCGACCTGCTGGCCGAGACCCACGCTGCCCGAGAGGACCGGCTCTTTGCCTCCTGACCACAATCTCAACGACACCGGCGACGTGCGCAACCATCGCCCGACTGACAGTGTTCGGCCGCTCAGGATTGGGATCGGGGGGCCGGTCGGCTCCGGCAAGACCGCTCTGGTCGCGGCGTTGTGCAAGACGCTGGGCGCGGAGTACGACCTCGCGGTCGTCACGAACGACATCTACACCTCCGAGGACGCGGACTTCCTGCGCCGCAACGCCGTACTGCCCGACGATCGGGTTGAAGCGGTGCAGACCGGGTGCTGCCCGCACACCGCGATCCGGGACGACATCTCTGCGAACCTCGACGCCGTCGAGCTGCTGGAAGCGCGCCATCCCGACCTCGATCTGCTCTTGGTCGAGTCCGGCGGCGACAACCTCACCGCGACGTTCAGCTACGGACTGGTCGACGCTCAGGTGTTCGTTCTCGACGTAGCGGGCGGAGACAAGGTGCCGCGCAAGGGCGGGCCGGGCGTCACCTCGGCCGACCTTCTGGTCATCAACAAGACCGACCTAGCCCCGCTGGTCGGCGCAGACCTCGGGGTGATGGAGCGCGATTCGGCAGCGGTACGGGGTGATCGGCCGACCGTCCTGATCTCGCTGCGCGAGGACCCGTCGGCGGCAGCGGTCGCCGCCTGGGTACGAGCCACCCTCGCTGCCTGGCTGTCCGCGCAGGCCGTCACCGCAGCGGCTGGGCACCGGGCGATCGGGGATGTCGACCTGAGGAGCGGGGATGTGGACTCGGCGAGCGGGCGTGTGGATCCGCCGAGCGACGTGGCGGATCCGCCGGGCGGGGATGTGGACCCGGCGAGCTCGCCCGCGCAGCCGACGAGTGAGCCGGCGATGTGAGCGCCCAGGCCCAGCTTGGTGCACAGCCGCGCGCCGATGGGATGACGCTCGGTGATGTGACCGCCGCCCAGACCCAGCATGCTGCGCAGCCTCGCGCTGCTGGCATGCGGACGCTCGTCGAGGTTGTCGCCCGCCGTGGACCGGGAGGACGGACGCTGTTGCCGGTCGTCCGGACCACCGGGCAGCTGACTGTCCGGCGCACGGGTGAGTACCGGATCCATCTGGTAGCCACCGCCTTCGGGCCGCTCGGCGGTGACGCCGTGGTCGTCCGACTGCACGTCGAGCCC
>JBPCPI010000261.1:0-26781 GCA_050999295.1 Geodermatophilaceae bacterium | reverse complement strand
TCCCCGGGACCGTTCTGCAGGGGTCCCAGGGTCCGGGGGTCATCCACCGGCAAAACAGGGCGCCGGTCCGCTTCGGGCACGCCTCCCCCTCTCTTGTCGATTTGGCCCAAAATCGCCAAAGTCCAGGCTGCCGGACAGTTACTTTGGAGGCATCCGCAGGGCCGCGTCCATCCGTACGGTCTCCCCGTTGAGGTAGGGATGGTCGAGCAGGAAAACGGCGAGGCTCGCGTAGTCAGCCGGCGTGCCCAGCCGCTTCGGGAACGGAACCCCGGCGGCCAGCGCGCCGCGCGTCTCCTCTGGAAGTCCGGCCAACATCGGGGTGTCGATGATCCCGGGTGCGATCGTGTTGACCCGGACGCCGATGCTGGCCAGATCCCGCGCGGCCGGCAGGGTCATCCCGGCGACGCCGGCCTTGGACGCCGCGTAGGCGATCTGCCCGATCTGCCCCTCGAATGCCGCGATCGAGGCAGTGTTGACGATCGCGCCGCGTTCCCCCTGTTCGTCAGGAGCATTCCCGGCCATCGCCGCAGCGGCCAGGCGCAGCACGTTGAAGGTGCCGACGAGATTGATCCCGATGACTGTCCTGAAGAGCTCGAGGTCGTGCGGGGTCCCGTCCCGGCTGAGCACTCGCGAAGCCCAGCCGACACCCGCGCAGTTGACCGCGACGCGCAGCTCCCGCCCTTTGCCGCACGCTTCGGCCACCGCCGCACCGGCCTGTTCGCTGTCGGTGACGTCGGTCGTCACGTACGAGGTCAGGCCACCGAGCTCAGCGACCAGCTCAGCGGCCTTGTCCTCCTGCACATCGAGGATGGTCACCGCGACGCCTCTGGCGCTGAGCGCCCGGGTCGTAGCCTCCCCCAGCCCGGATGCACCGCCGGTGACAACAGCCGCTACGTCGGCCAATTGCATGTGAGCTCCTTCGCTAGAGGGGCTTCGGACTCTATCGAGGTGGCAGCAGGCTCAGAGCACGGCGTCGTGACCCTCGCGCCGGGCCTGCTCGACCAGGGCCTTGACGTCCTGGGCTCGTTCGCGAGGGCAGATGAGCAGGACATCCGCGGTGTCGATGACCGCCAGACCGCTGACCCCGAGCAGCGCGACCATGCGACCGGAGCCTGTCACCACGACGCAGTCGGTGGCGTCCTGCGAGATCAGGGACCCGGTGCCCAGCTGGGAGTGACCGTCGGCATCGCCCTCGACCAGCGTGCCCAGGGTGTGCCAGTCGCCGACGTCCGCCCAGCCGAAATCGGCCGGAACGGTCGCCACCAGGCCGCGGACCGAGGCTGGCTGCATCAAACCGTGGTCGATGCTGACCTTTTCCAGGTTCGACCACGCCAGTTCCCGCTCGGGCTCGGGAGCTGAGAACCAGCGCGGGGCAAGGGCGGTGACCCCGTCGTATAACTCGGGCAATTCGATGGCCAGCTGCGCCAGGAAGGCATCCACCCGCCAACAGAACATGCCCGCGTTCCACAGGTAGTCCCCCGAGGCGAGGTAGCCGGCGGCCGTCTGGGCATCGGGCTTCTCCCAGAAGCGAGTCACCGCCCGGGCGTCCCCGATCTGCAACGGCTCGCCCAGCTGTAGATAGCCATAACCGGTGACCGGAGCCGTCGGTGTGATCCCGATGGTGACCAACAAACCCTCAGCAGCAACCTGGATCGCGGTCCGCAGCGCTGCGTGGAACGCCGCGACGTTACCTACCAGTTGATCAGCGTGACAGGAGATCATCAGTGCCTGTCGGTCACGCTCATAGATCAGTGCCGCGGCTAATGCGATCGCCGGACCTGATTCCCTGGGGACTGGTTCGGCCACAAGGTTCCCGGCCGGGAGCGCGGGGAGTTGCTCGAGCACCGCTGCGGTGTGCAGTGCCCCGGTGACGACGAGGAGGCGATCGATCTCCACCAACGGGGAGAACCGGTCGACGGTGGCCTGCAGCAGGCTTCGATCGCTGCGACCCGACAGGGCATGCAGGAATTTCGGCGCGCCCGCCCGGGACAGCGGCCACAATCGAAGCCCACTGCCGCCGGCTGGGATCACGCCGTACACCGATCTGGGCGGCATTGGTCGGGCGGCAGTCACCGGGCCAGCCTAGGTGCCTTGATCCGCGGCCCTGGCAGGTTGGCCAGTTGCGCTGGCGGGCCGAGTTTCCGTACACGCAATCCTTCGATGTCCAGCCCGCTGCACGGGCATTCGACTGACGCGGCTGCGGTAGATTCCGCAAGTCTGCGCTCGGTGGCGCAGTACAGAACTCGCGGCGAGATTCTTCCGGTGGGAGAGACATGGCCATGCTGCGCCCGCTCGATCGGGGGCGGGAGTCTTTCGGGCACCGGGTCTGGGCTGATGCCTACAGCCAGCTGTCCTCGGCCGATCACGAGGAACCGTTGGAACTCGAGGATCTCGAGCGACTGGCGATGGCGGCCTACCTGATCGGCAGGGACGAAGACAGCGCCGACGTGTGGGCCCGTGCCCATCATGAGTGCCTACGCCAAGACGACGTGGCGCGTGCCGTGCGCTGCGCGTTCTGGCTGGGCCTCGGGCTCTTGCTCAGGGGCGAGATGGCCCGAGGCGGCGGCTGGCTCGGCCGGGCCCAGCGACTGCTGGATGACAGCCAGAAGGACTGCGTGGAGCAGGGATTTCTGCTCGTGCCGGTCGGACTTCAGAACATCGCCGAGGGCAACGCTCCGTCGGCGTACACGACCTTCGCACAGGCGGCTGAGATCGGTGGACGCTTCCGCGATGGTGACCTGCTGTCCATGGCCCAGCTCGGCCAGGGTCAGGCTTTGATCGCGATGGGCGAGATCGCGCAGGGCGTGGCTTTGCTCGACGAAGCAATGGTCGCCGTCACTGCGGGCGAGGTCTCTCCTGTCGTTGCCGGAATCGTCTATTGCGCGGTGATCGAGGCGTGCCAGGAAACCTTCGACCTTCGCCGAGCACAGGAGTGGACGGCCGCGCTGACCCACTGGTGCGCTTCCCAGCCGGACCTGGTGCTCTATCGTGGCCAGTGCCTGGTGTACCGCGCGGAGATCATGCAGTTGCACGGCGAGTGGCCGGACGCCATGGACGAGGCGCGGCGGGCATGTGAGCGGCTCTCCCAGCCACCCGGACAACCAGCGATCGGCGCCGCGTACTACCAGGTGGCACAGCTCCATCGGCTTCGCGGCGACTTCGTGCAGGCCGCGGAGGCATACCAACAGGCCCACCAGCAGGGCAGAACGCCGCAGCCCGGACTGGCCCAGCTTCAGCTGATCCAGGGTCAGGTCGATGCAGCACAGGCTGCGCTGCGTCGGGTCCTGGACGAGGCACAGGATCAGGTGACCAGGGCCAGCCTGCTTGCCGCGTACGTCGAGATCGTGCTCGCTGCTGGTGATCTGCCGGCGGCGAGCGTGGCCGCTACCGAGCTCGCACAGATCGCCGCCGTCTTTGATGCGCCACTGCTGCACGCGGTGGCCGCGCACGCGAACGGGCCGTTCTCCTGGCAGAGGGTGGCGCACCAGCGGCCTATGCCGCACTGCGCCCGGCGTGGACAGCGTGGCAGAAACTCGAGGCGCCGTACGAGGCCGCGCGCGTCCGATGCTTGCTCGCACTGGCCTGCCGGGCGCTAGGAGACGAGGCCGGGGCGCAGATGGAACTGGACGCGGCGCGTTCGGCCTTTCAGCAGCTCGGCGCGCTGCCCGACCTCAGTCGAGTCGAGGCGCTGGCCCGGCCGAGTGTCGGTGCGGCCGAGGGCGGGCTGACCGCGCGGGAAGTGCAGGTGCTCGGGCTCGTCGCTACCGGCAAGTCCAACCGGGCGATCGCCGCCGACCTGGTCCTCAGCGAGCACACCGTGCGCCGACACCTCCAGAACATCTTCGCCAAGCTCGGCGTGTCCTCACGCGCCGCTGCCACCGCGTTCGCTTTCCAGCACGACCTGGTCTAACTCGCCACTGGTACGAACGGACCACGCCGGACCCGCGCGAGTTGGTACCTGTGTGCGATGACGGTGGCCCCCTGCGGTCCCTAGCGTCGATCGCGACGGTCCCAGCGCCGACCCGACCCGTAATGACCAAAGCAGACGCGGCGCGGCTCCGGATCCGTTGCCCGCTCGACCCATCCAACAAGAAGGAGGAAGCCATGACCGCAGGGAATCAGGCCAATGGGCCGGTCGCCATGCTGGTGGACAACCCGGAGGGTTCGCAGGAGATCTACGACAAGGTTCGGGGGCAGCTCGGTCTGGACAAGCCCGCAGGCGGGATCCTCCACGTGGCCGGGCCAAGTCCGCACGGCGGCTGGCGCGTCATCGAGGTGTGGCAGTCCGAAGCGGAAGCGCTCCGGTTCCTCAGGGAGCGGTTCGGGCCTGCCCTCAAGGACGCCGGGGCGACCGGCCCGCCACCCCAGCCGCAGTTCTGGCCGGTGCACCACCACATGGTCTAGGCGTTGCCTGGCCGCGGCTCACACTCCGCAACCGATCCCGGCCGTCGTACGGGCCGGTACCCGCTGACTAGATCCGCATACAAGACGAGAGGAAACCATGAGCAGGCAGAACGAGATCACCGAACCCAGTAGAGGGCCCCTGATCGGGCGAGCGGAAGGCGAGGAAGCGCTCCCACCCCCGCTTCGGCCACGAGTGGTCGCCGTACTTACAGTGGCTGGCATCATCGGGCCCGCCTTTCTACGCGGGGGCAGCCCTTGTGCAGAGCCTGATCCGCACGGACCACAGCCTGATGGCCGATCCCATCGCGAAGTTGGCGGCCGGCCCGAACGGCTGGGTGCAGCATGTGAACTTCATCGTCCTCGGGGTGCTCATGATCGCCTTCGCGATCGGGCTCCATCAAGGGGTGCGTCCGGCTCGGTGGGGGTTGGTTGCGCTCGTGTTCCTCGTGCTGGGTGGGCTCGGGCAAGTGTGGGCTGGGCTGGTGGACCCGTTCCCACCGCCATTCGTCCTGACATTCCTAGGAGCCGGGATCGGGCTCATCGCGATGTCGCGGCGGATGACTCACGACCCGAGGTGGCGCAGCCTGGCCAACTACGCGCTGATCACCGGGATCGCACTGCTCGTCGCGGTGCCAGCGGGAGTCCTCCTCGGAATACCTCCCGGCTCGACGCCTCGCCCATTTTCCGGCCTGGCCAGCTGGGTGCTGGCCGGCATCTGGTTCGTGGGCACGGTCGTGCTCGCACTGAGATTGCGACGCATAAGCACCTCCTCGTCGGTGACGTGGGAGCCACAAAGCGCCGGCCAGTGACAGTGGTGGGTCTGTCTACGGATCGGGCAGGAGTAGCTCGCGCAGGCCGTGGCGCCAGGAGCGCGGTTCGGGTAATCCGGCTTCCAGCCAGCGGCGCATCCCGAGGACCGAGTACGCCGGCCGGGCCGCCGGCCGCGAGGGTGCCTGGTTGGTGCGGATGGCGCGTACCAGCGCGGGGTCGGCTCCAAGATCGGCCGCGACCGCGCAGGCCACGTTGTACCTGCTCGCCTGCCCGCTGTTGGTGCAGTGGTAGATCCCCGGATCGGGCCGTCGGGTCACGAGGGCGAGCAGGCCGGACACGAGATCCGGCGTCGCCGTCGGCCGGCTGACCTGATCGGTGACCGCATCGACAGAGTCGCCGGCCAGCAACCGGTCGCGAAACCGGGTCACGAAGCTCGGCTTACCCGCGTCGAAGACCCAGGAGGTGCGCACGACGTAGCTGTCCGGTCGGGTTGCCAGCACCGCCTTCTCACCGTCCCGCTTGGTCGTCCCGTACACCGACAGGGGAGCGGTCGGTGCCTCCTCGTCGTACGGCGAGTACGGCTGACCATTTGAGGACCCACCGCCGAAGACGTAGTCGGTCGACAGGTGGACCAGTAGATCGGCGGCACCGAGACCCTCCGCGAGCCAACCCGGCGCCCGGGCGTTGACCAGGTGGGCCGTCTGCGGATCGAGTTCGGCTGCGTCGACGTCGGCTATCGCCGCGGCATTGACACAGAAGATCGGGTCATCTGATTCGGCCCGGATCGCGGCCAGGGTGGTCAACACGCGATCGCGATCGGTCAGGTCGGCATCGTCCCGGGTCCAGGCTCGGACCGGTTGCCCGTCGAGGGCAGCGAGCAGGCCTGTGCCGACGCGTCCACGCGCTCCGACGATGACCCATCGCGCTGTGCCCACGGTCCTGCATCCTGCCCGACGCCGGATTCAACGGTCGTCGCAACAGGCCTGGGAAAGATTGGACCGCGTAGTAGTCGCGGTCAGAAACTCCCCATCGATGCGGTCCTCGGGGCTAACCGCCGACGGAGACGAAACCGGGCGGGCGAAGCAGCGCAGGTAGTCTTGGGCTGGTGACTGACGGGTACGAGGGCGGACGCCGATTGCCGGCCCATCTCGACCCCCGAGCCGCTGGCGCAGCATCTCGATCAGGGCCCACCGGAGCGCGTCGGGAGCGTGCACCGAGCGCGGGGCGTAACGGTGAGCCATCGTCCGTAGGACGCAGCCGTTCGGTGTTTCTCGGCGCCAGACTCCTAGCTGGCTTGCTCTCGCTCACCCTGTTGGGCGCCAGCGGCTGGGGTTGGTATCTCACCCAGGTGGCTGAGCAGAACCTCGCCCGGCAGGACGTCATCCCGTCCGAGGGCAACGAGAACAGCGGCGGCGGCGATGCCGACGCGATGAACATCCTCATCGTCGGCAACGACAACCGCACCAACCTGACTCCCGAGCAGCTCGCCGAGCTCGGAGTCAGTCTCGAGCCGGGGATAAACACCGACACCATGATCTTGCTGCACGTCCCCTCCGACGGGAGCCGAGCCTCGTTCGTTTCGTTCCCGCGAGACTCCTACGTCGAGATTCCCGGCTACGGCAAGCACAAGCTCAACTCGGCTTTCGCCCTGGGCTACAACGAGGACGCGCCGGTAGGCAGTACCGACGAGCAGCGGGCCGCCTTCGGGGCGAAGAAGTTGATCCAGACGATCAGTTCGATCAGCGGGGTCGCGATCGATCACTACGTCTCGATCGACTTGTTCGGCTTCGTTCTGCTCACCGACATCGTCGGTGGGGTGCCGGTGAATCTCTGCCAGGCACAGCAGGAGCCCAAGTCCGGAATCAATCTGCCGGCCGGAGCCCAGGAGATCAGCGGACCGCAGGCGCTGGCCTTCGTCCGGCAGCGGGACGGGCTCCTGCGCGGCGACCTGGACCGCATCGTGCGCCAGCAGGTGTTCATCGGCGGGATGGTCAGCAAGCTGCTGTCCCAGGAAGTCTTCTTCGACCTCGGCCTGCAACGCAGGCTCGTCGAAGCGGCCTCCCAGGCCCTCACCGTGGACTCCGACCTGGACCTGTTCGGCCTGGCCGAGCAGATGCAGGCCCTGACGGCGGGAACGGTCAATTTCCAGACGATGCCCAATCTCGGGGTCGGCACCGAGGACGGGCTGTCCATCGTCGTCCCCGAGGAGCAGTCAGTGCTCTATGACTTCTTCGCAAATCTGACCGCCGACGACACGGCCGGCCAGCCGCCGCCGGAAACGGAGATCCTCGATCCCGGAGACGTCAGCGTCGCGGTCTTCAACGGTTCCGGAACCGGGGGTCTGGCCGCGCGGACCCAGACCGAACTCGAAGCCGCGGGCTTCGTGGTGAGCTCCACCGGCAACGCCGACTCCACTGACTACGACCGGACCGAGATCCGGTACGCCACGGGTCAGGAGAGCCAGGCGGCGACCTTGGCTGCGGCCATCCCGGGCGCGGTGGTCAGCGCAGATGCCGACGTGGAAGGGACGGAAATCCAGCTCATTCTCGGCGCGGACTTCAACGCGGTCGGTGAGGCGCTGGACGCGGCGGAGGCAGCCGACCCGGCCGATCAGGAAACTCCCCGCACGGCCGCGGACACCGGGTGCATCAACTGATCATCTCGGAGTTGTTCGCCAGCGCATTGGCGCGGGATCCCGCAGGTCCACTGCTCACCTACTACGACGACGCTGGCGACGAGCGGACCGAGTTGTCTGCCACGACGTTGGGGAACTGGGTCGCCAAGACCGCCAATCTGCTCACCGACGGTCTAGGGCTGGACACCGGGGCGCGCCTGGCGGTGGTGTTGCCCCCGCATTGGCAGACGGCAGGAATCCTGTTGGGCGCTTGGGCTGCTGGGCATCTGGTGGTCGACTATCCCGACATCGACGCGCCGATGCAACCGCACGCCGTCTTCTGCACCGAGACCGATCTCGAGTCCTATGCCGACCTCGACTGCGACGTTGTCGGATTGACCCTCGATCCCTGGGGCCGTGGGCTTTCCCCGCAGTGGCGTCGAGTCACTGATTACGCGCAGGAGATCGGCATCTACGGCGATCAGTTCCGGTCCTCGATTCCGGTTGCCGCGACCGCGCCGGCCCTGACCGCCGGCAGCCTCCAGCTCACCCAGGCAGGGGTCGCACGTGCCGCCCAGGAGATGGCCGACCAGCTCGGCATGACCGCTGGCGGGCGAATCCTGGTGAGCCGGGATCTCGCCCTGACGGCCGGACCGGTTGCCTGGCTGTTGGCTCCGTTGGCCGCAGGCGCCAGCATCGTCCTCGTCACAGATCCCGGGACTCCGGCGATCGCCGCCCGTGCCGAGTCCGAGCAGGTCACAGCTACGCTCGGGATCGAGCTCGCCGGGATCCCCGTCCTCGGTGGATAGCGAACGCGTAGCCCGAGGTGAGGTGGAATGGACAAGGTCATCGCGAGTGCTGCTGAGGCGGTTGCCGACATCGCGTCCGGGTCGAGCCTGGCCGTCGGTGGCTTCGGTCTGTGCGGGGTTCCGATCTCGCTGATCAACGCGCTGTACGAGCAGGGCGCCACCGACCTCGAGACCTACTCCAACAACTGCGGCGTCGATGGCTGGGGACTCGGGACTCTGCTTGCGGCACACCGTATTCGACGTACTGTGAGCTCCTACGTCGGAGAGAACAAGGAGTTCGCGCGGCAGTTCCTGGCCGGCGAACTTGAGGTCGAGCTCACCCCACAGGGGACCCTCGCGGAGCGACTTCGCGCAGGGGGCTGCGGGATTCCGGCGTTCTTCACACCCACCGGGGTCGGGACGCAGATCGCCGATGGCGGGGTGCCGATGCGTTATCACCCGGACGGCGCAGTGGCGGTGCAGAGTGAGCCGCGCGAGGTCCGGGACTTCGACGGTCGGATGTACACGATGGAGCGGGCGCTGATCGGCGACTACGGCCTGGTCCGGGCCTGGAAGGGCGACCGGCACGGCAATCTCGTCTACCGGGAGTCGGCCGGCAACTTCAACAACCTCTGTGCGATGTCCGGGCGGGTCACGATCGCCGAGGTCGAGAACCTGGTCGAGCCCGGAGAGATCAAGCCGGAGACCGTGCACACCCCCGGCGTCTTTGTACAGCGGGTCGTCCTCGTCACCGACACGGACAAGCCGATCGAACGACGTACGGTTCGACCCCGGCCGGGTGCGCCTGCCGCAACCGAGAGCGGAGCGGCGTGATGGCGTTGACCCGTACCGAACTCGCCGCCCGCGTCGCCGCGGACCTCGAGGACGGACAGTACGTGAACCTCGGTATCGGGATGCCGACCCTGGTCCCGAACTACATTCCCGACGGCGTCCACGTCGTGTTGCAGAGCGAGAACGGCATCCTCGGTGTGGGTCCCTACCCCTACGAAGGCGAGGAGGACCCGGACCTGATCAACGCCGGCAAGGAGACCGTCACGCTGCTCCCGGGCGCGGCCTTCTTCGATTCGGCGCTGAGCTTCGGGATGATCCGCGGCGGGCACATCGACGTGGCGATTCTCGGCGCGATGCAGGTCAGCCGCGCCGGGGACCTGTCCAACTGGATGATCCCCGGCAAGATGGTCAAGGGCATGGGTGGTGCAATGGACCTGGTCCACGGCGCCCGCCGGGTCATCGTGATGATGGAACACGTTGCCCGCGACGGTTCCCCGAAGATCCTCAACGAGTGTGAGCTGCCCTACACCGGGCGTGGCTGTGTCGACCGGATCATCACCGACCTCGCCGTCATGGACGTGACCGAAGAAGGTCTGGTGTTGCGGGAGACCGCACCGGGCGTCAGCGCGGACGACGTTGTCCACGCAACCCAGGCTGAGCTGATCGTGCACGGCACGCCGCCCGAGATGGCCCTTCCGGCTGCGGCTGGCTAGCTCCGCTCCCGGGAGCATCCCGGCCGCACCCCGCGTGCAACGCGAGCCCCCCACCCTGGCGGTTTTGGCCAAAATCGCCAAGGCTGTGCAAAGCTTCGGCAGGCGAGGCCACAAGCAATAGAGCATTCATCATGCTCGATTTTGATCCCGGTGAGCGAATCGGAGTTCCCGAGCGCCTACGCAGCCAGGTGTTTCGGGGGTCGGACGCTGTCGCCGAGGGTCTGATCAGCGCAAGTCGCCTTCGCAGGGAGTACACCAGGGTCCTGCACGGGTTCTACGTACCTCCTGGCGTCCGCATTGATCATGGTGTCCGGACGCTTGCCGCGCTGCTCGACCTGCCTGATCGCGCCGTGCTGACCGCGCATTCGGCGGCCTGGTGGTACGGGCTGGAGTACGCCGAGGCAACCGATCCGGTCGTTGCGATCTTGCCGCCCGAAGTAGCCGTGAAGGGCCCGAAAGGAGTGCGAGTCCACAACACGGGTCTCGATGAGTCCGACATCCGGGTCGTGGGCGGGTTGCGGCTCGCCTCCCCTCTCAGGACTGCGTGGGATGCCGCCGCGCTCACCTTGCCTCGCAGTGCGCTGGCCACCGTGGAGGGGCTAATCCGTAGGAACGTCACTACACAGGCAGAGCTGCTCGCCGAGCTGCTGACCAGGGCCGGATCATGGGGTGTGACCCGCGCACGAGCGATATTCGAACTGGCCGACGGGCTGAGCGAGTCTCCTGCAGAGAGTTGGACTCGATGGTTGCTGCACGGGGAAGCTATTCCCCCGCCGATGCAACAGTTCCAGGTCTTCGACGAATTGGGCCGTTTTGTCGCCAGGGTTGACTTTGCCTGGCCCGAATCGAAGGTGGCGTTGGAGTACGACGGTGCCTATCACGCTGAACCGCGCCAGCAAGCCGCCGACCAGCGTCGTGACGTAGCTCTAGCAGCGTTGGGCTGGACGGTAATTCACATGAGTTCGAGCGACCTGCATGACCCGAGCCGAGTTCTCCGTGAACTGCGCGCCCGACTCGCTTGACCCTGGCGTTCTTGGCCAAAACCGCCAGGAGGTCTCTAGGTTGCTAGCGGCGGAGCAGGCTGCGCGCCATCACCATTCGCTGGATCTGGTTGGTGCCCTCGTAGATCTGGGTGATCTTGGCGTCGCGCATCATTCGCTCGACCGGGAAGTCCTTCGTATATCCGGCTCCACCGAACAGTTGCACCGCGTCGGTGGTCACCTTCATCGCCACGTCGGAGGCGAAGCACTTGCTGGCCGCCGCCAGGATCCCCACGTCCTGGCCACTTTCGGCCCGCGCGGCGGCGACGTAGGTGAGGTGCCGGGCCGCCTCGATCTCCATGGCCATGTCCGCGAGCATGAACTGCACGCCCTGGAACTCCCCGATCGCCTTGCCGAACTGCTTGCGGTCCTTGACGTAGCGCAGCGCAGCATCCAGAGCACCCTGCGCGATGCCGACCGCCTGTGCACCGATCGTCGGCCTGGTCTGGTCGAGCGTCTTCAGGGCGGTCTTGAAGCCCGTCCCGGGGTCGCCGATAATCCGGTCCAGGGGGATCGTGCAGTCGGTGAAGTGGATCTCGCAGGTCGGCGAACCCTTGATCCCGAGCTTGCGTTCCTTGCTGCCCACCTCGAAGCCGGGGTCGTCGATGTGCACGACGAAGGCGGAGATGCCGTTGGGTCCTTTGTCGGGATCGGTGACCGCCATGACCGTGTACCAGTGCGAGACACCGGCATTGGTGATCCAGGCCTTCGTGCCGTTGAGCACCCAGTGGTCGCCGTCCTCGCGGGCCCGGGTCTTCATCGCCGCAGCGTCGGAACCCGCTTCCCGCTCGGAGAGCGCGTAGGAGAACATTTCATCCCCCATCGCCACGCCGGCCAGGACGTGCTTCTTCAGCTGCTCGGAGCCGGAGAGCAGCACCGGGGTCGTACCGAGCTTGTTGACGGCGGGGACCAGCGAGGAATTCGCGCAGACCCGGGCGACCTCCTCGATCACGATGCAGGTCGAGATCGCGTCCGCGCCGGCCCCGCCGTACTCCTCGGGCAGGTGTACGGCGTGGAAGCCGGCCCGCGTAAGTGCCTCGCGGCCCTCCACCGGGAATCGACTGTTCTCGTCCACCTCCGCGGCATGCGGAGCGATCTGCTCCTCGGCAATAGCGCGTACGGCCTGGCGCACCATCTCGTGCTCGTCGCTGAGCTGATAGACGCTGGGAGTCGAGGACTTCGTCACCAGTCGAGGCTAACTTAGCCGCGCTCCACGCGGTCGGCAGCGTGTTGTTGTTGAAGGGTTGCGTCCTTGTCCCGCACCGTCTCTGCGAGTTTGTCCGCAGCCAGTTCGAGGGCACCCTGCAGTTCTGAGTCGGCACCGGCCAGGATCCGTACGGCCAGCAGGCCAGCATTCCGCCCCCCGCCGATACCCACCGTGGCAACCGGTACGCCGGCCGGCATCTGGACGATGGACAGCAAAGAGTCCAGACCGTCCAGCTGCGCCAGCGGGACTGGCACGCCGATGACCGGCAGGGTGGTAGCGGCAGCGACCATGCCCGGCAGATGGGCGGCTCCCCCGGCTCCGGCGATGATCACCCGCAGACCCCGCTGGGCAGAAGTTGACGCGTAGTCGAGCATCTGGTGCGGAGTCCGGTGCGCGGAGACGACGCGTACCTCGTACCGGACGCCGTACTCGTGCAGGGCATCGGCGGCCGCCCTCATGACGGTCCAGTCGGAGTCGCTGCCCATGATCACGCCGACAGCGATCCCCTCGCCCTCGTGCGCCGACGAGTCGTTCACGGGTGTCCTCCTTCGCGCAGGTACGCCGCTGCTGCCCCGGCTCGTGCCCGTACCTCGGCCAGGTCGCCACCGCGAGCCGTCACATGGCCGAGTTTGCGCCCGGGGCGCGGTGACTTGCCGTACAGGTGCAGCTTCACATCCGGCCACCGAGCCATCGCGTGGTGCACCCGCTCGTCGATACCCATTCCGCCGTCCGGACCGCCGAGCACGTTGGCCATCACCACCCAGGGCGCCGTCATCGTCGTCGTGCCCAGCGGATAATCGAGCACCGCACGCAGATGCTGCTCGAATTGACTTGTCCGCGCACCCTCGATCGTCCAGTGGCCACTGTTGTGCGGGCGCATGGCCAACTCGTTGACCAACAATCCGTCGGTGGTCTCGAACAGCTCGACGGCCAACATGCCGACTACACCGAGGTCATCGGCCAGGGCGACCGCGAGCCTGGCTCCTTCACCGGCCAACTCTTCGGACAGATCCGGAGCGGGCGCGATCACCTCGACACAGATAGCACCCTTCTGAACGGTTTCCACGATCGGCCATACCGAGACCTGCCCGTACGGCGAGCGCGCCACCAGCGCGGCCAGCTCGCGCAGGATGGGGACGTGCTGCTCGACGATGTACGCGCGACCGGCCCTCACGATCTCGGCTGCGGCGGCGGCATCGGTCAAGAACCAGACGCCCCTCCCGTCGTACCCGCCGCGGGCCACCTTGAGGACGACCGGCCAACCGTGCTCGTCACCGAATGCGGCGACATCGTCCACCGTGGACGCCGAGCGCCACGTCGGGCTCGGGATCCCAGCCTTGGTCAGGGCCTCCCGCAGCACAGCCTTGTCCTGTGCATGCTCGAGCGCGTCGGCTCCCGGATAGACCGTGTGTCCGGCTGCGGCCAGTGACCGGATGACATCGGTCGGCACGTGCTCGTGGTCGAAGGTCAGGACATCGCAGCCCTCGGCGAAGGCGAGCAGATCCTCGTACGAGGTGTGCTCGCCGATCACTACGTCGGCCGCAACCAGCGCGGCACCGTCCTGCGCAGTCGGAGCCAGGACGCGCAGGGACTGTCCGAGCGGAATGGCCGCCTGATGGGTCATCCGCGCGAGTTGGCCTGCGCCGACCATGCCGACGACCGGCAGGCCGGTGCGCGAATCCACGCGGTCAGGTTAGTCAGCTGGTCCTGTCACATGACCGCGGTACACGCGGCTCACCGCTGAGTCCGAGGTCAGTTCCGATCGGTCCAGGGGATGGGCTCGGTAATGGCCGAGCACGTGGTAGGCAAGCAGCGGGTCGATGTCCAGGCGACTGGTGGCCACCGCTGCGCCGACGTCACGAGCGAGGTGTGGAGCGACCAGCAGCCGAGGTCGCCGGACGAGTCCGGGTACGCATCGGGACCGGGGCGACCGGCAGCCTCAAACCGCTCTCAGCGCGGCCGTCCACGTCGATCACAGCGACGCCACCGTCGCGCGTTTCGCGTTTGCGCCACTCCGCCGGCCGGCTCAGCCGTGCATCGACGCCGGCTCGATCATCGGCCTCTGTCATGACGTCCTTCCCTGATGCGGTCGCGCGACCGGGTCTTGAACGACTCGACCGCGAACAGGATAAGGAAAATAGCCAGTAGAGCACCGAGCTGGGCCGCCGCGGCTATCCATAGCCCGAGCGGGACGGTAGCCAGGCAGGCGAGCGCGGCCAGCAATCGGCGAACCGGGCTGCCGATAGCCAGGGAGATCCGAAAAGCCGGCCTGACCACCGAGGTAGACAGCGCCGCCTCCGGCGAGTGCCACAGCCAACCCGACGCCCAGGACGTCTGACGTCTGCAGGATGGTGGGCGACCTCCTCCACAGCGGCGGCGATGGACACGATGCCCATCAGAAGGAACAGACCCAGCAGGGCAACCCCGATCAGGCCTGGTCCCACGGGGAGGTCCCCCAGTCCGAGCCCGAGCGCGACGACTGACTCTCCGATCGCGACGATCACGACCAGCCCGTGTCGTTCCACGAAGTGCGCGGCCCCGATATCGAAGCTCCCAGGGCTGATTCGCGGAACGAAGAGCCAGGCGAACAGCACCACAACCGACCACACCACCGGCTGGACAGCCCCGCCGAACGCACCGCCGACGACGACCGCCGTCGCGATCACGGCGTTGAACCGCCCCAGGCGCAGTACCCCCAGGATGGAACGCACCCGTGACGCCCGGGAGAACAGGCCGATGTGTACGGCGACGACGACGGGGTACGCGAGTCCGAAGGTTAACCGCCACCGTCGAAAGCATCGGGCACGGTCAGAGCCACGATGAAGAACCCCGCCATGCCGGCCAGGAGCACGAGTCGGCGTGAGGCGCGGTCAGCGGACACGGCGTTGGTCAGCCAGACGTAGCCGCCGTACATCCAGAAGATGATCGCCAGCATCAGGACAACGTGCAGAGCGACCACCAGGGTCGGCTCTTCGCGGAGGACCGCTGTCAGCTGGGTGATCGTGAACACGAAGACCAGGTCGAAGAACAGCTCCAGCGTGGAGACCCGCTGGACGAGGGGTGCCGGCTTCATGATCCGATGCTACGGACGCTGGAGCGCCACCTCCGGTCGTCGTGCCAGTGTGGACAGGTGACTCCGAGACGAGGCAACGACGACGGCCGGAAAGTGCAGCGCCTGGGTGCGCAAGAGTGGGTTCCCGAGGATGCCGAGGTTCCGGCCCCTTCGGGACGCGGCGCCGGCCTGCAGGGGTTGTGGGCTGTGGGAGCCGGCGACCCAAGTGGTGTTCTCCACCGGCGAGCCCAGCGCCAAGGTGTTGCTGGTCGGCGAGCAGCCCGGGCGACGTCGAGGACCAGGAGGGCGTGCAAGCCGTGGCCGGACGCCGAGCTCGTCGAGGTCGACCGGACGATCTGAGGGTTGCCGCCCAGACCGTCGGTCTCTGAGGATCGTTCCTTGAATCCCGGATCAGCGGGCATCACTATTTGCTCGGTCAGGAGCAGGGCTCGGCCGGCTCGTGCTCTTGCTCAGGCCAGGTGAGTGCCCCGAAATCTAAGGGGGGGTTGTTCCAGATGGCGTTCGGGTCCAGGGTTCTTCCAATGAAGAGGCTCCTGGTCATCACCGCACTGATCGTCTCTGGCCTTGCTGGTGGTGGCGTGACCGAACCGGATGGTGCCGCAGCAAGTCCAGCCGCCGCAGCACCGCCAGCTGCCTCGGCAGCGGGGACAGAGTTCCGCGGAGTGCAGCTGCACTCTTTGTGGGACAGCTCGGACGCCGACATGGACCGCGAGCTGGACATGGCCCTCGATCTTGGCGCGAACGTCGTGCGGACTGGCGTCGGCTGGGGCTCGCTCGAGACCGGCGGCAAGGGCCAGTACTCGCAGTGGTACCTCGACAAGCTCGACCGGTTCGTGAACGGTGCCAGCGCGAGGGGCATGCAGGTGATCGCCACGCTGTTCGATACACCCTGCTGGGCGTCGTCCGCGCCGGAGTCGCTGAAGCAGGGCTGTGCCGGCGAGTGGTGGAACCGCAACGTGCAGATGTACCCGCCGACTCACGCGGGCGACTACGGCGACATCGCACGCTTCGTGACATCGCGCTACGGCACCGCGCTCGCCGCGCTCGAGGTGTGGAACGAGCCTAACCTCGATGTCGATCGATTCTTCATCGCCCCCGATGAGCCGGCTGCGTACGCGGCCATCCTCAAGGCGGCCTACCCCGCGGCCAAGGAAGGCAACCCCGACGTCGAGGTGCTGGCCGGCGCGCTGGCGTACATGAACGGCGAGTTCCTCGAGCGCCTCTACGAGCTGGGCATTCAGGGCTACTACGACGGCCTGGCCGTGCATCCCTACAACGAAGGTGCGCCGACGGCGGGGAACTGGTCGGGCGTGGAGTGGGCCCGCGAGCTGCAGAGAGCGGCCGGCGACACCACGCCGCTGTGGCTGACCGAGTTCGGCTGGTCGACCTGCGTGGTTGGATCCGGCTGGTGCACGAGCGAGCAGGAACAGGCTTCGAACACGGTCGCCAGCTTCGCCGCGGTGGCCGGCGACTCCAGCGTGAAGGCCGCAATCGTCTACAACCTTCGCGACACCGGGACCCAGGCCGACGACTTCGAGTCGAACTTCGGTCTCGTGCGCCGCGACTTCAGCCTCAAACCCGCCTACACCGCGCTTCGCGACACACTGGCCCCCGATGCCCCCGATGCCCCCGGTGGCCCCGGTGATCCGCTGATCGCCGATCTGGGTGTCCTGGGGGTCAGCGATCCCCCGCCGAATGCTGCGCGGGGTGGCTGGTTCTCGGTGACTGACACCACCGCAAACGGCGGGGGCGCGCCGGCGGGCACCTCGAGGACCCGTTACTACCTTTCCGCCGATCAGGTTCGCAACAGTGGCGACCGGTTGCTCATTGGCGGTCGCGGCGTGCCCGGCCTGGCCGCAGGCGCCGACAATGAGGGCAGCCGCAGCCTGAGGGTCCCGCGTAACGCCGCCCCTGGGACCTACTACCTGTTGGCGTGCGCCGATGATCTGCTGCGCGTGAACGAGTCAGTGGAAACCAACAACTGTCGCAGCTCAGCTTCTCCAGTCAGCATCACCAGACAGGCCCCAAACGCAAACTAGTGGTGTGTCTCGGTTTAGCTGACCTGTTCGAGGGCTACCTGCTGGTCCTGGCGCTGGCACACGACGGGCGCTTGGGCACCTAGACAGATCGGGGATTCCGGGGTCACCCGCGGCGGCGAAAACCCCGAAACCGTCTCCCTGTCGAATGCCGAACCAGTCGCCCGCGGCCGCGTCACCCTCGAACACGGCAGCCAAGACCGACCGGGACACACCTAGAAGGCCCTGCCGTAGGTCCCAGATGAACAACGAGGCGTGGTTGTGCCACGGTGTCCCCGTGTCTTCCACTGCCGAACCGACGCTCTACTTCGAAGACCTGACACCAGGACGGACCTTCGAGCTCGGAACCCTGGTCGTCGAGGAGGCGGAGATGGTCGCCTTCGCCGAGCGTTTCGACCCGCAGTGGTATCACGTGGACCGAGCCCGAGCGGAGGCTTCGCGTTGGGGTCGGCTGATCGCCAGCGGCTTCTTCACCGTCAGTGCGCTCATGCGGATGTACGTCGACAACGTCTTGGCCCACGCGGCCGCGGACACCTCGCCGGGAATGGACACCCTGCGCTGGTTCGCCCCGGTGTATGCCGGCGATGAGCTCACTGCGGTCCTGACCGTGACCGACGCGCAGCCCTCCACCCGTTCTTCGGAACTCGGCACGGTCTTCCTGCAGTGGCAGATGCATCGTGGGGCGCAACTCGTCCTGCAGATGAACGGCCGAGGATGGTTCGTCCGGCGTACCCTGCTGGTCGGCAACTAGGCCAGCTGGGCGCCGCGTAGGGCCAGGTAGCGCTGCTCCGGAACGCTCGCGGTCATCCGGGCCGCCCGAAGGTAGGACTCGCGCGCCGCGATCCGGTCCCCGGCCAACTCGAGCAGATGCCCTCGCACCGCGTCGAGGCGATGGGTGTGGGACATCCGGTAATCGGTGTCCAGGGTGCCGAGCAGGGCCAGCCCGGCGCGCGGCCCGTCGACCATGGCAACCGCGACCGCCCGGTTGAGAGTGACCACCGGCCCGGACGCGACACGTTCGAGCACCTCGTACAGCGCCAGGATCTGCGGCCAATCCGTCTCCTCGGCACTGGACGCCTCGTCGTGTACGGCGGCGATCGCGGCCTGCAACTGGTACGGGCCCACCGGCGCCGTACCCAGAGTCCGGGTGATCAGCGCGATCCCTTCATCGATCTGGGCGGCATCCCAGAGATCCCGGCGCTGTTCGGCGAGAGGCACCAGCGAGCCGTCCATCTCGGTACGGGCTGCCCGCCGAGCATCGGTCAGTAGCAGCAGGGCGAGCAGACCGGCAACCTCGGCCTCCCCGGGCGAAAGCCGATGAAGCAGGCGCGCCAGTCGGATCGCCTCCGCGGTGAGGTCGGCCCGATGCGGACCCGGCCCTGAGCTGGTCAGGTAGCCCTCGTTGAAGACGAGATACAGCACGTGCAGGACGACCCTCAGACGCTCGGCCCGCTCGGACTCCGCCGGAAGTTCGAAACGCAGCCCAACAGCCCTGATCGACTGCTTCGCCCGGCTGATGCGTTGCGCCATCGTTGCCTCCGGAACCAGAAACGCACGGGCGATCTCGGCTGTCGTCAGGCCGCCGACCGCACGCAGTGTCAGCGCGAGTTGCGACGGGACTGACAGAGACGGGTGGCAGCACAAGAACAGCAGGCTGAGCGTGTCGTCCTCGGCCGCCGGTTGGCCGGGATTGGTCGGCTCAAGAGCCGCAGCGGTCTCCTCCCGCCGCTGCCGGGCACTCTCGCTGCGCCACGTGTCGACCAACCGTCGCGAGGCGACCGTCTGCAGCCAAGATCGCGGATCACGCGGGATCCCGTGTTCTGCCCACTGCCCTGACGCGGCCAGCAACGCCTCCTGCACCGCGTCCTCGCAGGCATCGAACTGACCGTGCCGCCGTACCAACGTCCCGAGGACCTGCGGCGCGAGTTCGCGCAACAGGTCCTCGGTACGGGTGTCGGTCCTCACACGTCCGGAGGTGCGTCCATGACCTGGCGCACCTCGACCTTGTTCGAGTACGCGGCGATCTGGCCGGCGAACTCGATGATCCGCGCCTCATTCTCGACATCGAGAACCCAATAGCCGATGAGCGATTCCTTCGCCTCGGCAAACGGCCCGTCGGTCGCGATGGGGACGCCGTTCTCGAGGCTGACGACCTTCGCCGTGCTGCCATCGGCAAGGCCCGCTTGGAACACGAGCTCCCCTGACTCGGTGAGGTCCTTGTCGATCTGGACCATGAACCCGATCATCTCCCGGATCCATTCCGGTGAGGCCGTTTCCATCATGGTCCCCGCGTCCCCGAACATCATGACCATGTACTTCATCTCGTTCCTCCCTGGATTCGGTGCCCCGATGGGCACTGTCACAGCTGAGTCGGAGCCCTCGCATGATCCTCGACATCGGCGGGAGAAACCGTAGGCGACTCCGTCAAGCGTTCCGGCGCCAGCCGTCAAAGTCAGCCCGCTAGCAGCCCGGCCGCGGTGGCTACCGGCTCAGACTGGTCCAGAGTCGAGCCGTGCGAACTGGTCTGGACCTGCAGCTGCATCGGGACTCGGGTGCGCAGCTCCTCCACGTGGCTGACGATGCCCACGACCCGGCCACCCTGGCGCAGTTCATCGAGCACGGTCATCACCGCGTCCAGGGCCTCCGGATCGAGGCTGCCGAACCCCTCGTCGACGAACAGCGTGTCCAGCGTGATGCCCCCCGACTCGGCGGTGACGACATCGGCCAGGCCCAAGGCCAGCGCCAGCGCGGCCATGAAGCTCTCCCCGCCCGACAGAGTCTTGGTCGGGCGCTGGGTCCCGGTGTGGCTGTCCAGGATGTCCACACTCAAGCCGCTGCGTCGATTTCCGCCGCGCAGGTCATCGGAGTGCACGAATCCGAATCGACCACTAGACATCTGGCGCAGTCGCGCCGTCGCAGCCGAGGCGACCTGTTCGAGTCGAGCCGCGAGCACGTACGAGCGCAGGCGCATCTTCTTGAGGTTCGCCCCGCCGCCCGCCGCCAGAGCGGCCAGAGCGGTGGCTTGGTTGCTGGCGGCTCGCAGTGGGTCACAGTCGGCCAACGCCTGGTCCAGCAGTACGTGCAGCTCGCCCAGCTGATCCCTGATCGCACGAGCGCGGCTGATCGCGCCCACCGCCCGGTCCCGGACCTGGGCAGCCGCCCGATGCTCGGCGTCCAGGGCGGTACGGATGTCGCGGACTCGACGCGAAAGGTCGGCGACCTCCAGGGTCGGTAACTCCGCCGAGGGAAACTCGGTCTCAGGGACGCTCGCCGCCAACTCGGACAGGGCAGCCCGCAGGTCCGCACTGGCCGCGAGCAGTTCGGCGCTGGCGCCGGTCCTGGCGTCTTCATGATCCCGGATCGCTGTGCTGAGCTCGTCACGAGTTACCTGGTCGAGCAGAGCCGCCAACGCGGCGGAGACACCGGGAAAGTCCGCACTCCGCAACCGCTCTTCGAGACCGGTGCGGATGCCGTCCGCTGCAGTCCTGGCCAGCTGATGTGCAGCCCATGCCTGCTCGAGGGCATCGGCCGCATCGGCGAGGACGGCCAGCCTGTCCCGGCGGGCGGCCAGCGACTCGTCCTGTCCCCGAGCCTTGTCCAGGCGCAGGCGGCCGGACCGAACCCGGCTGCTGAGCTCTTTGGCAGCCGCTCGATCGGCAGTCTGGGCGTCGGTCAGCTTCGTGGTTTGCTCCGCAAGCTCCGCGCGGCCGGCCACCAGGGCGCCATGTTCGGCGATCAGCGTGGGCAGCTGCTCGGCAGCAGCCCGAGCAGCCAGGTCGGTGCTCCCGGCAGCCGCAAGCTCTTGGCGTAGGGCCGTCAGCGTTGCCCCGGACGTCACCGAGGAGCAGACCTCGAGGGCTCCTCGCAGCTCGATCACACGGGCAGCCGCCAGCTCCCTGGTCTCCTCCAGGCGTTCGTAGCACTCCGCTGCGGCCCGCTCGTCGCTGGCCGTCACGATCGTCGCAGTCGGCTCGGCTGGCGCGGGATGCTCGGGCGAACCGCAGACCGGGCAGTCCCGCCCGTCTGTGAGCTGACCAGCGAGCTCGGCTGCGATGCCGGCGAGGCGGGTTTCGCGCAGGGACAGCCAATGGGCTTTCGCCGTCAAAGCCGACCGTTCGGCCTTCACTTGCTCGGCTCTGGCGGCGGAGATGAGCTGGGTCAGCTCCTTGGCCCGCGTCCCCGCGTCCAGCCGTTCCTGGGCTGCCGTCAGGGCCTTGGCCGCGGGCTTCGCTCCAGCCGCGGATACGCGTGCTGCATCACGGCGCGCCTCGAGATCAGCCAGCGCGGCCGGCAGCTGGCTGCTGATCTCCGTCAAGTCGTCGAGGTTTGCCTGCCGACTGTCCTGTGCCTCGACCAACGCGGCCAGGCACCGCTCGTCGGCTTCGAGGGGGGCGAGTTCCGTCTCGAGATCTGCCAGTCGGGCGATCTCGACACGCAGGGCCCGGCTCCATCGGCGCAGTCCGGCGACAGCGGTTTCGCTGCCCGAGACGCTCCGCAGTTCCAGTAGGCCGGACCCTTGATCGACACCGCACAGCAGTTGGACCGGGCCTAGCTCACCAGCGTCTAGGCGGGACAGCTCGACGTAGGTGTCAGCTACCTGCCCAGCGGTATGCGCAACCTGCGCCCACGCCGCGGAATCCGCCTCCAGCATGTGACGTAGCGGTTCGGCCCGCGTGGCTGCCGCGAGCTGGGTCTGTTGTTCGGCCAGCGCACCGGCACGGTCGTCGACGAGGTCCCGCTGCCGGGAGGCCGCCATCAGCCGCTCCACCGCGCGCACCGCACGTCGGGCCCGATCGCAGCCGGTTTCCGTACCGCTGAGTGCTGCTTTGGTCGCCGAATCCGCTTCGCTCGCCAAGGTCAGCTGAGCCTGCGCCCGGGCCAGCTGGTTCGTGACGTATCCGCGGACGTGCTCGGGATCCTCGGTCGCCGGCCGCGACAGGAACCCGTCGTCAGTCACTGGTGCGCTCGGGCCTCGCGCAGCCTGCTCGACCCGGTGCAGCAGTCGGTCCACCCCGTCCTCTGCCACCGCCAGCTCGGCCCGGGCCGTGCGGGCGTGTTCGGCAAGCCAGTCCTCCACGTCGGTGAAGCGCCGCGCGTCGAAGAGTGTCTCGAGCACCTTTGCGCGCTGATCGGGTTCGGCTCGGAGGAACTCGGCGAACTCCCCCTGCGGCAGAAGGACGACCTGCCAGAACTGCTCCGGGCTCAATCCGATCATCTCGCGCAGGTACTCCCCGCCCTCGTCCAGGCGGGTACTGACCGGCTCCCATGCCCCGTTCACCTGGCGCTGGACGTGCAGCAGGGCCTGGTCCTTGGTCGAGCCCCCGCCGCGCGCCTTGGGGCGTACCTGTTCGGGCCGACGGGTGATCCGTACCCGATCGCCGCGCAGGGTCAACTCGCAGACGACCTCCGTGCGAACCGAGTCCAGAGCGTGATCGCTGCGCAGCCGTTTCTCCTGACCCCTCGCTCCGGGGACGCGTCCGTACAGGGCGAAGGCGATGGCGTCGAGCAACGATGTCTTGCCCGCCCCCGTCGGCCCGCAGAGGAGGAACAGCCCATCGCGACTGAGGTCATCGAGGTCGACGTGCACGCCGGCGGCGAATGGTCCGAAGGCGGTCACGGTGAGCGAGTGGACCCTCATGAGGCAGCCTCCCTCGCCCGCCCGGCCGCCAGAGCGACCGACAGCAGGTCGGTTTCCGCGGCGCTGGCCGGTGTCGCCCGAACGTGGCGGACGAAGTCGGTGGTGATCGCGAGATCACTGCGCCCGACAAGCCGCTCGGCATAGCTGCGGCAGTCCTGGTCGTTGTCTGCGGCCGGTGCCCAGTCCAGATGTACGCAGTACCGAAAGCGCCCGCGGAGCCGGCGCATGGCATCGACCGGCCGGGTGGCGTCCAGCAGCTGTGCGCTGACGTAGTCCTCGGAGTGCGCATCGTGGCCTGGATCGGTGAGCAGGTCGTCGAGAGTTCCGGTCAGGGTGGCCAGACCTCGGGGCCGGTCGAGTGGGTGGATCTCGACAGCAGCCAGGCCCTCGGCACCGATGTCAACCAGCTTGACCGACTTCACCTGGTCGGCCTCGGGAAAGGAATAGGCCAACGGTGAGCCGGAATAGTGAATGCCGGTGGCGATCGCCTGCGCCCGGTGCAGATGGCCGAGCGCGACATAGTCGACTCCGGAGAAGATCCCGGCCGGGACGACCTCGACTCCGCCGACGCTGATGTCCCGCTCGCTGTCGCCCTTCGCGCCTCCAGCGACGAAGGCGTGGGCAAGGACGACGGTCCTGGTCAATCCGCGGCGATCCCGATCCGCCCGAATCTGGTCCATGGCCGCACCCAGCACATCGGCGTGGCCGCGAGCCTGTGGCACCCCGAGTGCCTGCTTGACGAGGTCCGGTTCGAGATACGGGATCCCGTAGATCCCGACCGTGCCGTGCTCGTCCTCGAACAGCACCGGCTCGTCGAGCCGCGCCACGCTGGTGCGCAGGTGCACCCCGTTTGCCGCCAGCAGGGCCGCCGCGTACGCGAGCCGGATCGAGGAGTCGTGGTTGCCGGGCGTGATGACCAGTTGGGCCCCGGCGCCCCGAAGGGTGGTCAGGACGCGGTCCAGCACCGCGGTTGCGGCGGCGGGCGGAATGGCCCGGTCGTAGATGTCACCGGAGACGACGACCACGTCGATGGATTCGGCGCGGATCAGGTCGGCCAGTCCGGTGAGGACCTGCTGCTGGTCGGCCAGCAGGTCTGCGCCGTGCAGGGACCGGCCGATGTGCCAGTCCGAAGTGTGCAGCAGCCGCATGCTCGGACGCTAACTGCGGGCCCCGACAAAACCGCAGCGGCACGCAGGGCGCGCCGCGACTATGCGCGGCCTAGCGCCGGAAAGGACTCGCTCGGGGCACCTGCGGATGGCTGATTGCCGGGAGTGCCGGATGCCCTATTGTCGGTCACATATGAACAGTTCCTCATACGACACGCTCTCGTCGGTCGACGGCTGCGCTGTGCCGGTCGTGGACGCCGCCCGCGTGAAAGACGTCCTGGAACGGATGCCACCCGAGGACGAGGTCATCGATACCGCCGACATCTTCGATCTGCTCTCCGATCCGAATCGGTTGCGCCTCCTGGTGGCGATGATCGACGGCGAGTTGTGCGTGTGCGACCTCGCGGCACTGACCGGGATGAGTGAGTCGGCGACCTCGCACGCGCTGCGGCTGCTGCGCGCCCACCGTGTGGTCAGCGCACGCCGGAACGGGCGTCGCGCCTATTACCGACTTGCCGATTCCCATGTCCGCATGCTCCTGGATCTCGGGTTCACCCACACCCAGCACACCGGCGAGCGGCCAGGCGAGAGCCCGCAACCCCACCTGGCTGGGGTCAGATCAGCGGCGCACCCGGAACGGATCTAGCGGCATGGCGACCGGAAGTCCTGGCTCGCACAACCATGCGCACGGTCCTGCCGCGGGTCACGCGGGTGCCCGCCATCGCCGGCGGTTGGCGGCGGCGTTCGGGCTGATCGCGGCCTTCTTCGTCGTCGAACTGGTCTTCGGGCTGCTCTCCGGATCACTGGCTCTGATTTCCGACGCCGGGCACATGGCCGCAGATGTGGTCGCTCTCGGCGCTGCCCTCGTCGCAACTCGGATCGCGACCCGGGAGGACAAGACCGGACGGCGTACGTACGGCTCCTACCGCGCCGAGGTCTTCGCCTCCCTGCTTGCCGTACTCCTGATGCTCGGTGCCGCGGCCTTCGTTCTCATCGAGGCGGTTCGCCGGATCGGGTCTCCCGCCGAGGTCGCCGCCGGCCCCATGCTGATCGTCGGGGCGATCGGACTCGGTATCAACGTCGTGGTTCTGCTGATGCTGCGGGTCGGCGCCGGGGAGAGCCTGAACGTCAGGGGCGCCTACCTCGAAGTCGTCGCCGACACCGCTGGTTCGGTCGGCGTTCTCGTCGCCGGAGCACTCGTGGCGGCAACCGGGTCGCCGGTCTGGGACACCGTGGTCGCTCTGGCTATCGGGCTGTTCGTCGTCGTGCGGGCCATCTCGCTCGGCCGCCAGGTGCTGGCCGTCCTCGCCCAACACGTTCCGGCCGGGATCGACCCGGATGCGGTGGCCGCGGAACTGGCCTCGGTCGACGGCGTCCAGGGCGTTCATGACCTGCACCTCTGGACGCTGACCTCGGGGATGCACGTCGCCACTGTGCACCTCGTGACCGAGGACCTCGCCGACAGCCATGGAGTCCTCGATCAGGCACGAGAGCTGCTGCGCAGCCGGTACGGGATCGCCCATGCCACCCTGCAGATCGAACCCGCCGACCACCAGGGCTGCGCCGAACTCGGCTGGTGAGCAGGCGGCGACTGTGCTTTTGCCAAGCCTGCCGGGTCAGCGGCGGGGCGGATCCTCCTGGTCGCGGTAGGCTTCGCCGACGTACTGCGCACTGTCGCGGGCCCGGTTCTGCTCGTCCTGCTCGACGAGGTGGTTGATCAGCTGCTGGGTGTCATCGGAGTTCGGGATGTTCGCGAAGACCTGCGGCGGCCCCTCGCCGGCGGACTCGATGGTCAGCGTCCCTGCTCCGATGATCCGGTCCCACAGCGATTGCGTGTAGGAGACGTCGGTGATCCGGGACAGCCCGATGTCCTTGCCGTGCCGGCTCAGGATCCCGAAGCGGACCATCACCCGGTGGGTGGTGATCACGTAATGCGTCGTTCGCCAGCGCAGGACAGGTATGACGACCAGCAGGATGAGGACGAGGACGGCCAGGGCGATCACAACGATCCGCAGGATGTCCTGGGCGTCGCCGTCCGGGATCACCGCAACGAGGAACGACGCGATGCCCACCACGAGGATGAACAGCACGGTCGGCACGAAGACGGTCAACCAATGCGGATGCAGATGCTTGACGACCTTCTCGTCACCGGCCAGCAGGTTCTCGGGAAATGCCACCCGCCCAGCATGGCGTACCGATGCTCGGGTGCCTACCACCGCAACACCTGTCGTGATCTTGACCTTATTGCGGGGACACGCCGTGCAAAGCGGCTCAGAACCACCACAAGGTCAAGATCACGACGAAGGGGGCGGTTGCTCTCCGGGCCGTACGTGCACCACGTCCGCGGCGACCACTGTGGTCAGCGTGCCGTCCGGCGTGCGTAGCTGGAGCCCACCGGAGGGGTCGATCGCCTCGGCAGTCCCACGCAGTACCTTGGCGTGCGGAAGCTGGACCTCCACGACGCGGCCCAAGGTTGCACAGGCCGCCCGGTAGTCGCTCAGCACAGCGCTGGCCTCGGCGTCCCCGGCGGCCCCGGTCCAGGCGACGTACCGGGATTCCAACGCCAGCACCAGCTCGACGAGCAGCTGCTCACGGGACA
>JBPCPI010000258.1:0-19694 GCA_050999295.1 Geodermatophilaceae bacterium | reverse complement strand
TGGGGTCGTCACCGGCCTTGGCCAGCGCTCGCTCGTTGTCCACCACGTGGTCCGGCGCCTGGACGACGACGTTGCCGACCGGGTCGTAGCCAGCTCGTCCAGCGCGACCCGCGATCTGATGAAACTCCCGCGCGCTCAGTAACCGGGTCTTCGTCCCGTCGTACTTGCTCAGCCCGGTGAAGAGCACGGTACGAATCGGCACGTTGATCCCAACGCCGAGTGTGTCCGTACCGCAGATGACCTTGAGCAGTCCGGCTTGGGCGAGCACTTCGACCAGGCGCCGGTATTTCGGCAGCATTCCGGCGTGATGCACACCGATCCCGTGCCGGACCAGCCGGGACAGCGTCTTGCCGAAGCCAGCTGTGAACCGGAAGGACCCGATCAGGTCGGCGATCAGATCCTTTTCCCCGCGGGTGCAGACGTTGATGCTCATCAGGGCCTGGGCACGTTCGATCGCAGCGGCCTGGCTGAAGTGCACGATGTAGATCGGCGCCTGATGGGTGCTCAGCAGTTCCTCGGTGGTCTCATGGATCGGCGTCGTCACGTAGTGGTGGTAGAGCGGGACGGGCCGCTCGGCGGAGGCAACCACGGCGGTGTCCCTGCCGGTACGCCGGATCAGGTCGTCGCGGAACCGGGTGACGTCCCCCAAGGTCGCCGACATCAACAGGAACTGGGACCGGGGCAACTCCAGCAGCGGCACCTGCCATGCCCAGCCGCGTTCGGGATCGGCGGAGAAGTGGAACTCGTCCATGACGACCTGGCCGACGTCGGCCGAGGCTCCCTCGCGCAGTGCGAGATTGGCCAGGATCTCGGCGTTGCAGCAGATGATCGGGGCCCGAGGGTTGACGCTGGCATCGCCGGTGGACATGCCGACGTTGTCCGCGCCGAAGACACCGACCAATGCGAAGAACTTCTCCGACACCAGCGCCTTGATCGGGGCGGTGTAGTAGGTGCGCTTGCCCTGCGCGAACGCCGAAAAATGGGCGCCGGTGGCCACCAAGCTCTTTCCCGATCCCGTCGGCGTGGACAGAATGACGTTCGATCCGGACACGACCTCGATCAGTGCCTCGGTCTGGGCCGGGTACAAGGTCAGCCCCTGGTCGTCGCACCACCCGGAGAAGACCTCGAACACAGTGTCCGGATCGGCCCGGTCAGCAGCGGATACGTCGGACAGCCGCTCAAGGAGGTTCAGCGCAATGCTCGTGCGCTCCCGAAGGCGAACGGCCCGTGCGGGCTGACCTTGACCTCGGCTGCATGTTCGCCGTTCCACTCCGCGGAACGGATGGCCTTGAGCGCGGCTCTTCGGGTCTCGGTGTCGAGGCGGTCGATGAACAGCACGCCGTCGAGGTGGTCGGTCTCGTGCTGCACGCACCGGGCCAACATCTCGCTGCCCTCGAGTGTGACCGGCTCGCCGTGCACGTTCATCCCCTTGGCAACCACATGCATGTGCCGCTTGCAGTCGAAGAACAGACCGGGGATGGACAGGCAACCCTCCTCGCCGTCCTGTTCCTCGTCGCCGACCAGATCGAGCACCGGATTGACCAGGTGACCGATGACGTCATCGATGTAGTAGGCGAACACGCGCAGGCTCACGCCCAGCTGCGGAGCGGCCAGGCCGGCGCCCCCCACGTCGAGCATCGTCTCGGTGAGGTCCTTGACCAGGCGCCGCAGTTCCTTGTCGTAGCTGGTCACCGGATCGGCGGGGGAACGCAGCACCGGGTCACCGAAGAGCCGAATGGGAGTCACACTCACGCATCGAGTGTAGGGATCCGGCCGTCCTCGTGCTCGGCCCGCGCCGAGGTCGCGACTGGATCCAACTGCACTCGGACTTGCTCTGCGCACTTGGCGCCCGCACGAGGTGCACACCCTGAGCTGAGCTTGCTGTTGCTCGCTTGCTTGGGCTCCCACGGGTGCAATCCAGGTGGAAGGTCCGGACCGCCGGTGCCGTAGCCTCAGGAACCCGATCGAGGAGCAGACCACGATGGCCGAGCACCTGCCCGGTCGCGAGCCTCGGGGAGCCGCGACCACCCCGACGATGTGGCGTTCTGACCCCGCCCGATTGCGCCCGCCCCTCGAGCCACCGGGTCATCTGGGCCGTCCCCGTCTGGACTCCCGGCTTGACGAGGCGTGGGCGCGTCGACTCACCCTGGTCCGTGCCGGCGCAGGCTACGGCAAGTCCACGACCTTGGCGGCCTGGGCCAGGCACGGACCAGGACCGGTCGGCTGGCTGACCCTGGACCGAGATGACACTTCTCCGCTGGCGATGCTGCGGGACGTGCTCGCGGCGCTGCAGTCGTTCACGGGACGAGTCCCCCGTGCGCTGCTCGACCCGCTCTCCGCGGGGACCGAGGCAAGCCGGGTGTCAAATGAGCGGGTCGAGACGCTGGCCGCCCACGTCTGTCATGTGCTGGCCGGTCGGCTGACCATCGACACCGCGCTCGTGGTCGACGAAGCCCATGCGGCGCGCGGAGCTACCCACCAGCTCTGGGCACCGTTGATCCGCCACCTCCCAAGCCAACTGCACCTGATCGTTTCCTCGCGGACCGAAACCTTGGTCACCGCGCAACGACGAAGCCGTAACAGCGAGATCGCCGAGGTGGATGCGACTGCTCTCGCATTCACCTCCGAGGAGGTCGCGGCGGCCCTGGAGCTGCTGGTCCCGGACCTCGATGAGGAGCTGATCGAATCCGTGTGGACGCTGACCCGCGGCTGGCCGGCCGCCGTCCGCCTGACTGGGCAGGCCCTGATCGCCTGCGCCCCCCAAGGGCGACGGCAGATGTTGGAGCGGCTGGCCCTTGACCCGGGATCCGTGCTGAACCAAGTCACCGATGAGTTGCTCGGCTCGACACAAGGCCCGCGTCGGCGCATCCTGCAAGCCCTGGCCGTGCTGGATCGGATCACCCCAGACCTCGCCGATGCGCTCGGGATCCGCGCCGCCGACGGGCAGCTCCGTGAGCTGGTGACGCAGGGCATGGCGCTGCGGGTGCGTACACAGACGGAGAGCTCCTACGAGCTGCACGACCTCGTTCGCGGACAGGTGCTGTCACGCTGGCCCGTCGGAACGGCACGGCTGCGCAAGATCCGCCGTCAGGCCGCGGCCTGGCATGAGTCGATGGGGCAGCACCATGCGGCGCTGGAAGCATTGCTGCCAACCCTCGATGACGAGGCCATTGCGGCGCTGCTCAACCGGCACGGCGCGGGCATGGTCGCCCACGGCTACGCCGATCTCGTCGCATCCACGGTCGAGAAACTGCCTGAGCCGGTGTCGGGTGACCTGCTCCGACTGGCCGGGGATGCCAGGCTCGTCCGGGGTAATTGGATCGCTGCGCTGACCTGGTACGACCGAGCTGGCGCGACCGAGTCGATCCTGGACGCGGGTCTGGGCTGGCGATTGGCTATGGCCCACTACCTGCGTGGTCGCCTGGACGATGCCGCTGCGGCATGCCAGCGCATCGATTCCTCCCGTGGTGACCCGGCCGACCGCGCCCAAGCGCTGGCCTGGGAAGCGACGGTGCAGTGGGTGCGTGGTGCACATCCTCGCGCCCGGGAGCTGAGAGCGTGCTCTGTCGGTCGCCGAACAAGCGGCCGGCTCTGGTGTGGCGGGGCAACGGGCCCGCGCGGCGGCGCACACCGTCCTGTCCATGGTCGAGGAGGTGGCAGGCAACAGGGAGGCCTCGGCGGCGCACAGCAGCAACGGCCTGCGGCATGCCGAACAGGCCAACGACCTCCTGCAGATCGTGCGACTGCGCGTCAATCGCGGCAGTCATCTCACCGATGAGGGTGCCTACCCGACGGCGCTCGAGGAACTCGACGAAGCGGCGCGTCTGGCCGAACTCGCCGGTTTCGCCAACTTCCACGCACTCGCCCTGTCGAACCGGGGCGAAGCGCTGCTTCGCTGTGGCCGACTCGACGAAGCACTTGTCGATCTGGAAGGTTCTCGCCGCGAGTACCAGCAGCTCGGGTCCTCCGCGGTGGCCTATCCCCTGCTGCATATCGCCGATCTGCACCGTCTGCGTGGGGAACTCGTGCGCGCCTGCGCACTCTATCGAGAGGCAGTCGCCATCTCCGAGCACTCGGGGGATCGTCAAGCCGCCGTCCCCGCCAGGGCTGGGTTGGCCCGTGCCCTCGCCGGCACCGACGTCGGTCAAGCGCAGGTCGAGGTTGCGAAAGCCCTCGACGCAGCCACCGGATTCGGCACCGTGGCTGCCGAGCTCGCGGCCGGTTGGATCGGGCTGGCCGCCGACACCGACCGCACAGAGGTTCGGGCGCATGCCGCGGCGGCGGCAGAACTTGCCGCGGCACGCCACGACCGGGCCGGCCTGGCGGAATCCCTCGAGCTCTCCGCCGCCGCAGCGCCAACAGCGCTAGACCGCGAAGAACGGCTGGCCGAGGCCCGGCGGATATGGGCGGAGGTGCGCAACCCGATCGCCGAAGCGGCCTGCGGACTGGCTGAGGCGAGCTGGCACGCCACTCGCGGCGGACCGGTCCATGCTCGCGATGCGCGGCGGGTGCTGAGCGAGTCTGGGGTGCGGTGGCGCCCTCCGATCGGCGCCGGGCTGCTCGCCGCAACGAACGCGGAGTCAGACGATGCGCTCACACTGCGCACTTTGGGCGCCTTCGCCGTGGTGCGCGACGGCATCGTGGTCGCCTCCGAGGAGTGGCAGTCACGCAAGGCACGGGACCTGTTGAAGGTGTTGGTCAGCCGTCGCGGCCGCCCGATCACTCGGGAGGCGCTCAGCGAGCTGCTCTGGCCCGACGACCGGGATCCGGCCGTGGCCAACCGCCTGTCCGTCGCGCTGTCAACCGTGCGCAGCGTGCTGCATGTGCGCCGGGATGCGGTCAGCGCCAATGCGGCTTCGGTGCGCCTGAATCCCGCCATGGTGGTGGTGGACGTGGAGCAGTTCCTCGACTCCGCGAGCACCGGTCTCGGCCTGTTCCGGGCCGGCGATCCAACCGCAGCGATCCCTCATCTGGAGATCGCCGCCGAGCTGCACAGCGGTGAGTTTCTCGAGGAGGACATGTACGAGGACTGGTCGATACCGCTGCGCG
Organism: Geodermatophilaceae bacterium; assembly: GCA_050999295.1. Taxonomy (GTDB): domain Bacteria; phylum Actinomycetota; class Actinomycetes; order Mycobacteriales; family Geodermatophilaceae; genus JACCQS01. The sequence goes on along the minus strand of JBPCPI010000258.1, from coordinate 14,645 downwards.
AGGAGGTCCGAACGACGCACTTGTCCGTGCTGCGGGCTCTGGCCGAGGCGGACGAGCAGGCAGGTCGTGTCGACCGAAGCCTGGACTGGTGGCGTCGCCTGATCGATCACGATCCCTTCGACGAACCCGCTCATCTGTCCCTTGTCACCGGACTGGCCATACTGCGACGGCACGGCCAGTCCCGCCGGTGCTACCTCGACTACGTCCGCAGGATGGCTGAACTAGGTGCCGAGCCCGCGCCCTATCCCGGGCCGTCCGGCCCGGCCGGCACGCCGCCTTCAGCCGGCCTTCATCATTCCTGAATGCCTGCGCGGACCGTTCCTGGCGACCACCCGACAACCGGGATGGCGGCTAGGAAGGAAAACGACCATGACGAATCCCACGACACTTCGGCCCACACTCGACGCCGGACTGGTAGGGCCACCTCGAGATCCCGTCCTGCGCGAGATCGGTGAGCGCGTCCTGGCGCAGAACCGTGCTGCGGCGTTAAAGGCTATGGCGAGCATCGTCGACCCACAGCGGTTCGGCTTGCCGGATGCATCCTCGACCGAGGCACTGATGCACCGGCGGTTCCTCGACAAGCCGGCGGCGTTTCGCGCCGCGGCGGCGCAGCGCGCGGTCGATGGCGGAGTGAACGCCGCTCTAGGAGCTCGCGCCACACAGGAGGCCCCCGACCTCCGCCTGCTCGAACCGGTCGCCGAACAGATGCGGTCCCGACGCGGGAGGCTCTCGATCACCCCCGCGCAGGTCGAGGCGGCCGCGGCCGGCGATTTTGAGGCGGTCAGCTACGAGCACATCGGGATCCGGTCAGCCGGACCGGGCGACATTCCGTCCACGCTAACCCGCGCGACGAACCGACCCACGACTGCCCACCCGGTCGGCATCCCTAGGCCGACGATTCCGGTCAAGCCCAAGCCAAAGCCCAAGCTGCACTTCCCCAAGCCAAAGCCAAAGCTGCAGATCGACACGTTCACCGGAGTCGAGATGCGGCTGCACTGGGTCAACTGCAAGAGCGACACCGACGAAATCAGCTCCGACGAAATCAGCCTCGCGGGCGTCGGAACCTATGGGGGCGGCAGGGCGGTGAAAATCCCGTCCTTCGTCGTCAGCAACGACATGGACGCAGGCGAGACGCGCTTCTTCGGCACCAACTGGATCAAGGGGGATTTCACCCCCGACCCGCGGACCTTCGTTGTCTTCCGGGACGTCGACGACACGATCACCATGCCCAACCCCAAGAACCTCAAGCTGGGCTGGCCCCGCACCTACACGGCGACTCTGCTGCTGGTTGAACTGGACAACGGCGGGTTCCCTGAGTTCGTGCAGAAGATCTTCGACAAGGTCAAGGGGGAAATCGCTGACGCTGTCGGGGCCGCGCTCGGCGCGGCTGTCGGGGCTGCGGCGGGATCGGTGATTCCAGGGATCGGCGAGGCCGTGGGCGCACTGATTGGTGCCTTGGTCGGCTGGATCCTGGGTGAGCTGTGGGCGACCTTCCTCGGTTGGTGGGAAGACGATGAATTTCCGCCGATCACGGCCGCGACCCGCCGGTTGAGCCCACTGCACACATTCGAGTCGAGCAACGCCCCAGTCACCGATCGCCGGGTCGCGTCGTGGAAGTTCGACACCAGTCACTACGAGCTGAGTTATGACTGGGCGCTGCTCGACTGACTGGCGCCGCGGGAATGCCTGCGGATCCGACCGCTCCGGTGAAGATCGTGGGCGGTCGGGTCGGTGGGCGCTGATCGAAGCGTCGGGTCACGGCCTCAACTCGGCCAGGTCAGCCGATGTCGACGGGGTCGAGCTGAACCCGGACGTGCTCGCTGGCCTTTGCGGCCGAGCGCACCGCCTGTCCGGCATGCAGCGCCATGGCCAGCGCAGCCCCGTCGGCACGCGCGGCGCGCACCAGATAGCGCACCGACGGCTGGACCGGATGCGCGTCTTCGGCCGCGCCGCCAGGACCGGTTCGCTGCTGCTCGGGCAGCGGAACGGGGCCCAGTACTTCGGCCGAGGATGGCAGAGCGAGCAGGGCGAGCAACTCCTCGCAGGCCGTCGCTGTCGCCGTGAGGACGGCCATGCGGACGGCAGGAGGAAACCCGAGTTCGCGGCGCTCGGCGAGCTCACGCTCGGCGAGACCGGCCGGATCCCAGCGGATCAGCGCCTGAACGACAGGGTGACCACCGTCAGCCATCACGATGACGTGGCCACCCCGTCCAGCAGATCGGACCAGGCTCGCCGCGCCCAGCCATCGGCGCAGCGTCTCCTCACCTGCCCGCAGATCTGCTCGCCCGAGCAGTGCCCAACTGTCCAGCAGCAGCGCGGCGCCGTATCCGCCGTCGGCGACGGGCTCAGCGCCTGGCGTGGCGACGACCAGCGCCGGGCCTTGGTCCACGGCGGAAAGGACGCCCGCAGCGGTCGAGCGCCCTGAATTGCGGATCGGTATACCGGGAAAGGCGCGGCCCAGTTCTTCCGACGTTCGCCCGGCTCCGGAGACGGTCACCCGCAGCCGCCGGGTTCCACACGACGGACACTCCCAGGCCGTCGCGGGGCGTGCGCACCAGCCACAGGACGGGGTGGTAGAACCGGCCGCCGACTGTCCCAGCGGACCCGAGCAGTGCCGGCAGCGGGCGGGATGACGGCACCGCTCACACGCGAGGCCCGGTACGTACCCCCGGCGAGGCACCTGCACCAACACCGGCGCCCCGGCGGCCAAGGCCTCACGCGCAACGCGCATAGCCAGGCTCGGCAGCCTCGCCGAGCGCGCAGCCGGATCCCGGGACTGCTCGACGTCATCGCCGGATGCCTGGATCCGTGGGACGGTGCGGCGTACTTCGTCGCGCTCCGCGGCGATCTCATGTGCCCATCCCGATTCGACCAGGACGGCAGCCTCGGTGCTGCGCGACCACCCGGCGATCAGTGCCGCACAGTTGTCCGAGTGGGCCCGCAACAGCAGGACTTCGCGGGTATGCGGGTAGGGGGCGCGCGGCTCGGAGTGCAGGTCGTCGCCGTCGTCCCAGATTGCCACCAGACCCAGGTCTACGACCGGGGCGAACGCGGCGGCTCGGGTCCCGATCACAATGCGGACTACGCCGCGCCGCACGGCCAGGAAGCGGCGGTAACGCTCGTCGGGGGTGAGATCTGCACTGAGGACCACGAACGCGGCGCCCGTGCCGAGCAATGTGCGGAGCGCGACAGCCAGCCGTTCGACGTCGCGTGCGTCGGGCAGCACGACCAGAGCACCGCGCCCGCCGGCTGCCGCGGTTGCGGCGCCCTCAGCCAGGCGCCTGGGCCAGTCCTCGCCAGGGCGCAGCGTCCAGACCGCCCGCACCGGACGGCCCGCAGCGACCGCGTCGAGGTAGGCGACGGCGTGCGGGTAGGGCCCCCACCCCTGCACGGGCGGTCGGACGGGTGGCTGAACTGGCTCAGCAGGAGGCTCTCTCTCCGGCCTGGCACGCCGCGGAGGTACGGCCAGTCGCAGCACGTCGGAATGGGTTCCGGCGTACCGATCGGCAACCGCCCGGGTGAGGCGCGCGACTGCCGGTGAGAGCACCGACTCCGGCGACGTGACCTTGATCAGTGGTGCCAGGCGTCCGACGTGGTCGGAGGTCGAGGTCCGGTCCAGCACATAGCCGTCTAGCAGCCGTCCGGAGAACCGCACCCGCACTCGACATCCGAGAGTGACCTGTTCGCCGAATTCCTCCGGGATTTGGTAGTCGAAGAGCCGGTCGAGATGGGTCAGCGGTGAGTCGATGCAGACGCGGGCGATGCTCAGCGCGACGGCATTGTCGCGGCCGCTGCTCACAGGAGTGAGTACACCGGCCAGGTCGGACAGCGGCCGGGCTACGCGCCGACGGCGGCGCGAAGCTCGTCGATCCGGGGCGTCTGCTCCCAGGTGGAGGTGCCGTCCTTGCGACCGAAGTGGCCATAGGCCGCCGTCTGCCGGTAGATCGGGCGGAGTAGGACCAGATCGCGGATGATGGCGCCCGGACGCAGGTCGAACACCGACGTGATTGCTTCCTGCAGCGTGTCGTCGTCCACCTTCCCGGTGCCGAATGTCTCGACGAACAGTCCCACGGGAGCGGCAGTTCCGATCGCGTAGGCCACCTGGACCTCGCACCGCTGGGCCAGGCCGGCTGCCACCACGTGCTTTGCCACCCAGCGCATGGCGTACGCGCCCGAGCGGTCGCCCTTGGAGGGGTCCTTGACGGAGAAAGCTCCTCCGCCGTGCCGAGCCATCCCGCCGTAGGTGTCGACGATGATCTTCCGTCCGGTGAGCCCGGCATCGCCCATCGGTCCACCGATGACGAACTTGCCCGTCGGGTTGACCAGCAGCCGGTATCCATCGGTCGGGAGCCCGAGTGCGGCGAGTTCGGGCTCGACCACGTGCTCGGCGACGTCGGGTGTGAGCAGATCCGGGATCGAGATGTCTTCGGCATGCTGCGAGCTGACCACGACGGTGTCGACGCGGACCGGCTTGTTGTCGACGTACTCAACAGTGACCTGGGTCTTTCCGTCGGGACGCAGGTAGGGAACGGTGCCGTCCTTGCGTACAGCCGACAGCCGTCGGGCCAACCGGTGGGCCAGCGCGATCGGCAGCGGCATCAGCTCGGGGGTCTCGTCGCAGGCGTAGCCGAACATCAGGCCCTGATCACCGGCGCCCTGCCGGGCGATGGCGTCCTCCTCGGCGGCTTCACCAGTATCCGGTTCTTGGGCAGGCACTGCGATGCCCACCGACTCGTTGGTCCGCGTTTCATAAGCACGGTCGACACCCTGGGCGATGTCGGGTGACTGGGCGCCGATCGAGACGCTGACCCCGCAACTCTCGCCGTCGAAGCCCTTCTTCGACGAGTCGTACCCGATATAGAGGATGGTCTGCCGGACCAGTTTGGGGATCTCGACGTAGGCGGAGGTGGTCACCTCACCGGCGATGTGGACGAGTCCGGTGGTGACCATGGTCTCCACAGCAACCCGGCTGGCAGAGTCCTGAGCCAGGAGCGCGTCGAGGATGGTGTCGGAGATCTGATCGGCGATCTTGTCCGGATGTCCCTCGGTGACGGACTCGGAGGTGAACAGGCGGCGTGACAAGGGGAGTTCTCCTAGCGGCTTGAAGGGGCACGCGGCTACGAGGGGATGGACCGGTCGTGCCAGAGGTCGGTGCAGTCTAGCGGGGGCCAGGATCGGGATCGGAAAGCCGAGCACTCACCAGATCCCAGACCCGGGCTGCCAGGACCGCTTTGGGCCCGCGCGGTACCGAGGTCTGCTGACCGTTGGCGGACAGGATCGTCGCCTCGTTGTCCGGCCGGTCGAAGGCAAGCTCCGCACCCACCTCGTTCACCACGAGCAGGTCGACGCCTTTGGCAGCGAGTTTGGTCGCCCCGTGCTCCAGGATGGTCCCTTCGCCATCACCGGTCTCAGCAGCGAAGCCGACAAGGACCTGGCCCGGGTGTCGGTTGGTCACCAGTTCGCGCAGGATGTCCGGATTACGGGTCAAGGCGATCGGTTCCGGGTCACTGGAAGCCTTCTTGATCTTGCTGCCACTGACGATCGCCGGGCGGAAGTCGGCAACAGCGGCGGCCATGACCACCACATCGGCCTGCTTGGCCTCCCGGGCGATCTCGACCCGCAGCTGGTCGGTGGTGGACACTTCGATCATCCGCGCGCCCGCCGGCGCCGGCGCGTCCACGTTCGCCACCACGAGCGTGACGTCGGCCCCCCTCGCGGCGGCGACGCTGGCGAGGGCGATACCCTGCTTGCCGCTGGAGCGGTTGCCCAGGAACCGGACCGGATCGAGGGGCTCGCGGGTGCCGCCCGCGCTGATCAGCACCCGGCGGCCGACCAGATCGGGGCGCAGCGCTTCCGGTCCGGCGCGCAGGACCAACTCCGCCAGCTCGGCGATCTCGGCGGGTTCGGGGAGTCGCCCAGGACCGCTATCGGTGCCGGTGAGGCGCCCCTGCGCCGGGGGGATGACCAGGACACCACGTTCCCGAAGAGTGCCGACATTGGCCACCGTCGCCGGATGCTGCCACATTTCGGTATGCATCGCCGGGGCCAGCAGGATCGGGCATCGCGCCATCAGCAAGGTGGCGGCGAGCAGGTCATCGGCTCGGCCGTGGACGGTTCTGGCGAGCAGGTCGGCCGTTGCCGGGGCGACCACGATCAGGTCAGCTTCCTGACCGATCCGCACGTGCGCCACTTGGTCGACATCGTCGAAGACCTCGGCGGTCACCGGATGGTGCGACAGCGCCTCGAAGGTGGCGGCACCCACGAAGCGCAGCGCACTGGCCGTCGGGACGACCCGGACGTCGTGGCCGGCCTCGGTCAGCAGGCGCAGCAGAAACGCGGACTTGTACGCGGCGATGCCGCCGGCGACTCCCAGGACGACGCGCGCCATCGAACGTGCTGCGCGACTTAGGCTTCGCCCTGCTCGTGGACGAGCAGGTCCTCGTTGATCTCACGCAGCGCGATCGACAGGGGCTTCTCCTGCGGAGCAGTGTCGACGAGCGGGCCGACGTACTCGAGCAGACCCTCACCGAGCTGGCTGTAGTAGGCGTTGATCTGCCGGGCGCGCTTGGCCGCGAAGATCACCAGCCCGTACTTCGAGCTGGTCTTCTCCAGCAGTTCATCGATCGGGGGGTTCGTGATGCCTTCGGGAGCGGCGGCGACACCGGACACTGTCGACCAATCTTTTCGGGGGCAGGTTGCCTCAGGAGTAAACACAGTGGCACTCCCGGGATGCCCACAACGAAGTACTCCTGTGAGCTGTCGGCAGCAGGCGCCGACGCGCGGGATGCTCCCAGACTACCAAGTTGGCGTTGGGAACCGTCGGGCTACGTAGGTGTGGTGACCAGGTCGGCGAGTTCGTCTGCCACCCGATCCACGTCGTCATTGACCAGGACCACGTCGAACTCCTTCGCGGCCTCCATTTCCTCGCGTGCCTTGGCCAGTCGTTTAGACACCTGCTCGTCAGATTCCGACCCCCGTCCCCGCAGCCTGCGGACCAACTCCTCCCAGCTGGGCGGTGCGAGGAAGACCAATTGGGAATCGCGTAGCTCGCGCCGGATTTGCCGGGCCCCGTCGAGGTCGATCTCCAACAGCGCTGGCCTCCCGGAGGCCAGCATCTCCTCCACCGGCACGCGCGGCGTCCCGTACCGGCGGCCGGTGTAGTCCGCCCATTCCAGCAGCTCGCCACGCGCGATCAGGTCGTCGAAATCAAGGCCGTCGATGAAGTGGTAGGTCCGTCCGGGGATCTCACCTCGACGAGCCGATCTCGTCGTCACCGACACCGAGACCCAGATGTCGGGATGCTTGCGGCGCACTGCCTCGATGACCGTTCCCTTGCCGACCCCCGATGGGCCGGACAGCACGGTCAGGCGGCCGGGGGTCTGCGGCGCCTTGCTCACGTACCGGGCTCGGCGCTGGCACCCATCCGGGAGGCTCGGGAGTACGTACGCGCTCGCTGCGCATTGGCCCGCCGCTCGAACTCGGCGACCAGCGCCCGTCGTTGATGGACCCCCAAGCCACCGACCCGACGGTTGGCGGCGATGTCGAGGCGCTCCATGATCTGTGCGGCCCGCGTCTTGCCGACTCCTGGGAGTGCCTCTAGCAGTGCCGAGACCCGCATCTTAGTCACCGTCGCGTCCCGACTCGCCGCTGAGCTGTCCAGTAGCTCGGCCAGACCAAGTTTGCCGCTGCGCAGTTTGGCCCGCAGTTCGGACCGGTCCTTGCGCGCGGCGGCTGCCTTCGCCAGGGCGGCCGCGCGCTGTTCGGCAGTCAGGGACGGCACTGGCATCCGTGCAACCTATCGACACCGAGGCCAGATGTTTCGACCCGCCGCCACCGCTCCGGCCCAGCAATCTCACTCGACCGTCCACTTCGCGATGGCGCCGACCAGTTCGGCTCGCTCCAGCACCCGCTCTGCTGCCTTGGGCCATGATGAGTCGCATGTTCGAGGGGTTCGTCGAGCAGTGGGTCGCGGTCGGTGAGGGCGTGCATCTTCGGGTACGTCACGGCGGCGTCGGCGAGCCGGTCGTCCTCCTGCACGGGCACCCGCGTACGCACACCACCTGGTATCGGGTGGCGCCGTTGCTGGTCGCCGCCGGACACACTGTGGTCTGCCCGGATCTGCGTGGCTACGGCCAGTCCACCAAGCCACCGACGACAACCGACCACTCTCCCTATTCCAAACGGACAATGGCGCAGGACGTGCGAAACCTGATGGGTCACCTCGGACACGCCCGCTTCGCAGTCGTCGGCCACGACCGTGGGAGCTACGTCGCGGCGCGGTTGGCCCTGGACGCGCCCCAATCCGTGACCCGGTTGGCGGTGCTTGACAGCGTGCCGATCGGCGAGGCGCTGGACCGGGTCGATGCCCGCTTCGCCACGGCATGGTGGCACTGGTTCTTCTTCGCCCAGCCCGACAAGCCCGAGCAGGCCATCCTGGCCGACCCGGATGCCTGGTACGGCGGCGACCCGGCGCGGATGGGTGCCGAGAACCACGCCGACTACTCCCGTGCGATCCACGACCCGGCGACCGTGCGCGCGATGCTGGAGGATTACCGCGCCGGCCTCGGCCCGGATCGAGCAGCTGACGAAGCAGACCGTGCCGCCGGCCGCCGAATCACCTGCCCGACGCTGGTTGTGTGGTCGCGCCGGGACGATCTGACCGACTTGCACGGAGACGTGTTGGCCATCTGGAAACCATGGACGACCGCGCTGAGCGGTGGGCCCATCGACAGCGGCCACCACATGGCCGAGGACGCTCCGGACGAGCTCGCTGCCCGGCTCAGTGCATTCCTGGCTCAGCCACGTCAATCTCGATTCGGAGAAGGCGGGATGGGAGGCTGATCCCGTGACTGACACCACTCGTCGGACCCTTGTCCTGGTCAGGCATGCCCGTGCCGAAGGCGAGGGTGCAACCGATGCTGTCCGGGAACTGTCCGCCGAGGGCCACGCCGATGCGTCGGCGATCGGGAGGTGGCTGGCCCAAGCCGGGCACGACTTCGGTGCTGTCGTGTCCTCCCCGTCGACCCGGACCCGCCAGACGTGGAGCGACATCCAAACCGCCGGAGTCGCGGCCGACAAGGTGCGCTTCGACGAGCGGGTGTACGACGGGGAGGCTGTCCTGCTCCTCGACGTCCTTGCCGAGATCCCCGAGCGAGTTCGCAAGCTGCTTGTCATCGGACACGCTCCTGCCATCCCCGAGCTTGCCGACCTGCTCGCAGATCCCGAGGCGAGCGACGCGGCGGCGCTGGGGAGCCTTCGGTCATCGTTTCCCTCCGGTTGCCTGGCCGTCCTGACGCTGGCCGAACCGTGGGCGGAGCTCGTACCCGGAAGTGCCCGCCTACTGGAGGTGGCTATCCCCCGCGCCTGATCCTGCGGCGGGTCTCGGCCAGGGTGCAGCGCGTCTGACCCCGTGCTCGGTGGGTGGAACCGAGGTACCGCGCGTCTGACCTCGCAGCCATCAGGCTGCGGCCGCGAGAGCGGCCGCCACCCTGCTGGCGGCTTCGCGTACGGCGTCGAGGTCGGGGCCGTGGCCCAGAATCTCGCGCGAGTTGCTCGGCAGCACCACCCCGCGAAACCCGGTGAACAACCCTTGCAGGTGGGTGGGGTCGCCGCCCTGCGCGCCGAGTCCCGGACACAGCAGGGGACCACCCAGCACCGAGATGTCCACGTCGAGGATCGGCAGCGTCGCTCCGATGACGACGCCGATCGACCCATCGGGACTGGCCGAGGCGTTGAGCGCAGCGACGGCGCCGATGATCCGCTGGGCAACCGACGGGCCGGCCGGTGAGCCGGCCAGTTGAACCTCGCCGCCCTCCGGATTGGACGTACGCGCGAGAACGAACAGACCCGCACCGTGTTTCTCCGCGGCTGTCACGGCAGGCTTCAGCGAGCCGAACCCGAGGAACGGACTGACCGTCATCGCATCGACGGCCAGTGGATGACCTGGATCGAGGTAGTCGGCATACGCAGCCATCGTCGATCCGATGTCGCCACGCTTGGCGTCCAGCAGGACCAGGGCACCAAGGGCACGCGCGCGCGCGACCGAGCGCTCCAGCACCGCGATCCCGGCGCTGCCGTGCCGTTCGAAGAAGGCGCTTTGCGGCTTGAGTACGGCGACCTGTCGACCCAGCGCCTCGACGACTCTGGTCGCGAAGATGTCCAGGCCGCGAACATCGTCGGACAAACCCCATGCCTGGAGCAGGGAAGGGTGCGGGTCGATCCCGACGCAGAGCGGGCCACGTGCGCCGACCGCCTCCCGGAGTCGCCGACCGAACGGCATCGCCGCCGCCCCGTCCGGGGCGGATACCACGCTCACGCGCCGATCTGGTGGACGTCGGTACGTCCGGCCAGCCGATGCGCAAGACCGACGGCATCTCTCAAGCGGGCAAATCCCTTGCTGGCCAGGAGCTGCGCCAATTCACGCCCGATTCGTTCCGGAGCGCCGGGGTCTCCGAAGACCGCCGTGCCCACCGAGATTGCGCTTGCCCCGGCCAGGATGAACTGAAGTGCCTCGGCGCCGTTCGTGATGCCGCCCATGCCCAGGATCGGGGTCGTCGGTAGGGCACGGTGGATTTGCCACACGCAGCGCAGCGCCACCGGGCGGATCGCCGGTCCGGACAGTCCCCCGGTCTCGGCAGCCAGCACCGGCCGCAGGGTGTCGGTGTCGATGATTAGACCGAGCAGGGTGTTGATCGCCGAAAGACCGTCGGCGCCGGCCTCTACGCAGGCCCGTGCCACCGAGACGACGTCGGTGACGTCGGGAGACAGCTTCGCGTAGATCGGCACGCCAGGGTCGGCCGCTCGGACCGCGGCGAGCACGGCGGAGGCGGCTCCGGGATCGCCGGCGAAGACTTCCCCGCGGGACTCCACGTTCGGGCAGGAGATGTTCACCTCGAGCGCGGTCAATCCTCGCGCCCCGCGCAGCCGAGTGGCGAGTTCGGCGTACTCCTCTACCGAGCCGCCGGCGATGCTCACCATTGCCCGGGCGCCGCGGGATGCCAGCCATGGCAGGTCGGTGGCCAGGAACGCCTCGATGCCAGGGCCCTGCAAACCGATCGAATTGAGCATTCCGCTGGGGGTCTCGGCCATTCTGGGTGTGGGCCGGCCGGATCTGGCGCGGAGCTGGACGGACTTGGTTACCACGGCGCCGAGTGCGGTCAGATCCAGGAACGGGTCCAGTTCGCGCCCGGCCGCGGCACATCCGGAGGCGGTGAGCACGGGGCTGTGGATCGTTGTCTGCCCCAGTTCGGTGCGCATGTCCACCGTGCCGCGGTTCGCGGGCTCGGTCATCGGGCGGCTCGCATGGCCGCCGCGCCGTACAGGTCCTCGGGGAGTTGACCGATGTCGTCGAAGCGAACCTCGGCCCCTTCGAAGACCGGCCCCTCCACACACGAGCGTACGAAGCGGGATGTCCCGTCCTTGCCGATCACCGGCAGGACGCAGGTCATACAGACGCCGATGCCGCAGGCCATGGCCTCTTCCACCGACACGTAGCACACCAGACCGCGCGCCGCAGCCTGAGGGGAGACCGCCCGCAGCATCGGCATGGGGCCGCAGGCATAGACCGTCGAGGCACCAGCCAACAGCTCGGGCACCACGTCGGTGACCCGACCGGTACGGCCCGCGGTGCCGTCCTCGGTCGTCACCGCCAGCACCTGAGTCAGGGCCGCCAACTCCTCGACCGCGCACAGCCGATCGGCACTGGCCGCGCCGATCACCGCGGCCACCGCGTGCCCGGACGAGAGCAGACGTTGAGCCAACCCGACGAACGGTGCGGCGCCGTATCCTCCGGCGACCAACAGCGCCGACCCTCCCGGTGGCGGCGGCGGAAAGGCCCTACCCAACGGACCGATCAGGTCGAGCACATCACCAGCTCGACGCTCGAAGATCCACCGGGTGCCCGGGCCGTGCGCGGCGACCACCACGCTGATGGTCTCGCCACCGGCACCGCTCAACGCGAACGCCCTCCGCAGGAGCAACGCTGAGTCATCTCCACCGACTCCCAGGGTGATGAACTGGCCCGGCTCGGCGAACGGAGCCACTTTCGGCGCATGAAGCGTGAACTCGCGATAGGCCCCCAAAGCTCGTACGTCCAGGACTTGCGCGGTCACCTGCACCGGCTTGGGTCGCTCATCGCCGGGCACTCCTGGGAGCGGGATCGACATCGACGTGGTCATCTGATGGCGCGCGGCGACGAGATCGACCGCTTGGGTGATTCCCCAGTCCCGGCTCACGTCCGGCCACCACCCTCGGGCTCCAGAGCGATCCGGCGGCTCCGCTCACCTCCCAGTGAGGCGTGCAGTTCCTGCAGGGAGCGCACCCCGATCGTCCCGTTACGAACCGCCTCGATTCCCTGGACGGCGGCCGCGGCACCCTGCACCGTTGTGACACACGGGATTCCGGCGACAACTGCGGCAGTGCGGATCTCGTACCCGTCGATGCGGGATCCGCCGCCCCCCTGCGGGGTGTTGATGACGAGGTCGATGTCGCCGGCCAGGATGCGTTCGACGCAGTTGCCCGGGCCGTCGCTGAACTTTCCGAGCACCTCGCAGGAGACTCCGTTGCGCCGAAGCACCGCGGCCGTTCCCGCAGTCGCCAGCACCTCGAAGCCCAGGTCGGCCAGGCGTTTGACCGGAAAGATGGCCGAACGTTTGTCGCGATTGGCCAGGCTGACGAAGGCCCGTCCGCCCGTGGGTAGCGAGCCGTACGCCGCGGCCTGCGACTTCGCGAAGGCTCTACCGAAGTCCTCGGCTATGCCCATCACCTCGCCGGTGGACTTCATCTCCGGCCCGAGGACCGTGTCGACCCCGAGCCCCTCGACCGTGCTGAAGCGATGGAAGGGCAGCACCGCCTCCTTGACCGAGATCGGCGCATCCATCGGCAGGTCCGACCCATCACCGGCCGGAAGCAGCCCATCGTGGCGAAGAGCAGCAATGTTGTCTCCCAAGGCAATTCGCGCCGCGGCCTTGGCAAGGGGCACTGCGGTGGCCTTGGACACGAAAGGCACCGTACGCGAGGCCCGTGGGTTGGCCTCGAGCACGTAGAGCAGGTCGTCCTTGAGCGCGTACTGCACGTTCAGCAGGCCCCGTACCCCCACCCCGGCCGCGATCGCCTCGGTAGAGGCACGGATCCGGGCAAGTTCGGAGGAGCCCAGCGTGATCGGCGGTAACGCGCACGACGAGTCACCGGAGTGGATGCCGGCCTCCTCGATGTGTTCCATGACCCCGCCGAGGAACAACTCCGTGCCGTCATAGAGCGCGTCGACGTCGATCTCGACCGCGTCCTCGAGGAATCGATCGACCAGGACCGGGTGCGCGGGGCTGACCTGGGTGGCCTTCTCGATGTAGGCCTCCAGGGCGGCGTCGTCGTAGACGATCTCCATCCCACGTCCGCCCAGGACATAGGACGGCCGCACGAGCACCGGGTAGCCCACGGCCTCGGCCACCACACTGGCCTCCGCGTAGGAGGTGGCCATCCCGTGCTTGGGTGCCGGCAGACCCGCCGCGGCCAGGACCCGCGAGAAGGCGCCGCGCTCCTCGGCCAGGTGGATGGCCTCCGGGGCGGTTCCGAGCACCGGGATTCCGGCATCCTTCAGGGCTTGGGCCAGGCCGAGCGGGGTCTGCCCGCCCAGGGTGCAGATCACCCCGACCACGGGGCCCGCCGACGTCTCGGCGGCCACCACCTCGAGCACGTCCTCGAAGGTCAGCGGCTCGACGTAGAGCCGGTCGGCGGTGTCGTAGTCCGTCGAGACGGTCTCCGGGTTGCAGTTGATCATGACGGTCTCGTAGCCCGCCTCGCGCAGGGCCATGGCGGCGTGGACGCAGGAGTAGTCGAACTCGATGCCCTGCCCGATCCGGTTGGGCCCCGATCCGAGGATGAGCACCGCAGGCCGGTTCCTGGGGGCGACCTCGGACTCCTCGTCGTAGCTGGAGTAGTGGTAGGGCGTACTCGCGGCGAACTCGGCTGCGCAGGTGTCCACGGTCTTGAACACCGGCCGGACGCCGAGCCGGTGGCGCAGCATCCGTACGCCGGTCTCCCCGGCCAGCTCTGGGCGCAGGGCGGCGATCTGCCGGTCGGAGCATCCGGCGCGCTTGGCCCGGCGCAACAACGGCTCGGCCAGCGAAGGCGCAGCCTCGATATCGACCCGCAGGGCCGCCAGCGCGGCGATCTGATCGAGGAACCATGGGTCGATCCCGGTCGCTTGGAAGACCTGCTCGACGTCGGCGCCTGCCCGCAGTGCGCGTTCGACGCCGTAGATCCGCCCGTCGGTGGGTACTGCGATCTTCTCGAGCAGCCCTTCGACGCTGACGTCCTCAGGATCGGGCACCGTCCAGAAGCCGGATTCGGTCGTCTCCATCGAGCGCAGCGCCTTCTGCAGTGCCTCGGAGAAGTTGCGGCCCACCGACATCGCCTCGCCGACCGACTTCATCGTCGTGGTCAGCCGCGGATCGGCACCCGGAAACTTCTCGAACGCGAACCTTGGGACCTTGACCACGACGTAGTCCAGCGTCGGCTCGAATGCAGCCGACGTGAAGGGCCGCCACTGGGAGTTCGAGCCGGGAGCCGGGGGGTACGCGGGGGGTGTGCCCCCGCGGGTGTTCAGGCCGGGGGGGTGCGCGGGGGGTGTCCCCCCCCGGGTGTTCCGG
>JBPCPI010000235.1:0-14664 GCA_050999295.1 Geodermatophilaceae bacterium | reverse complement strand
GCTGCCGAAGATGAACAGGCACAGCAGGACGACCAGCGGAATGGTGATTGCCTCGGCGCGGGCGAGGTCGGACTCCACCTGCTCCCCGACGTCTGCGAAGACTGCCGCCGGTCCGCCGACCGTGCTGATCAGCCCGGGAGCCGTGAGGTCCTCGCGGATCAACTCGTAGGTGTCGCCACGGGCGGCCACATCGGCACCGGCCAGCGTGATCGGCACCAGCGTCGACAGGCCATCGTCGGAGACCAGGCCCGGACCTCCGCCGGCGTAGGTCGTCACGGCTTGGACTACCTCATCGGTGGGCAGGGCCTCGAGAGTTTCCGTGACTGCCCGCTCGAAGGCCGGGTCATCGACCGGGAGGCCGTCCTCGCTCTCGTACAGCACGAGGATGTCCGCGTCGGTCTGCCCGAAGGCCTCGATGATGGCCGCTTGCGCACGCGCCGACTCACTGTCGGGATCCTCGAAACCACCGGTGGACAGCGACCCGAACACGCCGAGCCCCCACCCGGCAGCCGCGATCGTCGTGAGCAGTCCGGCAATCAGTACCAACCATCGGCGCCTGGCCACGAACCGTCCCCAGCGCTCCATTGCGGTTCCTCCCACGGTTGTGTGAACAATCATCACGTCTGTGAACAGCGTTCACGTTAACAGTGTTCACTATGCTGTCGGATATGGGCTCTGTCAACACCGAAAAGGAGACGCCGCTGCCGACGCGTCGGGAGCGGGCTCGAGCCCAGACGCGGGCGG
Source organism: Geodermatophilaceae bacterium (assembly GCA_050999295.1). Classification (GTDB taxonomy): domain Bacteria; phylum Actinomycetota; class Actinomycetes; order Mycobacteriales; family Geodermatophilaceae; genus JACCQS01. Next base: position 13,920 of record JBPCPI010000235.1, on the reverse strand, counting down.
AGATCCTGGTCGCCGCGCGTGACCTGGTCAGAAAGGGCGAGGAGATCAACATGCGCGCAGTCGGGCGCGCAGTCGGCATGACCGCCCCGGCCCTGTACCGCTATGTCGACGGACATGAAGACCTGCTCGACCTCCTTGGCGGCGCGCTGTACGACGAGCTGATCGAGGAGCTCGTCCGGGCCCGCGACACTCTCGCTCCGACCGACCTGATCCCTCGGCTTCTGGTGATGGCGCACGCCTTCCGAAACTGGGCCCTGGCTCATCGCCACGAGTACGGCCTGCTGTTCGCCAGCCCGCTGATGTCGGCGGCACACACGAACAACGGGTGCACGCACGAGGCGGGCCAGCGGTTCGGTGCGGTGTTCCTGGAGATCTTCGCTGCCATGTGGGAGGCGGGGATCATCGCCCGGCCAGATCTGGATCAAGTCGATCCAGAGCTGCTGCGCATGCTCGAGGAAGGCGCCGAGGACGAGTTCGACCTACCGGTCGGGCTGCGCTACCTGCACGCACGGCAATGGACCCGGCTCTACGGCATGGTCACCCTGGAGGCATTCGGCCATCTGCAGTGGGCGTTGGAAGACAGCCTCGGGCTGTTCGAGGCGATGTTGGCCGACTGCGCGGCCGAACTCGGCTTCCCCTACCAGCTCCTGTCTTCGCCCGACCGTCCGTCTGACCCCAGCCGGGATCCCGTCCCGGCTTCGCCTGGTCGGCCAACTTCTGCATAACTTTCGCGGGGCCGACCCGCCGTCCGGAATCTAGACTCGACAGGATGGCTGTCACCCGGTTACCGGCAACAACAGCCCTCGACGACGCGATCGGACTGTTCGGACCCGACAGCATCACCTGGCAGGTGCACGCGGATCCGCTACTGATCGTCGGCGGCCTGCGTGCCTTGTTTCTGCAAGCTCTGCATCCGCTGGCTCTGGCCGGCGTGGCGGAACATTCCGGTTTCAGAGCGGACCCGTGGGGTCGCCTGGGTCGTACCGCGGAGTTCGTCGGTGTTCTCACCTACGGCACCCGCAGCGAAGCGCTCAAAGCGGCCGCCCGGGTACGAGGTGCGCACCGCGGCCTGACCGGAGTGGAACCGGAATCCGGTACCCCGTACCGCGTCGATGATCCCGCGCTGCTGCTCTGGGTGCACTGCTGCGAGGTGGACTCCTTCCTGTCCACCGCCCGCCGCGGCGGAGCCGAGCTGTCCGATGCCGAGGCGGATTCCTACCTGCGGGAACAGGCTGTCGCCGCCGAACTCATGGGCGTCCCCCGAGCAGACGTTCCGTCCGACCGAGCAGACCTCGCCAGCTACTTCACCGACATCCGACCGATGCTGCGCGTCACCGCCGAATCCGAGCGGGCCGCCCGGTTCCTGCTCGCCCCGCCGATGCCGGCCTGGGTTCGGGTGTTGACTCCGGCCCGCCCGGCCTGGGGGGGTCTGGCCACCCTGGCCTTCGGCCTCCTGCCGAGTTGGGCCCGCAAGATGTATCGCCTGCCCGGACTCCCGACCACAGACGCAGCCGTGACCGCGGGCGTACGAGCCTTGCGGTCGAGCCTGCAACGCTTGCCGGTCCAGTGGCGCGAGGGACCGGCCCGCAAGGCTGCCCGGGAGCGTCTGACCGGCTGAGCGGCCAAGGGCTCATCGGATCGGTTGAATTGCCCGGTGCTGCCTGGGGCTGGACGAGGGTGCGCCGGAGGCGCATCTTCGGGCGCTTGAGCCGGAGCGCTCGCCGTACGTGACCCTCCGGGCCCGATCCCAGCCGTACGGGCTATTCCGACTCAGCGCCGGGAGGCGGAATCGATGCCAGAAAGGACCAGGGCTCACGGGCAGGTGCCGCGCGCTGTCCATCGGGGCAGTGCCGGCGCAGGTCACACCAACCGCACCAGGTACCCGTACGGGCCGGAAACGCCTCGTCGGCATCCATGCCGGCGGCGGCCTGCGTCGTCGCGCGGACAATGTCAGCGGCAGTGTCCTCGGCCCGGCCGACGTGGCGGGCCAGCGATTCCTCGGTGTGCTCGAAGGACGCTACTTCGCCGCTCGGCAGATGGTGCAGCTCTACCCGCGTGCAATCCCGACGCAGGGTCCGGCGCACGCCCAGGACGTAGATCGCCAACGCCGGTGACCCGCGGGCGGCGTCGTCGCTGACCCCCGACCGGCCGGTCTTGTAGTCCACGACGACCATGTCGCCGTCGCGTTCGTCGATCCGGTCGATCCGGCCGGACAGAGCGATCCGCTCGGTCTTTGCTGCGACGTGGCGCTCGAGTCCGACCGGTTCGTGGCCAGGGTCCTCATCCGCGAGGTAGCTGCGCACCCACTCCGCGGCCTGGGCAAGCCAGTCCAAGGACTGCTCGGGATCGCGGAACCCCTCGCTGCTCCACAACTGGCGGAGCAGGCTAACCCCGCCCTCGGGCGTACGACGCGAAATCGGCAGGTCCCACCACGCCCGGAGGGCCGCGTGTACGGCGGCACCCATGCTGTTGTGCGCCCACGGCGCACCCTTGGGCAGGGCCGGGCGGTCGAGATAGGTCATCCGGAACCGGCGCGGACAGTCGTCGAAGGTGGCCAGCTTGCTCGGGGTGGCCGCGAACAACGGCGCGGGGCTGCCCGCAACGATGAGCTGAGCCTCGATCACCGAGGGGTGATCCCGGATTGCGTTGGACCCGAGGAGCCGTCGCCCTCCCAGAACGGGGTCGGGTACCAGCCGCCCGGGATGCCCCCGCCACCGCCGTACCGGTATCTGGCACCCGGCCGGTACTCGGGGAATCCCTTGACCAACATGCCGGCGACCGAGATCTCCTTCGGCGCGGTCAGCTGCGGCTGCCCGTACGCGTAGTCCAGGGGCGGGAGATCCGGACCCAGCGGCAGTCCCAGCCTTTCCCGGGCCGTCCGGGTGGCCATCAGCCCCTCGATCGCTGTGCGGCGCGCGGCAGCGACTTCGCCTTCGGTGTCTGCCTCGGCGAACAGCGAGCCGGCGCTGTTGTACCGCTCGGCGGCGTCGGCCAGGGCCTGCCCAGCGAACGGGTCGTCACTGGCATCGATCGTCGCCACGTCGGAGCCGAGCCGGTTGTAGAGCGACATCGCCGCGGCTTTGCGGCCCTGCAGCGCGTGGCCGCGGCCGCGACGCTGGTTGCTCAGGTAGAAGATCGCGAAGCAGACTGCTCCCGCACAGATCGCCACCAGCAGGATCGTGTCCACCCCTGTCACGGTAGTCCGCTTTCATCCGACGTACGGGCGGCTTCCCCAGGCCCCAGCGATGAGCTCTCGATAGGCATCGGGGTGCGTCATGTGCTCGCCGAGTCGGTTCACCTTGTTGGATCCGTGGAAGTCACTCGAGCCTGTTGGAACCATTCCGAGGTCAGCCGCGAGGACCCGCAGCCGCGCGCTTTCGACCGGCAGATGATCCGGGTGGTCGACCTCGATGCCGGCGAGGCCCGCCGCGGCCAGGACGGAGATGGCAGCCTCGTCCACCACCCGCCCGCGCCGCCCGGCTGCGGGATGGGCGAAGACCGCCACCCCTCCGGCGGCGGTGATCAGCGCTACACCGGCCACCGCGTCGATGTCGGCCTTGCGTACGTAGAAGGGGCCGTTGGCGGCCAGCAGTTCGACGAATGCCTCGTCCACGGATGCCACCACTCCCGCCTCGACCAGGGCGCGTCCCACATGCGGCCGGCCGACCGAGCCTCCGTCGGCGAACTCCCGGACCCGCTCCCAGGTGATCGGGTACCCGGCGGCTGCCAACTTCTCGACGATCTTCTCACCCCGCCGACTGCGCTCATCTTGAAGGCGGCGCAGTTCGGTGACCAGATCGGGATGCTCAGGATCGACGAGATAGCCGAGTAGATGGACGCTGGTCGGGTGCTGCCCGCCGGTGGAGTAGATACACGACAACTCGACACCCGGAACGACGGTCATCCCCGGCGGGCAGGCCGCACATGCCTCGTCCCAACCGGCCAGCGTGTCGTGATCGGTGAGCGCCATAATGTCCAGCCCAGCCTCGACGGCGGCAGCCACCACTGCCGATGGCCGCAACGTTCCGTCGGATGCCGTCGAGTGGACGTGCAGATCGATGTACGGGTGCTCCCGCGCGATGATGCCCACGACCGGTTCAGTCGTCCCCTTCCCGACCGGGGGCATACGGGTCATCGGGTCGCGGTATCGGGGTCGTCTGATGGATCCGAGGCTGCTCCACGCCCGGTGGACGGCCGGTACGGACATTCGCTGTGAGCTGCTCCTCCACCCAGGCCGGCAAAGGGGGCGCCATAGGCTCGGAATAGGTGGCGAAGAGCAGGGACGAGATCTTCACATATAGCTGCCTCGGGCCACCGGGCAGATGGGTGACCCTTGACAATGCCTGGTCCTGGCCGGCGGACTCGAAGACGAACGTGCCGTAGCCCAATAGCCGCGCCAGCGGGTTCTGCTCGTACGTCATGTCTGTGACCTTGATCAGCGGCATGATCGCGGCCGTTCTGGTGAGCACGCCGCTGACCAGCAGCACACGGCGGTTGGTGACGATGAAGTGATCCAGCCACCATTGAAGGACCTCGAAGCCGAGAAAGAGGAGCGCCCCGGCGATCACGAGAAGCACGAGGTTGTCCAAGGCCATTGAGTAGGGATCGTTCGCCAGGAGTAGCACAGCGATCGCGACAGCCCCGAGCGACCAAAGTATCGAAGGCATCAGGATCATCCAATGCCGCCGCACCTCGATCTCCGCACGCTCGTACGGGAGCAGATACCGAGCGGTTCCCGTGATTCTGCCTGGCCGGCTCAGGGGTGACTCCCTCCTTCGACCTTGCGACAACGAGCTACCCGCGACCTCCTGGGGCGATTACACCAAAGACTGGAAGAAGGCTGCCAGGGCACTGACCGCATCGGTGATTCCGTTGCCTACGCTGCGCAGCAGACTTGCCGCGGTCGCTGGCTGTGTCAGGATGAAGAAAATGATGAACAGAAGCACGAGCCAGGCGACGATCTTCTTGATGGTCACCTGGGTCTCCTCCTTTCGAGTGGGCGCCCCGCGGTCACCCTGATCCGCACGATCATGGTCGATCGCGGCGCATCCCACGGACAGGCGCGCCGCGAAACTGCGGCGCTAGCGTGAGCAGGATGAACGCGCCAAACGTAGTCCCCTGCGTGGGCGCGCTGGTGTACGACAGGCGGGCGCGCCTGCTGTTGATCCGGCGGAGGAACGAACCCGGGCGCAGACTCTGGTCCCTGCCTGGTGGCCGGGTGGAATCCGGCGAGACGCTCGCCGAGGCCTTGGTCCGCGAGGTTCTCGAAGAGACCGGCCTGGTCGTATCCCCGGGTCGGGTGGTGGGAAGCGTCGAGCGGGACGGACCTGGTGGGGTGGTCTACGCGATCACCGACTTCGCGGCAACACCGGTGGGCGGCAGCCTCCGAGCGGGAGACGATGCCGAAGATGTCCGGTTCGTGGATGCAGCCGAACTCGCCGATCTGCCGCTGTCCTCCGGTCTGTACGAGACGCTGCGCGCCTGGCAGGCGCTTCCGGCGTGACTGATGGTCGCCTGAGCCCAGGAGGAGGCAGCTCGGTTGTCCATCACCGGGTTCGGTCAGGTACGCGGCCGGATCCATCGGAAGAACGAGATCAGGTTGCCGTCGACGTCCAGAGTCGCGAACTCCCGCGTCCCGAAGTCGGTGTCCATCACTGCATCACGTGACACCGGGTGCAGTACCCCGGCTGCCTTCAGTTCGGCGTACAGGGCGTCCACGTCGTCGACTTCAATCCGACAGCTCGCCGTACCGGCCAGAAACGACTCGGCGCCGGACCTGACCGGGCGCTCGAGACAATCCCGTTGCTCCCAATCGCGATCGCTGGATTCCCACAGGTGTATCTCGGCATCGTTCCGAAGCAGAACTGCAAACCCGGTGTCCTGATGTCGCACGGTAAACCCGAACCGGTCGCGGTAGCACGTCACCGCCGCGACCATGTCCTTGACTGGCAGGGCCGGGATCGTCTTGCCCAGATGCATGCGCGCAGCCCGGGTCAGCCGGATGGCTCTTCGGCCGGCAACTCGTCGGCCGGTACCGACACAGACGTGGGCTCGGGGATGTAGTCCTCCTCGCCGCTGCCGACCGCCTTCCCGGTATAGACCGTCACAACCCACACGCCGAGCGCGGCAAGTACGAGCAGGAAGGTAGCCCCGAACACCGTCCTGCGGATGTCCGGCCAGTCGCTGCGCTTGCGCGCCCCGGCGCGTCCCCCGCTCGCCTTCCACAATTCTCGCGGGGTTACTGCCCGCTTGGAGTCGCTGATCCGTTTACGCGCCTCGGCAACCGAGATCGCACCGCGCTGAGCATCGGCCTCGATGGCTGCGACGGCGCTGTGGATGTCTGACAAGTCGACGAGAACGGTCTTGGTGGCCACCGGGCCTACCTCCCACATCGGCTGACGACCATGCTACCTGCGCTCGCCAACCCCTTGAGTTACTGCTTGGGCGCCGGACGGCCCGGTTGCTCGTGGCCCGGGGAGTCCTCAGTTATACGCTTGGGCACCATGACCTTTCGGCGAAAGGTGCATACGACTGTGCCGTCCTGCTTGTAGCCGATGGTCTGCACAGACACGATGCCGCGATCCCCCTTGGACCTCGACTCGGTCTTGTCCAGCACGGTGGTCTCGGCATAGATCGTGTCGCCGTGGAAGGTGGGTGCGATGTGCCTTAGCGACTCGACCTCGAGGTTCGCGATCGCCTTTCCGGAGACGTCCGGGACGCTCATGCCCAGCAGCAGTGAATAGATCAGGTTGCCGACGACGACGTTCTTCCCGAACTCGGTGCTGGTCTGCGCGTAATGCTGGTCCAGGTGCAGCGGATGGTGATTCATCGTGATCAGGCAGAACAGGTGATCGTCGTACTCGGTGACGGTCTTGCCCGGCCAGTGCTTGTAGATCGCGCCTACCTCGAACTCCTCGTAGTACCGGCCGAACTGCATGCTCTCCCGTCCTCTCAGGCTTGTCGCGGCGCGATCCTACGATGGTGGCCGTGACCGACCGCGACACGACCGAGCCGGTGGCCACCGAGGACGTCGTGCGCCTGCCGGTTTGGGGCCGGCTGATCCGGCTGATCGTGGCCGCGGCGATCCTCGCCCTGACCCTGTTCGGCACGGTCGTCAGCGACGACGAGGCGTTCCCGTTCGGTCCGCCCCGGATGTATGCCACCCGGGCCGACCCGGATGCGCCGGTGTCCTCGACCCGGGTCGTCGGGCTGACCGCCGACGGCGCGGAGGTCCGCCTGTCCGGAGGCGAGGTCGGCCTTCGCCGGGCCGAGTTCGAAGGCCAGGTCCCGCGCCTGCTGGACAACCCGGAACTTCTCGGACTGCTCGCGCTCACGTACGCGGACAACCACCCGGAGGCCGAGTCGCTGCAAGCCGTCGCCATCATCGTGCGCCGCTATGAACTCGACGACGGCGTACGCACCGGCGCCTACGTCGACGACATTCTGGTCACCTATCCGATCCCCGCCGAGGCGGAGCGCGGCACGTGAGCCGGATCGGCTGGCTGACGGGATGGTTCTTTGCACCGGTGCCGCTGGCCCGGGTGGCCGTGTTCCGGCTGATCGCCTATCTGTTCATCCCGGTCGACGTCTTCGTCACGACCCGGTGGGTGGCCGCGCATGCCGGCGTTCCCACCGAGTACTACCAACCTCTGCTGATCGGCGACTGGCTGTCACTCCCGACGCCGACAACCGCAGTAGTAGACACCGTGAAGTGGCTGCTGATCGGCTCCGCTCTGTTGGCCGCCACGGGCAAGGCACCGCGGATCTGGGGGACGACGACCTTCCTGCTCTATTTCGAGTGGATGGTCATCGCGATGAGCTACGGCAAGGTCGACCACGACCGATACGCCTTCCTCGTTGCCCTGGCCGTCCTCCCGACCGTCGGGGTGGCCCGGTGGCGCGACCAGCGGCGGTCCGAGGCCGCTGGTTTCGCGGTGGCCGTGATCTTCGTCGCGGTGGTGCTCACGTACTTCCTGGCGGCCTGGGCCAAGATCCGCTTCGGTGGCTGGGACTGGGTGAACGGCTCGACCCTGACCCGCGCTGTGCTGCGCCGCGGCACGGACCTGTCGATGTGGACCCTGGACGTACCCGGCCTGTTGCACGTGTCCCAGTACTTGATGCTCGGCTTCGAACTGCTCTCACCGCTGATGCTGCTCGTACGCCGGGACCGGGCCCGGATCGCGCTGGTGATCTTCCTGCTGGGGTTCCACCTGATGGTCTTCGCCGGCCTGCGAATCATCTTCCTTCCGCATGTCGTGGCCATTCTCTCGATTCTGCCGTGGGAGAGATTGCACCGACAACGATCATCGACAGAGGTCATCCCCAGGTCTGATGATCTAGCCGCGGCCGCGTCGTAGGGTCAGCGTCCGTCGGCTTGCCGAAGCGGCGCACCTGGCGCCGCGATCGGGAATCAGGCGGAGGGGATCGGCATGGATGTGGTCCGCGGTTACGTGTTTCCGGCGCTTCGGATACTCATCTGGAGCCTGATCGCCATCTCGTTGGTGTGGTTGGCATTCGTCCGCTCGGACCCGTCGAACGACGCGGACCGGGCAGAACCCTCGGCTGACGTGACGCCACCGCTGTTCACCGTGTCCCGCGGCGATATCAGCAATAAGGTGAGCCTGACCGGACAGGTCAATGCGGACCCCGCCATCGAAGTCAGGGTGACGCAGGCGGGCGAGATCAGCAAGCTGTTCCTGACCCCGGGCGCAGCGGTCGCCGTCGGTACACCTCTGGCTGAGGTCCGCTACGAGCGGGAGCAGACCACCGCTCCACCTCCTTCCACCGATCCGGACGCTCCAGCACCGCCGGTGACGCCCAGCTACCGCTACGTCACGATCAGCTCGACCGCAGCCGGCACGCTGTCGACAGTTCCGGTCCTCGTGAAGCAGGTGGTTGCCGTCGGAGACGTGCTGGCCAAGGTGTCTCCAGGGACGCTGAGCGTGTCCGCGCCCTTGACCCAGGGCGACCAACTCCGCCTCCTGGCCGCGCCGACCGCCGCGACGATCAATGTCCAGGGCGGACCCGCACCGTTTGCCTGCGCCGGTCTGACGATCGGGGTCCCGGAGGATGCCACCGAGACACCTCCGCCCGCGCCCGACCCGTATGCGCCACCCGTGGATCCGAACACGCAACCGACCGGGGCGATCGCCAAGTGTGGCGTCCCCCCTGGCACCACCGTGTTCGCGGGCATGGCAGCAACGATCGACATCGAAGCGGGGGTCGCCGCTGGTGTTCTCGTCGTACCAGTGACGGCGGTCGAGGGAAGCGTTTCGACCGGCAATGTGTGGGTGGTCGAGACCGCGGGCGCCGAACCGGTCCCGACCCAGGTCACCCTCGGTCTCACCGACGGATTCATGGTCGAAGTGCAGGAGGGGCTGACTGAAGGCGCCCAGATCCTGGAGTTCGTCCCCAATGCCGAGCCGCCGATGGGCGGTCCCATGGGAGTCGAGATCGGACCGGGCGGATAGCCGGCCGATGACCTTCATCCGCTTAGCGGGAATCGGCAGAACGGTCCGACTACCCGACGGCCACCGGCTCGACATTCTCACCGACATCAACCTGGACATCGAGCGAGGTGAGCACGTCGCCGTGGTTGGTCGCTCTGGATCCGGCAAGTCCACGCTGCTCAATCTCATCGGCCTGCTGGACAGCCCGACCAGAGGGGTCTACGAATTGGACGGGCAGCCGACCGATGGCTTCTCCGACCGAGCCCGCTCGCGGCTACGGGGTGCGACCTTCGGGTTCGTCTTCCAGCAGTTCAACCTGCTGCCACGGCGCAGTGCCACCGAAAACGTCTCCGCACCACTGCTCTACGCCGGCGGACGCGATGTGTGGGGGCGGCGCAAGGCGGCCCGGGACATGCTGGACCGAGTCGGACTCGGCCAGCGGCTCGACTACCTGCCTGAACGGCTCTCCGGCGGCGAGCAGCAGCGGGTGGCCATCGCCCGCTCGATGGTGCGCAACCCGGCGGTACTGCTGGCCGACGAACCGACCGGCGCCCTCGATGTCGACACCGGGAGCACCGTGATGGACATGCTGCAAGAGGTGGTCTCCCAGTTCGGGACCACGCTGGTCACCATCACCCATGACCTGTCCGTCGCCGCCCGGGCCGATCGTCAATTCCGGCTCGACCACGGTGTCCTGACCGCGCTGACCGCGGCTGAATTGCCTGCGGTCACGGCACGACGGACTGTGGCATGACCACCCTGATGGCGATCCTTGCCGAGGCATGGAGCGAAATCCGGGTACACAAGCTGCGCGTGATCCTGTCCCTGGTCGGCGTCTTCCTCGCGGTCTTCGGGATGACCTCGATCGCGGCCGCTGGAGACATCGGCCGTCAGTTGGTGACCGAGTCCTCCGAGCGTGCCAGCGGCCGGCCGGCAACGGTGACGGTCCAGGCCTATCCGCTGTCCTCCAGCCCGGACAGCGAGCTCATCTCCGTGGCCCTGCGCGATGTGGTCGAACGTTACGACATCCGCTGGTCCTCACTGGTCCTGGATCTGGAGATCGTTGCCAACTTCCCTGGCGCGAGCGAGCGGGTACCTGTCCGATCCGTCGACCCGGCGTACGGGACGATGCACCGAGTGCTGCTCCAGGAGGGTCGATGGTTCTCTCCCAGGGACGCTGAACGTTTTACCCCGGCCCTGGTGGTGTCGCCATCGTTTCTGGCCAGGCTCGGCGGCTTCGACCCGTCGAGGCCGCCGACGGTGCGGCTGGGTGGTGAGTCCCCGGTCATGGCGACCGTGGTCGGCGTGCTGGCCGATGACGACTACGGCGCACCATTCGCCTACGTGCTCAACGCGGCCAACAGATGGATCTCCGCAGACACCATGTTCGGACAACCACCCATGCTGGAGATGTGGGTTCCACCGGCACAGATCGATGAGATCCGGGCCGCCGTAACAGGGGACCTGCGACAGACCTTGCCCGGCCATGAGGTTTATGCCGACCGGTTCGACGCCGGCGAACAGCTGGCCGACCTCGATCTGGTGTTGCGGTACGGCGTACGCGGGGTCGGCTACTTCGCCCTGCTGCTGGGCGGGATCGGCGTGCTCAACGTCGGACTGGTCGTGGTTCGCCAACGGATCCGGGAGATCGGCGTCCGGCGCAGCTTCGGTGCCACATCGGCGCGAGTCTTCACGACGATTCTGCTCGAAAGCGTCTGCGCCACAGCTCTCGCGGGTGCGCTCGCAGTCGGCTGCGCGATCGCACTGGTCCTCAATCTGCCGTACGACCAGATTCTTGATGTGCCGATCGAGGATCTGCCGCCGTTCCCGCTGCAGGCAGCGATCGAGGGCTTCCTTGCCGCTACCGCCGTCGGCGCCCTGGCCGGCATCATCCCGGCCATCATCGCCGTACGGGCGAAGGTCATCGACGCGATCCGTTACTGAGCGCCCGCAAGAAACACCGTGCGTCCGAATAACCGTGCGTCATCGCGTTCGCCTCCTCGGACGTAGCGACTAGGAAGTCGCGCGAGTCAGCTCAACCGCCTTGCCGTCAGTGGCCGCACCTCGCTGATCCGGTTGAAATCTCGGTCGACATGCACAATCCCGAGTCCGTGGTGGATAGCGGTCTCAGCGATCAGCAGATCGCGAATCGGTGTTCGGTGCCACATGCCGTGGTGATGGGCAAGGTCGCGCTGCAATTGCAGCGCCCGGTCCAACACGTCGCCGGGCGCCGCGACAATCTCCAGGCTGCCGCGCAGCTGTTCCTTGTCGCGGTCATAGTCAGCGGCCGAGCGCGACGCGTACAGCTGCTCGAGTTCGCCAACTGGGCAGAGGAATAGGGCACCGGCAAGTTCGGCGAGCTGCTGCCCGACTCGTGGATCCGAGGCTCGTGATGCAGCACTGTTGTCCAGCAGCCAACCCCTCACCGCCACATCTCCCCCGAGGCAAGTACCTCGAGGTCGACGTGCTCGGCCAGGTGATCGAGGTAGCGGCGCTGACGGGCTACCCGTTCAGCATGGGCCGCGTCCACGTCGGCCAGTGCCCTGCGCAGCGCCTTCTCCACCGTCGAGCGAGTCGTCGTTTGACCTAATGCCTGCTTAGCCCGAGCGAGCAAGTCCTCGTCCAGCTCGATCGGTGGTCCGCCGCACAGCCATGCGTACACAAAAGCGGGTGAATACGTATGCATCATCCCATGTGTGGGTACCGGTGATCGGTCGCTGGGATGAAGGTCTCCTTGACCGTGCGCGGCGAGACCCAGCGCAGCAGGTTCAGCGGCGAGCCGGCCTTGTCGTTGGTACCGCTGGCCCGGGCTCCTCCGAAGGGCTGCTGCCCGACGATGGCACCAGTGGGCTTGTCATTGATGTAGAAGTTGCCGGCCGAGAACCGCAGCCGGTGCAGGGCGTCGTCGATCACCCGCCGATCGGTGGCGAAGATCGAACCGGTCAACGCGTACGGCGCGATATCGGCCGCTTGGTCGACGACCGCGTCATACTCGGCGTCCTCGTACACGTGCACGGCGAGGAACGGGCCGAAGTACTCCTTGCTGAACACCTCATGGGACGGGTCCTGACTGGTCACCACGGTGGGCCGTACGAAGAACCCCTCTGCGTCGTCCGCGCTGCCCCCGGCAAGGACCGACAGCGCCGGGTCGGTCGCGGCCATCTCCAGTACCCCGGACAGGCGGTCGTAGGAGCGTCGGTCGATGACCGCACCACCGAAATTGCTGAAGTCCGCGGGGTCACCGTAGGGCAGGGACTGCGTGGTCTCGACGAGTTCGTCGCCTACGCCGTTGTCCCACAGGGAACGCGGGACGTACGCGCGGGAGGCAGCGGAGCACTTCTGGCCCTGGTATTCGAATGCTCCCCGAATCAGGGCGGTCACCAGGCCAGCCGCGTCGGCACCGGGATGGGCGATGACGAAGTCCTTGCCGCCGGTCTCGCCGACCAGTCGCGGATAGGAGCGGTATCCGTCGATCGAATTTCCGACCGTGCGCCACAGGTGCTGAAACGTGGGCGTGCTTCCGGTGAAGTGGATGCCGGCAAGTTCTCGATGGGTGAGGGCGACCTGGCTGACCGCCGTACCGTCTCCGGTGACCAGATTGATCACCCCTGGCGGCAGTCCCGCAGCTTCGAGCAGGCGCATCGTGAAGTGCGCGGCCAGCTGCTGGGTTGGCGATGGCTTCCAAACCACGGTATTGCCCATCAGCGCCGGAGCGGTCGGGAGATTGCCGGCGATCGCGGTGAAGTTGAACGGCGTGATCGCCAGAACGAAGCCCTCCAGGGGCCGGTAGTCCGAGCGGTTCCACACCCCGCGCGCCGACTGCGGCTGGCCGCCCAAGATCTCCTGCGCGAACCCGACGTTGAACCGAAGGAAGTCGATCAACTCGCATGCCGCGTCGATCTCGGCCTGGATGACAGTCTTGCTCTGGCCGAGCATCGTGGCCGCGTTCAGCCGCGCCCGCCAGGGGTCGGACAGCAGATCGGCGGCCCGCAGGAAGACCGCAGCCCGCTCCTCGAAGGGCAGCTCGCGCCACATCGGAGCCGCGGACAGTGCTGCGTCGAGCGCCGCTTGTACGTCGGCTGCCGTGGCGTTGGCAGTCCGACCCAGCACATGGGAGTGCCGGTGCGGGCTGACGACCTCGAGCGAGTCTCCCCCCGCCATCCGTTGCTTCCCGGCGATGGTCATCGTCAGCTCGATCGTCTGCGCGCCCAGATCCTTCAGCGCAGCCTCGATGCCGGCCCGCTCGGCCGAGCCCGGCGCATAGTCCAGGATCGGCTCGTTGACTGCTACGGGCAGGCTGGGTACGGCATCCATGACCCCAGCTTCCCAGCCGTCGCGGTTATGCGCACAACCGTCAAAATCCGCGCCACAGGTGCGCGGTTGTGCGCACCAACACGAGGAAAAGGAGCGCGGGGGTTTCGAGGGGTTCTAGCAAGGGAACGAAACCTTTCGTGGCCTCCCCACCCAGGTC
>JBPCPI010000190.1:0-7079 GCA_050999295.1 Geodermatophilaceae bacterium | reverse complement strand
GGGCCATCGTACGTCTCGGCGTGCCGGGCCGGGTGCACGGCGTGGTCATCGACACAGCGTGGTTCACCGGCAACTTCCCGCCGTACGCTTCGCTGGAAGCGGCTGCGGTAGAAGGACACCCGTCGGTTGCCGACCTCGCGGCGGCTACCTGGCTTCCGCTGCTGTCGCGAGTCGAACTACGGGGCGGGGCGGCCAACGCCTTCGAGGTCGAATCCCCGGTCTGGGCGACCCACGTCCGGCTCAACATCTTCCCCGACGGCGGGGTTGCACGATTACGTGTGCACGGCGTACCGATCGCCGATCCCCGACCGCTGGACGTCGGACCGTTCGACCTGGCCGCGTTGGAGAACGGCGGCCGGATCACCGGATGCAGCAACGACTTCTACGGCACGCCACACCAGCTCATCGCTCGTGGACTGGCCGTGAACATGGGCGGAGGCTGGGAGACCGCACGTCGGCGCGACGACGGCAACGACTGGGTCACCGTCGCCCTGGCCTGCCCCGGTGTGGTGGGACTGGCCGAACTGGACACCTCGTACTTTCTGGGTAACTCCCCCGGTGCTGCTCGGTTGACCGGATGCCGGGAGGGCGCCGACCCGGGACAGCCCGGCTCGTGGGCCGAGTTGCTCCCCATGACCACGCTGCAGCCGGACACCCCGCACCGGTTCGTCCTTCCGCCGGGTGGTCCGGGGGTGGCCCAGGTGCGACTCGATGTCTACCCCGACGGCGGCATGGCCAGGCTCCGGCTCTGGGGCCGGCCGACGGCGGATGGCCGAAAGCAGTTGGGCCGTACCTGGTTCGACGCGTTGTTGCCGGATCAGGCCGTGGCGATCCTTGAGGCCGCAGGCGCCTCCGCAGACGAGGCCCGGGGGGCCGTCGAAGCCCGACCGTTGCTCGGATCGACGGCACCGCTGCCCGCCGGCGTCGTAAGCCGACTCCTCGACGGCGCCTGATCCCCGACTGGGCCAGACCCATAGGCACTTTCTCCGGAGAATGTGCGGTCAGCGGTCCGCCAGAAGTGACTTTCTCCGGAGAAAGTGCGATGTGGAGCGGTCCGTCAGGTGAGGCAGATGTCCTGCGGGCGAACCGGTACCCGGCGGATGTCCCGGCCGGTAGCGTCCCGGATCGCGGCGGCGATAGCCGGGGTCACCGAGATGCACGGCGGTTCGCCGACTCCCTTGGCGCCCAGCGGGGCTTGCGGATCGGGCTCTTCGATCAGGCTGAAGACGACCGTCGGTGCATCCAGGGTCGTCGGCAATAGGTAGTCGGTGAAGCTGGTGTTGCGCACCATGCCGTCGGTCACGATGATCTCCTCCATCACCGCCAGGCCCAACCCTTGAGCAATACCTCCCTCGATCTGCCCGGCGACCGACAGCGGGTTCAGTGCCCGCCCGACGTCCTGCGCAGTAGCGATCTGCACGACCTTGACCAGACCCAGCTCGGGATCGACGTCGACCACGGCACGATGCGCGACGAAGGCGAAGGCGACGTGACAGTTGCCCTGACCGTTCTCGTCGAGATCTTCCGTCGGCCGGTGCCGGTACTCCACGGTCTCGTCCAACCGCAGACCCGCCGATGCAGCAGCGACCGGGATCCGCAGCGACCCGATCGTGTCCACGACATCGGTGCCCTCGATCGCCAGTTGCAGGGCGGACAACCCGTACCGCTCGGCGACCGCGTCGAACAGCAACTCGCGGACCTTCCGGCAGGCCGCGTCCACCGCACCGCCGGACATCCAGGTCTGCCTGCTTGCCGACGTGCTACCCGAGGATCCGATCTGGGTGTCGATCGTGTCCAACATGACTTCGTCCACACCCAGGATCGTCCGGGCGATCTGCTGGGCGAGCATCACGAACCCCTGGCCGACCTCGGAGGCCGCGAACTTCAGTGTCACGACGCCGTCATTGAGCTGGCAGCGCGCGGTCGAGTAGTCGTCGAACCCCTCGGAATACATCAGGTTCTTGATGGACACGCCGTACCCGACCCCGCGTACGACGTGGCCTCGATCGGCCGTACGCCCGGTGCCGCCCGGCAATGACAGGACATCGGCGTCGCCGGGCAGATCCGGCGGCATCGGCAGGGCATCGGTCTCCCGGATACAGCGCTCCACCGGCGCAACGCTGTCCACGGGCTGGCCGGTGATCAGCAGGTCGCCCGTACGCATGGCATTGCGCAGCCGTACCTCCACAGGGGACAGTCCGGCTACGGCGGCCAGCTTGTCCATCTGTCCCTCGTGGGCGAAACAGGCCTGTACGACCCCGAAGCCGCGCATCGCACCGCACGGCGGATTGTTCGTACGGGCGGCATATCCGTCGACGACCGCGTTCGGGCAGCGGTAGGGACCCTGGGCGTGCGTGACGCCGTTGATCAGCACGGCGGGAGACGTGGAAGCGTACGCACCGCCGTCGAAGACCATCCGCGCCTCGATCTTGATGATCTCGCCCTCGGCGCTGGCGTGATGACGCATCCAGATCTTGGCCGGATGGCGGTGCACGTGCCCGTAGAAGCTCTCCTCCCGTCCGTACTGCATCTTGACCGGCCGGCCGGTGCGCAGAGCCAGCAGACTGCAGTGCACCTGCAGGCTGATGTCCTCGCGTGCTCCGAAGGCACCCCCGACGCCACCCAGGACCAACCGGACCCGCTCGTCGGGCAGGCCGAGACATGCCGCGACCTGTTTGCGGTCCTCGTGCAGCCATTGGGTGGCGATGTAGAGCTCGAGCCCGGCGCCGTCGTCGTCCGGCACGGCGAGGGCGGCTTCGGGGCCGAGGAAGGCCTGGTCCTGCATGCCCATCTCGTAGGTGCCCTCGACCACGATCGGCCCGGTGGCCTCGGTGTCACCGCGGAGGATGCGCTGGTGGCGAATGACGTTGCCGTCCGGGTGAATCGGCTCACGGGTCCCGGCGATGGCCTCCTCCGGGTCGGTCAGCGGTTCGAGCACCTCGTAGTCGACGACGATTGCGGCCAGCGCCCGGCGGCAGGTCTCGGGATGATCGGCGGCGACCGCGGCCACGGGCTCCCCGCAATAGCGGACGTAGCTCGTGGCGAAGACGTGCTGGTCCTGTCTGATAAGTCCGTAGGTGGGCTGCCCGGGGACGTCCTCCGCCGTCAGGATCGTCTCGACGCCGGCAATCTTCCAGGCACCGGTCACGTCGATCGACCGGATCCGCGCGTACGGGTGCGGGGATCGCAGCGTCGCGCCCCACAACATGTTCTCTGCCCACAGGTCATTGGCGAACGCGAACCGGCCCTGGACCTTGGGCACGCCGTCCGGACGCGCCGCATTGGTGCCGAGCACACCCGGCCGCAGCGCTGTGTCGGTTGCGGTAGCCGTCGACGTTGCCGCCGGCGCGGATACCTCGGTCATCGCGCTTCCTGGTCTGCTCGCCTGGCCACGACGGCGTCCACGGCTGCGAAGATCCGGCCGTAGCCGGTGCATCGACAGATGTTGCCGGACAACGCCTCCCGCGTTTCCAAGGCGGTCGGCACCGGATTATTGTACAGCAGGTGGTGTACGGCGACGATCAGTCCCGGCGTACAGAACCCGCACTGCACCGCGCCCTCGTCGAGGAAGGCCGCCTGTACGTCGGTAAGCGCCGCGTCCGCGGTCAACCCCTCGACGGTCACGATGTCGGCATCGGTGGCCGAGGCAGCCAGCACCAGGCAGGCGCAGACGGCGGCGCCGTCGAGCAGGACCGTGCAACTGCCACATTCGCCTTGCTCGCAGGCCCCCTTCGAACCGGGCAGCCCGAGCCGTTCGCGCAGGACGTAGAGCAGGCTCTCGCCGACCCACGCGTCCTGTACGTCGTGGGATTCGCCGTTCACCGTCAACCGATAGATCTCGGGTGAGCTCACGGTCACATCCCGACTTTCGCGGTTATGCGCATAACCGTCGCGCAAGGGATGGGTCGAGGTGGCTGGCTGTCATTGGGCGGCGGCCCTCCTCAGCAGTCGGCTCGCCAGCACACCCACGGCGTGGCCGCGGTAGGCCGCCGTCGAGCGGTGGTCGTCGATCGGGCGGGCGTCTGCCGCGGCTCGCCGGCCGAACTCGCGCGCCACAGCGTCGCTGATCTCCAGCCGATCGGCAGTCAAGTCGAGCTCATCGGCCAGCCAGTTCTCGGCGTCATGGCAGCGCAGAATCGTGGTTCCCACCGCCCCCAGCGCGACGCTCACCGCACCGCCCTCACGGTCCATCGCCAGACAGGCCGAGGCCGTGGCGATGACCATCGCGTTTCGGACCCCGACCTTCGAAAACCCCTGCCAGCCACGACGCACCGGCAACGTGACGCCGGTGATCAACTCCCCCGGCTGGAGCACGTTCTCCTTCACCCCGACCATGAACTCCGCGACGGGGACGTCTCGCTGACCGGCGGCCGAGCGCAGGTGCACGATGGCGTCCAGGGCGTACAGCACCGGCAGTCCGTCGCCGGCCGGGGAACACGTCCCGAGGTTTCCCCCGAGCGTCCCGGCAGCGCGGATCTGCGGTGAACCGACGGTACGGGCGGCCTCGGCCAGGGCGGAGAAGAGCTCGGCCAGCCGGCCGCGTTCCATCTCGGCGTACGGCACCCCCGAGCCGATCGTGACCGTGCCACCGGTTCCGTTCGGGGACGGGTCGTGCCGCCAAACCCGCAGCTCCTGGGCCCGGCGCAGCGCCACGACCTCGGCCGGCGCCTTTCGATGGGCCATGTTGATCTCGACCATGACGTCGGTGCCACCGGACAGGAGCAACGAGTCGGGGCGCTCACCGAGATGGCTGAGCACCTCGTCAACCGTGGTGGGCGTGAGGACTGGCACAGGGCGACCCTAGGCGACATGCCGTTCGCGGGCAGCCCTCAGGCCTCCTCGGTCTGCTCGACCCGCCGACCTCGGCAGGGCATGATCGCCCGGATGACCGAGCACCCAGCACCGGCCGACCTGCTGGTCTCCAACGCCGTACTCGTGGCGACAGTCGACGATCAGCGACGCGAGATCCCGGGCGGTTGGGTCGCCATCACCGATGGGGTCATCACCGCACTTGGCGGCCCAGCCGACCCGCAACCCGCGGCTGGCCGGATCCTCGAGGCCGACGGTTGCCTGGTGACCCCAGGGCTAGTCAATACCCATCATCACATCTATCAGAACCTCACCCGAGCCTTCGCCCCCGCACTGACCGGCGGCCTGTTCGACTGGCTGGTCACGCTCTACCCGTTGTGGTCACGGCTGGACGAGGAAGCGGCCTACGTCAGCGCGTACGTCGGCCTCACCGAACTCGCTCTCGGCGGCGCGACCACGTCGACCGATCACCTCTACGTGCATCCGAAGGGTGCCGGTGACCTCATCACGGCCGAGATCCGCGCCGCCCAGGAGCTGGGGATGCGGTTCCATCCCACCCGAGGATCGATGTCCCTGTCGATCAAGGACGGCGGCCTGCCGCCGGACTCGGTAGTGCAGCACGACGACGCGATCCTGGCCGACTCCCAGCACCTGGTCGAGTTGCACCACGATCGGTCATCGGCGTCCATGTTGCGGATCGCGCTGGCTCCCTGTTCGCCGTTCTCGGTGTCGACGGATCTGATGATGGCAACCGCCGAGCTGGCCGAACGTCTCGACGTACGACTGCACACGCACCTCTGCGAGACGAAGGACGAGGACGCGTTCTGTCTGGAAACCTTTGGCCGACGGCCGGTTGACTACTTCGAGGACGTCGGCTGGGGCTCCTCGCGGTCGTGGATCGCGCATTGCGTCTGGCCAGATGCCTCCGAAGTGGCGCGGTTGGGCGCCTGGGGGACGGGCGCCGCGCACTGCCCGAGCAGCAACATGATCCTGGGCAGCGGACTGGCCCCGGTCGCCGAGCTACGCGCGGCCGGTGCGCCGGTCGGACTGGGCTGCGACGGTTCCTCCTCGGCTGACAGCGCTTCCCTTTGGCTGGAAGCGCGTACGGCGATGCTGCAGGGCAAGCTGCGGCAAGGGGCGGCAGCGCTGTCGGCCCGGGACGCTCTCGAGATCGCGACCCGTGGCGGAGCCGGGTGCCTGGGACGGGCCGGCGAGATCGGCGAGTTGTCGATCGGAGCCTGCGGGGACCTGGTGGTCTGGTCACTTGATGGTCCGACCTTCGCCGGCGCGCTGAGTGATCCGATCGAGGCATGGTTGCGCTGCGGTCCCGCCAGCGCCAGGCACACCGTGGTCGCCGGTCGCCCCGTCGTCCTGGACGGGTTGCCGGTGCACAGTGGCCTGGACGAGATGCTCGTACGGCATCGCGCGATCTCCGGTGCCATGCAGTCCACGCTCAGCGACTGAGCGTTGTCAGCGGCTCCAGAGTGCCGGTTGTGCAGCGAACCACCCCTTGCACCGCTTCAAAGCGCAGGTTGTTGGCTGAACGGGTCAGTTCACCGTTGCGCCAGGATGTTTCGTGCGAGTCAGCCAGGTTGGCGGGTGGTGGAGCACGACGGCCGCGAGCACGGCGCCGGTCACGACGTCGCACGGCCGCGACGCCCGTTCCCTGCCTACCGGTTGCGGATCTTGCGGACCACGCCCACCGTCACGCGCAGCACCACGAGCGACGCGGCCACGCGGATGGCCAGTTGTCCTCTGGGCGAGGCGATCCATTCCTTGATCGCAGTCTGGGCATCACCTTTCAGCTTCTTGGGGCTGGTTCGGTAGGCGATCTCGTCGAGGGTGCCGGCGAGCGCGTACCGCGCTTGATCGATCTCTGCCTGGATCTGCTTCGGGTCACGAGCCACGTCGGTAAGCCTGCCATGTCCTGGCCTGCCAAGACGACCCGTCCTCCCTAGACTGCTCTCGCGCGGGAGTGGTGTAACGGCAGCCACGCCAGACTTAGGATCTGGTGCCTTCGGGCGTGGGGGTTCGACTCCCCCCTCCCGCACCGTGTGATGTCTCGGGACATCGTGCACAGGTGTCTCGGGACATCGTTCACGGTTTGGGCTGTGGCTGGTAGTCCTTGGTGGGGTCGTCTAGCTGGTTGAGGATCTCCACCTCGGTGCCCCCGGCCAGGGCCCAGTGGGTGATGTCGAGCTGCCAGCGTTCGTTGGGCTGGGCGGCCTGAAACCGCAGGTAGCTGCTCTTGGGGCGCTTGTGCGGCTGCG
>JBPCPI010000147.1:0-17235 GCA_050999295.1 Geodermatophilaceae bacterium | reverse complement strand
CCTCCCCAGACCGGCGCCAGGCGGTCGCGACGGCCGGACTTGACCAGATAGGCCACCAGGATGCTGACGACCAGGACGGCTTCCAGCCCCTAGCGTAGGCCGATCAGGTAGTTGGCGACCATTGTTGGCTCCCTCGGCTTCGCGTCACGAGCGCTGAAGTTAGCCTAACCTCACCTAAGCGGCAAGGGCGGTCGGCGGTCGGGATAACCTGCTAGTCGTGCCAGACGTGCCGGCCAGCCCAACCCAGCTCGCAGCCGACGCCGCAGACCCAGGCGCCGGCCCGGTGACGTGGTCCCCCTGGCGGGTCGTCGTCGGCTTCGGCGTGGTGAGTCTGGCCGCGGACATGGTCTACGAGGGCGCCCGGTCGGTGTACGGACCGCTGCTGGGGTCCCTCGGTGCTTCAGCGCTCGTGGTGGGGGCGGTGACGGGAGCCGGCGAGGCCGCCGCCCTGATCTTGCGCGTGGTCTCGGGTCCGCTCGCCGACCGCACCCGCCGCTACTGGACGATCACGATCGTCGGGTACGCCCTCACCGCCATTTGTGTCCCATTGCTGGCGGTCACTCCGTTCCTCGGCGGCGCTGGCCTCGCAGTGGCGGCAGCTCTGATCCTGGCTGAACGGATCGGCAAGGCAGTGCGCAGCCCGGCGAAGTCCGCGCTCCTTGCCGAGGCCGCGGGACAGGTCGGCATGGGCCGCGGTCTGGGCGTACACAAGGCGCTCGATCAGATCGGCGCCTTCGCCGGTCCACTTGTCGTGGCGGGTCTGATCGCCGTGAGCGCCGACCAGATCTGGCCAGGGATGGTGGCCCTTGCGATTCCCGGCGCCGTCGTGATGATGTTGCTCGTTCTGACCCGACGTCGGATGCCTGCCGCCGAACCGCGCGTCGTGAGCGAACCGGCCGACCCGTCGGGTCGGACACGCACCCGTGGGCACAGGCGGTGGACCGCAAGCGTGGCGATGTTGTGGTCGGACTTGCCGGCGCCGTTCCTGCGGTTCGCAATCGGTACCTCCCTGTGTACCGCCGGGCTGGTCACGTTCGGGCTGATCGGCTTCTCCCTGGTGCAACGGGAGGTCGTGGCAACTGCCGGTGTGCCGTTGCTCTATGCCGCGGCGATGGCAGCCGGAGCCCTTGCTGCGCTCGCGACCGGTGAGATCTACGACCGGTTCGGTGCCCGGGTGCTGCTGCTGCTGCCGGCCATGGTGGCTGGAGTTCCCGCCCTGGCGTTCAGTGCCTCCCTGATCGTCGTCGTGACCGGGGTGCTGTTGTGGGGCGCGGCCGTAGGGGTCCAGGACTCCACGGTCAAAGCCCTTGTCGCCGATCTGGTTCCACGGGACCGGCGAGCTACGGCGTACGGGTTGTTCGCCGGGGTTCAAGGCGCAGGCGCGTTGATCGGGGGTGTCGCGGCGGGAGCGATCTACGAGCAATCGCTGTCCGCGCTGGTCATCGTCGTCGGAGCCGTGCAGCTTGCAGCCCTGATCGTGTTGGTTCCAATTGTTCGGGTTTCGCCCGTCCTGCCGCGCTCATGAGGTGAGGTGGCGACTGCCGGAGCGGCCGCGTCGCTTCGACATGCCTGAGCGCGAGAAGGGCCAGGGCACCGCCGGGCACGAGGGCCCCAGGCGGACTGTGACCTCGATCTGCTTCTACCGGCGTCAGGCCTGCAGTTCAATGGGCAGCATGAGACGCCTAGCCGCAGTCCTTTTCGCGATGTCCCTCATGCTCGTCGCCTGCGGCAAGGGAGATGACGACACGTCGGGCAGTTCGGCTTCGGACTCGACCTCACCGACACGATCTGAGGCCGTCTCACAGACCGGCGGAGGCGGCTCCAACGATGGTTACGGCGACGAGGACGGGAGCTCGGGCGGCGGAGGCACCAGTGCCGCAGCCGGGACAATCACGATCTCCGGGTTCGCATACGGAGATCCATTGACCGTCGCGCCAGGCGCTCTGGTCGCGGTGGCCAACCAGGACCCCCAGGCACACAGCGCGACCGCCGAGGACGAAAGCTTTGACACTGGCCTATTCGGCCAGGGCGAGCAGCGAACCTTTACCGCTCCCTCGGCGGCGGGGACGTACGACATCATGTGTACCGCGCACTCGGACATGGCAGGTCAGCTGATCGTCGCCGGCTAACCGTCCGGAGTTACCCGCAGCAATACGTCGCCGCCGTTGTTGGACGTCGTTACGTAAAGCGCTCCGTCGTTGCCGAGCTGAACTGTGCGGATCCGGCCGTACGTGCCATCGAATCCCGGTAGGCGGCTTGCCGTGATGAGGGTTCCGTCCAACTCGAACTGCAGGACGAGGATTCCCTCCCCCTTGAGCAGGGCCACCAGCATGAGCCCGTCATAGCCTGCCCAGTCCGGCCCATCTAGAAAGGTCGCGCCGCTGGTGGCCAGTGTTGGTTCCCCGGAAGACCAGAGCGCGGGCTGTGCACCGTCGATGTCCGGGTCAGTCATGGGAACCGACTCGTTGTAATCATCCGGGCTGTCGCCCACCGGGTTCCAGCCGTAGTTGGCACCGGAGGTCAGCAGGTTGATCTCGTCGTCAACGTCCGGTCCGTGTTCAGCGGAATACATGTCTCCGGTGCCGGGGCGCAGAGCGAGACCTTGGACGTTGCGATGGCCGTAGGTGTAAATGAGGGGATTCGCGTTTTCGTCGCCGACGAAGGGATTGTCCGGCCATGGCCCTCCCGTGTCGGGATCGACTCGCAACGTCTTGCCACCGAGTGAGTTGAGGTCTTGGGCATTGCTGCCGGTGGCCGCATCGCCAGTCCCGATGTGCAAGGCGCCCTCGAGGTCGAACCGGAGCCGGCAACCCCCGTGCCGTCCTGAGGTCAGCGGTAAACCCTGGACGAGCGGATCAGCCAGCCTCGTCGCCTCGCCGTAGTCAGCGTCCATCTCCCACGAGATCACCCGGATGTCCGCATCGGGTGCGTACCCCTGGCAGGTGAAGAAGCGGCGGTTGTCGACGAAGTCGGGATCGAGCACCAGGCCCATGAGACCGGTCTCGCCGTTGGCGTACAGATCCGCGAAGTCGGCCTGGATCTCTTGGACCCTGCCGTCCGGGAGGTAGGCCGACAGACCGCCTCCGCGTTGGTCGAAGATCACCGTGCCGTCAGGGGCTTGAGCGAGGTCCCACGGGTTTGCTAGATCTGTGACGAGTACTTCGACAGCAAGCACCGGCGCCGCTGCATCGGGGGCGATGCTGGGTTGGACCGCTGAACTGGTGTCGCCCGCCGAGGTCGTCGCCCCATCCGTACAGGCGGCCGCAAGAAGCACGGCGATGAGGGCGGGCACGGCCACGGTGATACGACTCGGCCGGTGTCGCGTGCCGTGCACACTCATCATCCACATTATTCACGGCGACCTGTGACCTTGATCTGCTTCACCCGGCCTGGAGGGTGCAGTTCAATCAAAGCCATGAGACGTCTATACGCCGTCCTTTTTGCGTTGTCCCTGATGCTGGTTGGTTGTGGCGGCAGTGACGACAGCGGCAGTGCCTCCGACGACACCGCAGCTGCTACCGACGCCGATGGCGATGGCGGTGCCGGCAGCGAGGGCGTAGCTGGCACGATCACGATCGCCGACTTCGCCTACGGTGACCCGCTGACCGTCCCACCGGGCGCGCTGATCCGGGTGGTCAACGAAGACTCCGCCGAGCACGATGCCGATGCGGTGAACGGAACCTTCGACAACGACCTGCTCGGCCAGGGCGAGGAGCTGACCTTCAACGCTCCGGACGAAGAAGGCACCTATGACCTCACCTGCAGCAACCACTCCCAGATGTCGGGTCAGCTCATCGTCGCTGCCTAGTCCAGCGGGCGTCCATGGGCCCACCGCTCCTGGTGGCGTGGAAAGACGCAGCAACGATCGGGTACGTGGGCGGGGGCGGTCGCGTCCTCGGGCGGCGGTTTGTCGGCTGACCGTGAGTAACGTCTTGTCACGTAAAGTTCTTGAACTTTGGTGGGCTGCATCGGCTTTCAGGGTCAAGAAATGTCAGACCCGGTGTCTAGGGTTCGGGTATGAGTTCGTTGCTGGCCCCGGCAGAGCCCTCGGTGCTGGACCGGGTCCGCGCGATGCTCATCGAGCAGGTCGGCCCGGGTTGGGCCAGGTCGGACCCGGAGCTCGTAGGTGACGTGGCGGACCTGGTCGCCCTTCGCGCGCAGGTCGATGGGCTGTTGTTGGCCGCGGTCGGTGAGGTCGAGGCCCGTGGCCTGGCTGGTCGGCGCGGCTGCACCTCGACCCGGGCATGGCTGCGCTCGGCGCATCGGATCGCCCCGGTCGAGGCAGCCCGGCTGGTCCGCACCTGCACCGCGCTACGCAGCCAGCTGCCCGCCGTGGCCGAGGCGATGAGCACCGGCGGGGTGTCGCTGGCCCAGGCCGAGGTGATCGTCACCGCCATCGCCGACCTGCCCGCCGCCACACCCGTCGCCCGCCGGCCGCAGGCCGAGGCCACGATGATCACCTACGCGCAGGAGTTCGACCCGGTGATCCTGGCCCGGATCGGGCGGCGCCTGGCCGAACTCATCGACCCCGACGGGGTCCAGGCCCGCGACGAGAAGCCCATCCGCGACAAGGAAGCCGACGCCCACCGCGACCGCACCCTCACCCTGACCCCGGACACCAAAGGCGCCGGCGGATACCTCCGCGCGAGGTTGGACGCCGCCGGCTACGCGACCCTGGCCGCCTACCTGGCCGCAGCCACCACACCCGGGAACACACCCGAGAGCCCTGCGCAGCCCCAAGCGGACGGGGCCACCAGACACCTCGGGCAGCGCCGCCACGACGCCCTTGTCGAGGCCGCCCGCCGGATGCTCGCCGGCGGTGGGCTGCCGTCCTCCGGCGGGGTGAAACCGAGGATCGTGCTCACCCTCCCCGCGGCCTGCCTCACCAACCGGACGGGAGCGGCCCGGCTGCCCGATGGCACCCTGATCAGCCCCACCCTGACCCGCATGTTCGCCTGCGACGCCGACCTGGTCCCCGTCACCGTCGACCCCGACGGGAACCCGCTGGATGTGGGTCGCAGCCGCAGGCTGTTCACCGTCACCATCCGGACCGCCCTAGAGGTCCGCGACCGCGGCTGCGCCTGGCCAGGATGCGACCGCCCCATTTCCTGGACGCAGGCACATCACATCCTCTCCTGGCTAGACGGCGGCAAGACCTGCCTCGACAACGGCGTCCTCCTGTGCCTGTTCCACCATCACGAAATCGAAAAGGGCGACTGGACCGTGGCCATCCGCCAAGGACGGGCCTGGTTCACCCCGCCAGCATGGATCGATCCGGAACAGAGTCCTCGAACCAACCCGATGCACCACCCACCACCGCGCGAATGATCGCCGACTCCTGCTGCGAGGCTGTCGCCATGTTCAGTCCCGAAGAGAGAGTACGGCTGCGAGACGCGTTGGTCTCGACGGCAGAGCAGGACGAGCGCATCACCGGCGCAGCGGAGACGGGGTCCGCTGCGGTCGGTCGTGAGGATCGATGGTCGGATATCGATCTCGCGCTGTGCGTCACCTCTGACGGCGATCTTGGCCAAGTGATTGCCGACTGGACCGATCGAATGTACGAGGAGCATGGTGCCGTCCATCACGTGGACGTGGCGTGGGGCGCAACCGTCTTCCGGGTCTTCCTGCTCTCTAGCACCTTGCAGGTCGATCTTGCCTTCTGGCCGGCTGCCGAGTTCGGTGCGATCGGCCCGGCCTTCCGACTCCTGTTCGGAACGGCCAACGAAAGGCAAGCGCGACCAACGCCCACCGGCGCCGAGCTGATCGGTATGGGCTGGCTCTACGCGCTGCACGCTCGTTCGAGCATTGCCCGCGGACGGGTGTGGCAGGCGGAGTACATGATCAGCGGCCTCCGCGATCATGTCCTGGCCTTGACCTGCCTGCGCTATGGCGTGCCCGCAAGCGAGGGCAGGGGGATGGACAGCCTCCCGCCGGACGTCACGGGCGCCATGACAGGGGCGCTCCTCAGCTCGCTCGACGACGCCGAACTTCGACGGGCCTTTGGGGTCGCCAGTGAGGCGTTGCTCCGCGAGGTCGGTCATGTCGATGTCGGGCTGATGGACGGCTTGGCCGGGCCGGTTCGCGAGCTGGCCGGTATGGGTGAGTCGCCAAGCGTTGGCCGGGAATGAGGGGTATTCGTGCGCGGCGACTTTCTCCCATTCAGGCGGTGCGCTGGAGCATGACGTCGCAGAGGCTGCCCAATGCGTCGCGGACCGGGCCGCGCGGGAGCGGCTCGAGAGTGGCTTTGGCCCGCTCGACGTAGCCGGCCAGCATCGTTTGCGCACGGTCCATGGCGTCGGAGATGCGGAGCAACCTCAGCGCCTCGGCGTGGGCGGCTGGGTCGTTCAACGGAGCAGCGAGCAACTCTCGCAAGCGCGATTCGCCCGGATCGCGACCCGCGCGAGCCAGCAGGATCGGCAGTGTCGCGATCCCCTCCCGGAGATCGGTCCCTGGCGCCTTGCCCGAAACTCCCTGTTCACTCGCGATGTCGAGCAGATCGTCGGAGATCTGGAAGGCGATGCCGATCGCCTCGCCGTAGGAGGTCAGGCCCGACCGAAGGGGCTCCGCGACACCGGCGAACATCGCCCCGAACCGCGCGGCAGTCGCCACCAGAGAACCGGTCTTGTCGGTGAGCACCGACAAGTAGTGCTCCACCGGGTCGGCTTCGGGGCCCGGGCCCACGGTCTCGCGGATCTGGCCGGTGACCAGGCGCTCGAAGGTACGGGCCTGGATGCGCACCGCCTCGGGGCCGAGATCGGCCAGCAGATCCGAGGCACGAGCGAACAGGAAGTCCCCGGTCAGGATGGCCACGCTGTTGTCCCACCGGCTGTTGGCGCTGGGTGCTCCGCGACGCAGATCTGCCTCGTCCATCACGTCATCGTGGTAGAGCGTGGCCAGGTGGGTCAGCTCCACGACGACCGCCGCGGGTACGACACCGGGCGCCGACGGGTCACCCAACTGCGCGGCCAGCAGGGTCAACAGCGGGCGGAAGCGCTTCCCGCCGGCCTCGACGAGATGGCGCGAGGCTTGGCCCACGAACTCGAAATCGCTGGCTACGCTGGCTCGCAGCAACTCCTCGACAGCCTCAAGTCCTTGCTGCAGTACCTGCTCGAGGTCACCGCCGATCGTGGTCAGTCCGAGCGCCGACGCGGCTCGGCCGGGATTGGCCGACCCGGTGATTGCGTTGGACGCAGCGTGCATGTCCCGGTCTCCCCGTCTAACCGACCAGGAAGACTTGATCGGCGATGTCCAGCAGCGCACCTGGGAACAGCCCCAGGACGACGGTGGTCGTGGCCGTGAACACCAGGACGAAGAAGGTCGGGAGTCCGGGAACGCCGACCGTCGGGCCATCCTCGGCCGGGGGAGAGAAGTACATCAGTACGACCAGGCGCAGGTAGAAGAACGCGGCGATGGCGCTGGCGAGCAGCGCCACCACGACCAGCGGCCAGGCGCCGTCCTCGATCGCGGCCCGGAAGACCGCGAACTTTCCGGTGAATCCGCTGGTCAGCGGCAACCCGGCCAACCCCAACAGGAACAGCGTCATCACCGCCGCCGTCAACGGCGAGCGTGCGGCCAGCCCGGCCCACTTGGACAGATGCGTCGCCTCGCCCTCACCATCTCGGATCAGAGTCACGACGGCGAACCCGCCGATCGTCGTCAGACCGTAGGTGAGCAGATAGAACAGGGTGCTCGACAGACCGCGCCCGGCCGTCGCAGCGTCTCCAAGCGCGATCACCCCGACCAGGAGAAACCCGGCGTGCGCGATCGAGGAGTACGCGAGCATGCGCTTCACATCGGTCTGGGTGATCCCGAGCACCGCTCCGACCACCATCGAGACGATGGCGATGCTGTAGATCAGTGGGCGCCAGGTCCATTCGGACGTGCCGAAGCCGACGTAGAGCAGTCGCAGGATCGCCCCGAACGCGGCCACCTTGGTGCAGGCGGCCATCAGTGCGGTCACCGGCGTCGGCGCACCCTGATAGACGTCCGGGGTCCAGGCGTGGAACGGAGCGATGCCGGCCTTGAACAGCAGTCCCACGACGAGTAGGGCGAGACCCGCGATGAACAGCGCGTCCGAAGTACCCGATCTCGCCGCCGCCTCGCGCAACTCCCCGAGGTCGACGGTGCCCGCATAGCCGTAGATCAAGGCCAAGCCGTACAGGAAGAAGGCCGAGGCGAAAGATCCCAGCAGGAAGTACTTCACCGCCGACTCCTGGGACAGCAGCCTGCGCCGCCGGGCCATCCCACAGATCAGGTACAGCGGCAGTGACAGCACCTCCAGTGCCACGAACATGACCAACAGGTTGTTCGACGCGGCAAAGAGCATCATTCCGCCGATGGCGAAGCTGGCCAGCGGGAAGACCTCGGTCTGCGTGTACGGCGCGGCGGCGAGCTTGCGATCCTCGGCGCTGCCCACCGGAAGTGCCGCCGACGCAACGAAGGCGCTCTTGGCCGGATCGAGGGAACGCTCGGCGAACATCAGGATCGACAGCACGCCGAGTGCGGCGATCGTCCCCTCGAGAAACAACGCGGCACCGTCCACGGCAACGGCTCGCGCTGCGGTGAGTTCGTTGCGCCCAGCGACGACGACGACCGCGGCCAGTGCGCCGACCGTGCCCAGCAAGGCCAAGCCCACCTGGGCATTCCACCGCAGGTGGCGCGGCGCGAACGCTTCGATCAGTACGCCGATGCAGGCCGCAGCAAGCACGATGAGGATCGGCGCCAGCCCCGCGTAGGAGATCGATGGTGCGCTGAGATCGGGCATCAGCCGCCTCCCCCGTCATCGGCTTGAGCGCTTGACCGGTCTGCTCCCACGTCGGCCATCGTGGCGTTGACCGCCGGGGTGATGATGTCCAGCAACGGTTTTGGGTAGACGCCCAGCACGATGATCAGGGCCAACAACGGGCTGAGGTAGGACAACTCGCGCTTGCTCAGGTCCTTGAACCCGCGGGCCATCGGCTTGATCGGCCCGTGCATCGTCCGCTGGTACATCAGCAGGATGTAGAGCGCCGCCAGGATGATCCCCACCGTCGCGATGATCGAGAACACCGGGAACGGCCCGAAAGACCCCAGCAGGACGAGGAATTCGCTGACGAAACTGTTGGTCCCGGGCAGGCCGAGGGAGGACAGCCCGGCCAGCAGGAAGGCGCCGGCCAGCAGCGGGGTCACGCTGCTGACTCCCCCGTAGTCACTGATCGTGCGGGATTTTCCTCGACTGATCAGGATCCCGACGATCAGGAACAGCGCCCCGGTCGAGATGCCGTGGTTGACCATGTAGAGCACCGCGCCGGTGCCGGCCTGGGTGGTGAAGGCGAAGACGCCCAGCGCGATGAAGCCGAAGTGCGCGATCGAGGTATAGGCGACCAGCCGCTTCATGTCAGTCTGACCCATGGCGAGCAGGGCGCCGTACAGGATCCCGAGCACAGCCAGCACCAGAATGGCCGGTGCGAACGCCCGGCTGGCGTCCGGGAACAGCGGCAGGCAGTACCGCAGAAAGCCGAAGGTCCCTACCTTGTCCAGCACGCCGACCAACAGGACCGCACCGCCGATCGGCGCTTCGGCACCGGCGTCGGGCAGCCAGGTGTGGAAGGGCACGAGCGGCGCTTTGATCGCGAACGCGATGAAGAACCCGAGGAAGAGCAACTTCTGCAGATCCGGATCGATACTGATCTGCCGCAGCGCGTCGAAGGCGAAGGTTCCCTGCCCGATCTCGGCGGCGCTGACCACGTACAAGCCGATCACCGACGCCAGCATGACCAGTCCGCCGACTAGGCTGTACAGGAAGAACTTCACGGCCGCGTACTGGCGTCGTGGCCCGCCGAAGCTACCGATCAGGAAGTACATCGGGACGAGCATCGCTTCGAAGAACACGTAGAACAGGAAGATGTCGGTGGCCGCGAAGACCCCGATCATCAGTGCCTCGAGGACCAACAGCCAGGCGAAGAACTCCCGCATGCTGCCGCTCTTGCCCGTGCCGGCCTCGGCCCCCTCGTTCCAGGACGCGCCGATCACGACCGGCACGAGGACGCCGATCAGCAGGATCATGACCAGGGCGATGCCGTCCACGCCCAGGGAGAACTGGACGCCGAAATCGGGAATCCACTTGTAGGACTGGGTGAACTGGAAGCGGGCACCACTTGGTTCGAAGGCCACGGTCATCAGCACGGTCAGGACTAGTACGACCAACGAGACGCCCAGTGTGACCCGGCGGATCAGGTCGGATCGGTCCTTGGGTACGGCCAGCAGCCCCAGCCCGGCCAGCAGCGGAAGCAGCAACAGGACCAGCAGGAACGGGAAGTCGTTCATGTCGTCGGACCGTCATGCGCTGCGCGCACCGCTCGGTCCGCTCGATCGCCCAGCCTCGTGCGCTGCGCGCACCGGTCGGTCCGCTCCTCCCTCGCTGGCGCTCGGTCGATGCTCCCTCCCTCTCGGCTCAGCTCGTTCCTCGCTACGATGCTCCCTCGCTTTCGGGTCATACGAACCGCACCGCCAGGAATGCAACGGTGACCACCAGCGCCCCGCCGAGCATGCTCAGCGCATACGAACGGACGAATCCCGTCTGGGTCCGACGCAACCGCCCCGACGTTCCGCCCAGACCGGCAGCCAGGCCGTTGACCGCGCCGTCGACACCACGGTTGTCCACGAAGACCATCGCGCGGGTGAGCCACTGGCCAGGACGCATGAACACCGATTCGTTGAAGGCATCTCCGTACAGATTCGCCCTCGCGGCCTTGATCACCGGAGAGACATTGGCCGGCGGCCGAACCGGGACCTCTCGGCGGGCGACGAAGAACCACGCCGCGATCACGCCGAGAGCGACCACTGCCGTGGTGACGATGGAGACCACGATCGGGGCTACGACGTGATCGGCCTCGGGCTCGGGACCGAACACCGGCTCGAGCCAGTCGGCGAGCGGCAGCACGTTGACCAGGATGAAGCCGGCGAAGATCGACCCGAGAGACAGCAGGATCATCGGCACGGTCATCACCGATGGCGACTCGTGCGGATGGGCGTCCTTATCCCACCTGGGCCTACCCATGAACGTCATGACCATCAGACGCGTCATGTAGAAGGCGGTCAACCCGGCGGCCAACATCGCCCCTCCGCCGAGAATCCAGCCCAGCGTCCCACCGGAGTCGAAGGCGACCTCGATGATCAGGTCCTTGGAGTAGTAACCGGACAGGAACGGGAACCCGATCAGAGCCAGGTAACCCAGGGCGAAGGTGATGTAGGTGATCCGCATCTTCGACCCGAGGCCACCGAACTTGCGCATGTCGACCTCGTCGTTCATGCCGTGCATGACCGAACCGGCCCCGAGGAACAGGCCTGCCTTGAAGAACCCGTGGGTGAGCAGGTGCAGGATCGCCACGGCGTACCCGGCCGGACCGAGCCCGGCGGCCAGGAACATGTATCCGATCTGGCTGACCGTCGAGTAGGCGAGCACTTTCTTGATGTCGTCGTACGCGCAGCCCACGATCGCGCCGTACAGCAGGGTGACGAGTCCGACGATCGTGACCACCGTGCGCGCGGTCTCCGACAGGTCGAACAGTGGCGCCGATCGGGCGATGAGATAGACCCCGGCGGTCACCATGGTCGCGGCATGGATCAGCGCCGAGACCGGGGTCGGGCCCTCCATGGCATCGGGCAGCCAGGCCTGCAGCGGCACCTGCCCGGACTTTCCGCAGGCGCCCAAGAGCAGCAGCAGGCCGATCGCGGTGACGGTGCCGGCGGCCAGGCCACTCGCTCCGGCGAAGACGTCTGCGAACGACGTCGAGCCGAGCGTCGCGAACATGATGAAGATCGCGAGAATCAGGCCGACGTCGCCGACCCGGTTCATGATGAACGCCTTCTTCGCCGCGGTCGCCGCAGCCGGTCGGCGGTACCAGAAGGCGATCAGCAGGTACGACGCGAGACCCACGCCCTCCCAGCCGATGTAGAGGCTCACGTACCCGTTGCCGAGAACGAGTAGCAGCATCGCCGCTACGAAGAGGTTCATGTACGCGAAGAACCGGCGGCGGGCCGGATCGTGCTCCATGTAGCCGATCGAATAGATGTGGATCAGCGCGCCGACACCGGTGATCAGCAGGGTGAACACTGCCGACAGCGGATCGAAGAGCAGTCCGATGTCGACCTGCAGTTTCCCGACCGGGATGAAGCTGAACAGCGTGTCGGTTACCGCCTTTTCGCCCTCGGCCTGCCCGGCCAGCACCGCGACGAGAGCGACCGCGAGGACGAAGTCCGCAACGATGGTGAGGCATCCGATCAGGTGGCCGACCTTGTCCAGTCGCCGCCCGCCGAGCAGCAGGACAGCCGCACCGATCAGCGGGATGAGGACGAGCAGCCAGGCCGAACCAAGCAGGCCGCTGGCCGGCTCGTAGGAGGTCTCCACCGCGGCCCGCTCAGTACTTCAACAGGTTTGCGTCATCGACCGAGGCCGAACGTCGGGTGCGATAGATCGACATGATGATGGCCAAGCCAACGACGACCTCGGCAGCGGCCACGACCATCACGAAGAACGCCATGATCTGCCCGTCCACAGTGCCGTTGATCCTGGCGAAGGTGACCAGAGTCAGGTTCACCGAGTTGAGCATCAACTCGATGCACATGAAGACGACGATGGCGTTACGGCGGATGAGTACGCCGACCGCACCGATCGTGAACAGAATGGCGGCGAGGACCAGGTAGTAGGTCGGGCTCACGACTGCCCCGCTCCCTGGCGGTTTTGGCCAAAATCGCCAGTCATGGGTTCGGCACGCCGTCCCGGTTCGCGCCGCTGTCCACCGTGATGTCGTCCCCACGATCGATGGACCCCGAGGCGATGGCCGGTGGAGTGCGCATCTCCAGGCCGGTGGCCCGGCTGTCCTCGGCCACTGAACCGTCGGGCAGCAATGCCGGGGCGGCCACCGAGTTGCCGCGCGCATACACCCCCGGGCCGGTCAGGGTCTGCGGACGGGGACCCCTCACCCGGGCGATGGACTGCTCCTTTTGACCCGGCCGGGCGCTGGCCTCACGCTCGATGTGGGCCAGGATCATTGCCCCCACCGCGGCAGTGATCAGCAGCGCACTGGTGAGCTCGAAGGCGAGCAGGTAGTCGGTGAACAACAACCGGGCGATGGCCGGGACGTTGCCGCCGTCGGCATTGACCTCAGCCAGCCCGACGGACTCGACACCGGACGTGGCATCGGCGACCAGCCCGCCGACCAGCCCGGCGAAACCGATGCCGAGCACGATCGCGGCCAGCCGTTGACCGCGCAACGTCTCCACGATGGAGTCGGAGTAGTCGCGACCCACGAGCATGAGCACGAACAGGAACAGGATCATGATCGCGCCGGTGTAGACGATGATCTGGACCGCCCCGAGGAATGGCGCCTGCTGGACGAAGTAGAACGCACCCAGGCTCAGCATCGTCAGAACCAGCCATAGAGCCGAGTGGATCGCGTTGCGCGACAGCACCATTCCGATCGCGCCAGCCAGTGCGATCGGGCCGAGGATCCAGAACACGACACTTTCCCCGCTGCTGAAGACTTCCGCCGCCAGCAGAGACCCATCTGTCATGTACGCGTCTTTCCGAGCGGCTTGCCGAGCTCGTCCGCGTCGGCACCGATGTCGTCAGCCGAGACGGGAGCGGTCGCCGCCGGCGGCACCGAATGCGATTCAGCTGCAGAACCGGCGGTCTGCTTCAGCGGTTCCTTTCCGACGTAGTAGTCCTGCTCGTGATCGCCGAGGCGCATCGGATGCGGCGGCTTTTCCATCCCGGGAAGCAAAGGCGCCATCAACTGTTCCTTGGTGAAGATGAGGTCCTGCCGGTTGTCGTCGGCTAGTTCGTACTCGTTGGACATGGTCAGCGACCGGGTCGGGCAAGCCTCGACGCACAGTCCGCAGAAGATGCAGCGCAGGTAGTTGATCTGATAGATCGCGCCGTAGCGTTCTCCCGGCGAGTAGCGCGCCTCCTCGGTGTTGTCCCCACCCTCGACGTAGATCGCATCGGCCGGGCAGGCCCAAGCACACAGCTCGCAGCCGACGCACTTCTCCAGCCCGTCGGGATGCCGGTTGAGGACGTGCCGGCCGTGGTAGCGCGGCTTGGTCGCCTTCTTGTCCTCGGGGTAGGACTCGGTGGTCACCCGCTTGAACATGTTCCCGAAGGTCACCCCGAAGCCCTGCAGCGGCTTGGGCAGCAGGCTAGCCACGATTGCCTCCAGAGCGCTTCCCGGAGCCGACGGCTTCGCGTTTGACCAGCGGTGGGTTGGGTGGAACGACGAGGTCCAGGGGTGGAGTCGGGAACGCACCAGTCGTCGTCGGTGGGACGCCCTCCTGCTCGCTTGGATCCTTGGTCCTGTCCGGTAACAGCCAGACGACGAGCATCACCACGACCAGCACGGGGATGCCGACGTAGAGCGCGATCTGACCCGCGGTCAGGTCGTACTCGCGGGAGAGCACCCGCATCGTGGCCACGACCAGGATCCAGAGCAGGGCAACCGGGACGAGGACCTTCCAGCCGAAACGCATGAACTGGTCGTAGCGCATCCTGGGCAGCGTTCCGCGAAGCCAGGTGAAGACGAACAATCCGAGGATCACCTTGCCGATGAACCAGAGCACCGGCCACCAGCCGGAATTGGCGCCGTCCCAGATCGAGATCGGCCACGGTGCCCGCCAACCGCCGAGGAACATCGTCGCGGCCAGCGCCGAGACGGTCACCATGTTGATGTACTCGGCCAGGAAGAACAGGGCGAACTTCAGCGAGGAGTACTCGGTGTGGAAGCCGCCGACGAGTTCGGACTCGGCCTCGGGCAGGTCGAAGGGCGCCCGGTTGGTCTCACCGACGACCGCGATGCAGTAGATGATGAACGAGACCGGCAGGACGACCGCGTACCAACCGGGGCCATCGAAGGTCAGGCCGAATGCATTGACCTCGTCGCCACTCGCCTGTGCCTCGACGATCCCCGACGTCGACATCGTTCCCGCGTAGAGGCACACCGCGACGATGGACAGCCCCATCGCGATCTCGTAGCTGATCATCTGTGGAGCACTTCGCAGCGCGTCGCGCAGCGGGTAGGTCGATCCGGAGGCCCAGCCGGCGAGCACGATGCCGTACACGCCCATCGCCGAACACGCGAGTACGACGAGTACGCCGACGGGAAGATCGGTGAGCTGCAACGGGGTTCGTTCCCCGAAGATGCTGACCATCGGGCCGATCGGGATGACCGAGAAGGCGAGGAATGCCGGTACGGCGGCGATCACGGGAGCCAGGAAGTAGATCGGCTTGTCGGCCAGGGCCGGCATGATGTCTTCCTTGAAGGCCAGTTTCAGACCGTCGGCAAGACTCTGCAATGAACCCTTCGGCCCCACGCGATTGGGGCCGATCCGTTGCTGCATCCGGCCGACGACCTTGCGCTCGAACAGGATCGCGAACAGGGTCAGGGCCACCAGCAACGCGAAGATGCCGACGACCTTGATGACGATGATCCACCAGACGTCGGTGCCGAAGTCGGCCAACGTTGGCGAGTCAGCGGCCAGCAGGTTTCTCATGACTCCTCCGCGGAGAAGAGTGCGTCGTCGCGGCTCATTCCTGCTCCCTCGCCACGGTGACCACGCCACCGGGTGCGGTGCCGAGGTCGGTTCGCAGTGCACTGCCGGGCGAGCGCATCGGGATCCAGACGACCTGGTCGGGCATCTCGGTGATCTCGGCCGGCAGGGTCACCGACCCGCGCTCTCCGGTTACCCGCACCTGATCACCCTCGGCGATGCCGAGTCCGGTGGCCAGCGATTTAGGAAGCTGCACGCGGGCTGGCCGGGCGGTCCCGGCAAGGGCTGGCTCATCCACCTGTAGCGAGCCCTCATCGAGCAGGTGACGCCAACTGGCCAGCACCGCTTCGTTGGCACCTGGAATCGGCCGGGCCGGCGCCCGGGTGGTCAGCAACGCCAGGTCGCGGTTGCCCCGGTGCCGCCCGATCCTGACGAGTTCGGTCGCCGCCGACTCCGTGGTCGGCAGGCCGAGGTCGATGTCGAGTTCCTCGGCAAGGCCGTGCAGCACGCGCCCGTCGGTGAGCATCCCGCTGGAGATGCTCGGCCGGAACGGGCGGCGGCGTCCTTCCCAAGTCAGATAGCTGCCGCTCTTCTCCGGGGCAGCGGCTACCGGAAAGACGACATGGGCGAACTCGGTGACCACGCTGGGCATGAGTTCCAGGCTGATCAGGAAGCCGGTGGCCGCCAAGGCTTCCCGGGCCAATACGGGGTTCGGAAGATCGTCGGGGTCGAGTCCGCCGACGAGCAGTGCGCCGAGTCCACCGCCACGGGCAGCGGTCAGGATGGCGGTGAGGTCGCGTCCAGGCTTGGCTGGCACATCGATGCGCCAAGCCTTGCCCAGTTCCACGCGGGTCTCCGCGTCGCTGACCCGGCGGCCGCCCGGCAACAGGTTCGGCAGGGCCCCGGCCTCGACGGCCCCCCGTTCGCCCGCGCGGCGCGGTACCCAGCCGAGTTTCGCACCGGTGGCATCTGCCAGTGCGGCTACGGCCGACAACGCTCCGGGGAACTCGGCCAGCCGCTCTCCGGCGAGGATGACGGCGCCGGCCTGGCGCAGACCCTGGGCTGCGCGAGCTCCGGGTCCCCCGGCGGTGTTGTCGGCCAGGGCGCCCAGCACGCTTGCCTCGGCACCCGGGGGCGTGGCCAGCAGGACGCCGCCCAGCTTGACCAGCCCGCGGGTTGCGAACGGAGCAACGTCGTAGACGGCAAGGCCGGTCGTACGGGCGGCCTTGCGCAGCCGCAGGAAGATGATCGGTGACTCTTCCTCGGGCTCGAATCCGACGGTGAGGACGGCCGGTGCAGCGCTGAGATCGGCGTAGGAGACGCTGTCGTCGAGGTCGGTTCCGGCTACCCGCTCGGCGAGGAACTGCTCCTCCTCCTCGGAATGGGCCCGTGCCCGGAAGTCGATGTCGTTGGTGCCCAACGCCACCCGGGCAAACTTCGCATAGGCGTAGGCATCCTCGTAGGTCAGCCTGCCACCGGGCAGTACGCCGACTCCGCCGCCATCGGTGGCCATCGCGGCCGCCAGACCCTGGGCTGCCACCTCGAGGGCTTCGGTCCAGGACGCCTCGGTCAACACGCCGTCGCGGCGTACGAGCGGGGTCATGATCCGCTGGTTGCTGGTGGCGTAGCGGAATGCGAAGCGACCCTTGTCGCAGTTCCACTCCTCGTTGACCTCTGGGTCATCGGCGGCCAGCCGACGCTGAACGGTGTTGC
>JBPCPI010000123.1:0-2570 GCA_050999295.1 Geodermatophilaceae bacterium | reverse complement strand
TGTTCGAAGGCGGCCTCAGCGTCGGCCGGGTCGTCGTCGTGTACGCCGTGATGGCTCTGCTGATGGGAGTTGTCTGCGCGCTGTCACTGGGATTGTCGGCCTGGACAGGTCGTACGACGACGTCGAGCGTGCTCTCCTACCTGACCGTGTTCGCCCTGACCGCCGGTACGGCGATCGTGTTCGGTCTCCTGCTCGCAGTCACAGCGGACACCGTCGAGGACGAGTCGACAGGGGGGACCTACAGCTACACCCAGTCCCGCCCCGACCGGATCTGGTGGATCCTGGCGCCCAATCCGTTCATCGTGCTCGCCGACGCCGCCCCGGAGACGCCGACGACGACGATTCGGCTGCCGGACGGGACGCTCGTCGAGAGCCGCCAGGATGCCGACCTGCTGGGGGCGCTGAGCCAGGAGGCACGACTGCTCCGGCAGCGCCCGGAGGTCTTCATCCCGGGGAACGAGGTCCCGGCGTCGCCAGCCGAGCCCGGACCGGTGTGGCCCTACGGTCTGGGCTTCCAGCTCGTTCTCGCCGCCGGTGCCCTGCTCCTCACCGAACGCAGACTCCGGACACCGGCCGGTGTCCTCCCCACCGGGCAGCGGGTCGCCTGAGCCACCCGATGCTGGGGAACGCGGTGCGGTAGCCTCGGCGGCATCGTGTACGGCGAACTGCTCCTTCCGCGCCGCGCCGAGGGCCTGTAACAGACCGGCCCCCTCGGCGCGGGATTCGCGTGTCGCTGGTCGAGCCCGTCCCCGCCGTACAGGAGCCAGCATGAATCCGCAGCAGCCTTCGGGCATGCTGATAGCGAAGTACCGCCCCTTCACGCCGGTCGATCTCCCGGACCGAACCTGGCCGACCCGGACGATCACGACCGCCCCGCTGTGGTGCGCGGTGGACCTGCGCGACGGCAACCAGGCCCTCATCGACCCGATGACGCCGGCCCGTAAGCGCCGGATGTTCGAGCTGCTCGTGGCCATGGGCTACAAGGAGATCGAGGTCGGTTTCCCGGCCGCCAGCCAGACCGATTTCGACTTCGTCCGGCAGATCATCGAAGACGACGTCGTACCCGACGATGTGACGATCCAGGTCCTCACCCAGGCCCGCGACGAGCTGATCGAGCGCACCTTCGAGTCCATCCGCGGTGCGCGGCAGGCGATCGTGCACCTCTACAACTCCACCTCCACGCTGCAGCGGCGCGTCGTCTTCGGCCTGGACCGCGACGGGATCACCGACATCGCCGTCAACGGCGCGCGCCGCTGCCGCAAGCTGGCCGACGACCTCGGCGGTACGGCGGTGCGTTTCGAGTACTCACCGGAATCGTTCACCGGCACCGAGATGGAGTACGCCGTCGAGGTCTGCAACGCGGTCAACGACATCTGGGAGCCCAGCGCGGGGCGGCCGGTGATCGTCAACCTCCCGGCCACCGTGGAGATGGCCACCCCCAACGTGTACGCCGATCAGATCGAGTGGATGCACCGGCACCTGGCCCACCGTCGTGACGTCGTCCTCAGCCTGCACCCGCACAACGACCGCGGCACCGCCGTCGCGGCCGCCGAATTGGGCTTCCTGGCCGGCGCCGACCGGATCGAGGGATGCCTTTTCGGCAATGGGGAGCGGACCGGCAACGTCTGCCTCGTCACCCTCGGGATGAACCTGTTCAGCCAGGGCATCGATCCGCAGATCGACTTCTCCGACATCGACGAGGTACGCCGCACCGTCGAGTACTGCAACCAGTTGCCCGTTGGCGAGCGGCACCCCTACGGCGGCGACCTGGTCTACACGGCGTTCTCCGGCTCCCATCAGGACGCGATCAAGAAGGGTTTCGAGGCGATGGAGCGGGACGCCTCGGCCGCCGGGTCCACAGTGGACGGCATCCCGTGGGCGGTGCCGTATCTCCCAATCGACCCGCGCGACGTCGGGCGGACCTACGAGGCGGTGATCCGCGTCAATTCGCAGTCCGGCAAGGGTGGCGTCGCCTACATCATGAAGAGCGAGCACCAGCTGGACCTGCCACGGCGGCTGCAGATCGAGTTCAGCCAGGTCATCCAGCGGGTGACCGAGGGCGAGGGCGGAGAGGTCACTCCGGCGCAGATGTGGTCGAGCTTCCAGCACGCCTATCTCGCGGGCGGCAGGCTCGCCCTGCACTCCCACCGCAACGTCGCCGTCGAGGGCGAACACGACCACCTGTCCGTGGAACTGACCTTCGACGGAGTACGGCAGACGGTCGAAGGTTTCGGCAATGGACCCATCAATGCCTTCGTCAATGCCCTGTCGGGTCTTGACATCGACGTGCGGGTGTTGGACTACGCCGAGCACGCGCTGTCTGCAGGTGGCGACGCGACCGCGGCGGCGTACCTCGAGTGTGCGGTGGCCGACCGGGTCCTCTGGGGCGTCGGGATCGACCCCAACATCGTCACTGCGTCGCTCAGGGCGGTGGTCTCGGCGGTCAACCGCGCCGCCGCCTGACGCAATCCGCACCCGCCAGACCCGCTTTGAGGACTCGCGTCTGATCGCATGGAACGGCCGGTCGTCGGCACCCCTCCCTTCCCGAGAGGGGTGCTGGGACACTTCCC
>JBPCPI010000003.1:0-13546 GCA_050999295.1 Geodermatophilaceae bacterium | reverse complement strand
ACAAGGACGCGATCTTCCTGTCGCCGCACAAGTTCATCGGCGGAGTGGGTACGCCGGGTGTGCTGGTCGGGCGACGGGAGTTGTTCGCCAACCGGGTCCCGGTCGTTCCGGGCGGCGGCACGGTCGCGTACGTCAATCCCAGCGAACACCGCTATCTCACCGACATCGAGCACCGCGAGGAGGGCGGTACCCCGGCGATCGTGGAGTCGATCCGCGCCGGCTTGGTCTTCCAGCTCAAGGCAGCGGTCGGGACCGACGTCATCCGCGCGTACGAGGAGCACCATCTCCGCCGCGTTGTCCGGTCCTGGCAGCGGAATCCGAACATCGAGATCCTCGGAAACCTTGCAGCAGAGCGCCTCTCGATCGTGTCGTTTGTCGTACGGCGTCCGGCTGGTCGGTACCTGCATCACAACTTCGTGGTCGCGCTGCTGAATGACCTGTTCGGCATCCAGTCCCGGGGCGGTTGTTCATGTGCGGGTCCCTACGGGCATCGGTTGCTGGGAATCGACATCGAGCGCTCGCGGGAGTTCGAGCGCGAGATCTCCTCCGGGTGCGAGGGCATCAAGCCGGGCTGGGTGCGGGTGAACTTCAACTACTTCATCAGCGAGCCGGTGCTGGACTACCTCGTCGCCGCAGTGCATCTGGTCGCGGCGCACGGCTGGCGGCTGCTTCCGGATTACCAGTTCGACCCCGCGACCGGACTGTGGCGGCACCGTGACGGCCCGGTCGAGCCCCCGCTGCGGCTGCATCAGGTCGGCTATGACGCGCGCGGCTCGATGCGCTATCCCGATCATCAGGAGCGTGCGCCGGAGAGTGCGCTGACCGGCTACCTCGACGAGGCTCGGGACCTGTTCGCCCAGCACGAGGACTGCGACACGGCGTGCGACGACCCGGCCCAACGGGTCTCCGCGGACTTCGAGGCGCTGCGCTGGTTCGAACTCCCAGAGTCCTGCCTGCACTGACCGCCGCGTCCAAGCAAGTTGATCATCGGAAAATCGACGTTTGATTGGCCGAATCCCGGCAACAAACCCTCACTTTCCGATGATCAACAATTGCCTCCGACGTTGGTGCGGTCAGGCCGGCAGAGACGGTTCGACCAGGTCCCAGCAGTTGCCGTACAGGTCCTCGAAGACCGCGACCGTTCCGTACGCCTCGTGTCTGGGCGCTCCGACGAAACGCACTCCGTTGTCGAGGTAGCGGGCGTGATCGGCGGCGAAGTCGTCCGTGTGCAGGAACAGGAACACCCGCCCGCCGGTCTGATCGCCGATGCGCGCTCGCTGCTCGGGGCGGCTGGCCTGCGCTAGTAGCAGTGCCGAGCCGTGCTCCATGGACGGGGCGACGAGCACCCATCGTTTTCCGCCGAGTTCGGTGTCCTCGATCAGGTCGAACCCGAGCACGCCGCAGTAGTTAGGCCAGGGCCTCGTCGTAGTCGCGGACGACCAGCGAGACGGCCGCGAGCCGACGTGACATGCCGGCAGCCTATGAGCGACGCCAGTTCTGCCACCGGCCGGCCAAGATCGTGAGCGTCCCAGGAGCGGGTCGACTGCACCCGCGGCGCTCAGGATCTTGGTCGACTGGCCCCAGGGTGCTCACGACTGGTCCCATGGGTGCTCACGATCTGATTCAGCAGTCGAGCACGAGAGCGCGGAGAACGATGCGGCTCAGCCCACCAGGACTGCGAGCAACATGGCCAGGCCGAGTCCGATCAGCGCGGCGATGCCGAGGGCCGCCCAGAACGACAGGTCGAACAGCGCCGCCAGCCCCAACGCCACCAGGACCGCCGCAGCCAGACCGAGAGCACCGCCGTACAGGATCTTCGAACGCACCGGGTCGCCTCCACGAGCGTTGCCCGAGTGCGCGTCGAGCCGGGTCGCGTCGCTGTCGCGCGGCACCCGCTCGGTCGGACGGCGCCGCATCGGCTGGCGCTGTGTCGAGCGCTGGTCATCCCCGTTGACGCCGTCGGTCATCCCAGCAGTATCCCAAGAACGCCGAGCAGCCGGGGTTTGTTGGCACTAGCTTGGTGCGCGAACGGATCCCTTCCCCCGTGGCTCGGGCATCCCGCACGACGGCACTACGGCAACGACGTGCCTCCTGGCGCCCAACCGGCCGTACGGGCTGGCCGACTGGCGCTATCGGGCAGACTATTGGAGGAGGGCGGTGCCTGCGTTGGTTCAGCTGCCTAGGCGCGGGTAAGCTACAGACCGAACGTTCGGTCGGTTGGAGGACGCGTGAGAGAGCCAGCTCAGGAAATGGGCGGCGGAGCGGACAGCGCCGTCCTGGCGCATTTCGAGAACACGATCGCCCATGACCAGCGCATCGAGCCACGGGACTGGATGCCAGAGAAGTACCGCAAGACCATGATCCGCCAGATCGCCCAGCATGCGCACTCGGAGATCATCGGGATGCAGCCGGAGGGGAACTGGATC
This sequence comes from Geodermatophilaceae bacterium, assembly GCA_050999295.1. Lineage (GTDB taxonomy): Bacteria > Actinomycetota > Actinomycetes > Mycobacteriales > Geodermatophilaceae > JACCQS01. Next base: position 11,120 of record JBPCPI010000003.1, on the reverse strand, counting down.
ACCCGGGCCCCATCCCTGCGTCGCAAGGCGATCCTGCTGGCCAAGGTCCAGGACGAGGCGGGGCATGGCATGTACCTCTACTCCGCCGCTGAGACCCTCGGGATCGACCGCGGCGAGATGACCGAGATGCTGATCAACGGCCGGCAGAAGTACTCCTCGATCTTCAACTACCCAACCCCATCGTACGCCGATGTCGGTGTGATCGGCTGGCTGGTCGACGGAGCCGCGATCTGTAATCAGGTCCCGTTGTGCCGCAGTTCCTTTGGTCCGTACGCCCGGGGCATGGTCCGGATCTGCAAGGAGGAGTCCTTCCATCAGCGGCAGGGCTACGAGCTGCTGATGACCATGATGCGGGGCACCGAGGCCCAGCGAAAGATGGTGCAGGAGTCGGTGAACCGCTGGTGGTGGCCATCACTGATGATGTTCGGACCGCCGGATGACGAGTCACCTAACACCGAGCAGTCGATGGCCTGGAAGATCAAGCGGCACACCAATGACGAGCTGCGGCAGCGGTACGTGGACATGTCCGTACCGCAGGCCGAGGCGCTCGGCGTGACCTTCCCCGACCCGGAACTGCGGTGGAACTCGGTGACCGGGCACTACGACTTCGGCCAGATCGACTGGGAGGACTTCAAGCGCGTGGTCAGTGGCGACGGGCCGTGCAACGCGGAGCGGATCGCGCATCGGCGGACCGCGCACGAGGACGGCGCTTGGGTACGGGAGGCCGCGATCGCCTACGCCGACAAGCAAGCCGCCCGGGCACGGACAGACGCCGCGAAGAACGCCGCCGCATGACCCCCATTTATCGCCGTCATGCGCATAACGGCGAAATTTGGGCCCGCCGTCTGACCCTTATGCGCATAACGGCGCGAGAGGGGGAGCCGCACCATGGGTGACGCGTCCAACCCCTCTGCTGCCGAGTCCGGGTTCACGGCTGAGGGCGGGCATGGGGCGGTGCCGACTGGGCCCTCGGTTCCCACCGGATCAAAGACCCAGTCGCCGCGGAACAGCTGGCCGCTGTGGGAGGTCTTCGTACGGGGCAAGCGCGGCCTCAACCACGTACACGTCGGATCCCTGCACGCCGCCGACGGGGAGATGGCCCTGGGCAACGCGCGCGATGTCTACACCAGGCGCAACGAGGGCGTGAGCATCTGGGTGGTACCGGCCGCGGCGATCACGGCTTCGAGCCCTGACGAGAAGGACTCGTTCTTCGCACCGAGCGGGGACAAGGTCTACCGGCATCCGACCTTCTACGAGATTCCCGACAACGTCCCCCACATGTGATGGCGCGCAATGGGACACCCTGACCACACCGCCGACTTCGCCGACGCATACGGCTCGATCGCCGAGGACAACGACGAGCACCGCTGGGCCTTCGGCTCCGGGTTCGAAGACCCACTGACCGGAGTCGACACGTCCGTACCGTCCGGAGTGGACGGTGCAGACCTAGCGTCCTACTGCCTGATGCTGGGCGATGATGCGTTAATCCTGTCCCACCGACTGCAGGAGTGGGTCTCCTGGGCGCCGGAACTCGAGGACGAAGTGGCGATCGCGAACATCGCCCTTGACCTGCTCGGGCAGGCGCGACTGTTGTTGGCCCGGGCCGGAAAGGCGGACGGTTCGGACCGGGGGGAGGACACCTACGCGTACCTGCGCGCACCGTCGGAGTTCCGCAATGTCACCTTGGTGGAACGCGAGAACGGCGACTTCGCGCATTCCCTCGCCCGCCTGCTGGTCTACTCGACGTACCGACTGGCATTGCTCGATCACCTTCGTACGTCCCGGGATCCGGTGCTGGCCGCGATCGCGGCGAAAGGCGTCAAAGAGGTCACCTACCACCGTGACTATGCCGCCCGCTGGATGCTGCGCCTGGGTGACGGGACGGAGGAGTCACATACCCGGGCGGAGAACGGCTTGGCTGCCGTGTGGCCCTACGTGGACGAGCTGTTCGCGCCCCACGAGGTGGAGCTCCGACTCGCGGCGGCGGGGATCGCTGTGGACCCCTCGACGCTGCGAGCGGAGTTCGATTCGGTTGTGGCCGAGGTACTTTCGGGCGCCACCCTGATCCAGCCGACGGCCGGAGGGGCACCCGCCGGGCGAGGCCGCAGCGGTGAACACACCATGGCGCTCACAACCTTGCTGACCGAGATGCAGAGCCTGGCTCGGGCCCTTCCGGATGCGACGTGGTGACCGCTGTGCGCGGAGCGCTGCCCGACGTTCGAGCAGTCGCCGAGACGGTGACCGACCCGGAACTTCCGATGCTGACGCTGGCTGATCTCGGGGTGTTGCGCGATGTCTGGGTGACCCACGCCGGGACGGTCGTCGTGTCGATCACCCCGACCTACAGCGGCTGCCCGGCCATGGACGCGATGCGGGCCGACCTGAAGCAGGCGCTGCACGCGGCCGGTTACACCGAGGTTGAGGTACGTACCGTGCTCGAACCGGCGTGGAGCAGCGACTGGATCAGCGCATCCGGCCGGGCCAAGCTCGCCAAGGCCGGGATTTCGCCGCCACACATCGCACCGACCCGCGCACCCGGGCCGATCCAACTCGACCTCGGCGCCACGGTGCGAGTCATGCGCTGCCCGCAGTGTGGCTCGACGCGTACCGAGGAGCAGTCCCGGTTCAGCTCGACGGCGTGCAAGTCCCTGTGGCGGTGCCGGTCGTGCCTTGAGCCGTTCGAGCACATCAAGGAGATCTGACCCGTGGGGAACCCAGATCGCGCCCTCCACCATTCGAGTGAAGGGCCCCCTGTGCCAATAGGTTCGACTGAAGGCGCCCTTCACTCGGATCGCTGGAGGCGTCGGTGAGCGCCCAGCCGAGCACGCCGACGACCGTGGAGCCGGAGGAGGTGGCGGCGCACAAGACGCGTTCGCGGGGGGATTTCCGGGCGTTGCGCGTCGCAGCCGTCGAGCGGCTGACCGACGACGCCGTCGCGGTGACCTTCGAGGTGCCGCCGGAGTTGGCCGAGACGTACGAGTTCCTACCCGGTCAGTCACTGACCTTTCGGCGGATGATCAACGGAAGGGAGGAGCGCCGGTCGTACTCGATCTGCGCCCCCGCCGGTCAGCCGCCTCGAGTCGGCGTACGGCAGGTCCCGGACGGGCTGTTCTCCCAGTGGCTCACCGCGGAGGTACGGGCCGGCGACGAGATCGACGTGCTGCCCCCGACGGGTCGGTTCACGCCCGACGTGTCCACGCCCGGACATCACGTCCTGATCGCGGCCGGTTCGGGGATCACACCGGTCCTGTCGATCGCCGCCTCCGTACTGACCAATCCCGACAGCCAGGTAACGCTGCTGTACGGGAACCGGCGTACGGACACCGTCATGTTCGCCGAGGACCTGGCCGACCTGAAGGACGAATACAACACCCGGCTCGACCTCGTACACGTGCTGTCCCGTGAGCCGCGTGAGGCGGAGCTGTTCAGCGGTCGGCTGGACGGGGACAAACTGCGAAAGCTGGTGCCCGCCTTGATCGATCCCGAAGCTGTGGATCACTGGTGGCTGTGCGGGCCGTTCGGGATGGTCACCGAAGCGCAGGCCGTACTGGATGAGTTCGGCGTCGACCCGGCACGGGTTCATCAGGAACTCTTCTACGTCGACGACCTGCCGCCTCCTCCCGTACGCCACGAGGACGCCGGCATCGAGGGCCTGTCGTCGGAAGTCCTGATCGTCCTGGACGGCCGGTCGACGCCGATCACGATCGCGCGGGACATGACCGTCCTGGACGGGGCGCAGCGGGTGCGGCCGGACCTGCCGTTCGCCTGCAAGGGCGGGGTCTGCGGCACGTGTCGGGCGAAGGTTGTCTCCGGCGAGGTGGACCTGCGGCGCAATTACGCCCTCGACCAGTCGGAGTTGGACGCCGGATTCGTTCTGACCTGCCAATCGCTACCCGTCTCGGACTCGGTCACCGTCAGCTACGACGCCTGACCCCGCGTCCGCGTGGTCCCCGCGACCGCGTCGGATCTCCCGTCGCATACCACCCGTGCCGTACGTAAACCCTGTGACGCGTCGGGTGGGATGCGGCCAGCACGGGTGAACTGCCCCGAGAGGGACAACGCTTTGCGTGCTTCCTGACGTTCTAGGTATCAGTAGCGTCGAGGAGGCTGGGCGGTGGAGCAGGTCGCGCAGCGCGCTCAGATCGACTACCGGCAGGGGGAGGGCTGCAGACCGGTGGACTTCAACGGATACGTGCTTGCTCGACTGCATGCACTGATCCGTTATGCGACCCACCTGACGGGTTCGCACGAACTCGCCGAGGACATCGTCCAGGACGCGCTGATCAAGGCTCATGCGAAGTGGGAGCGGATCTCTGCCCTGGATCATCCCGACCTCTATGTCAAACGGATCGTGACGAACGAGTTCATGAACGCGCGGCGCCGAAAACTGCCGCGCACGGTGGAACTGAGGTCTGCACACACCGAGGTTGCCTCCGAGGGACGGCCCCCGGGGCACGAGGAAACCACCGCGGATCGAGAGGCGCTGCTGGCCGAACTCGCGCGCCTGCCGCCTCGACAACGGGCCGTCCTCGTCCTTCGGTTCTACGAGGGGCTCAGCAACACCGAGATCGCCAAGGTTCTCAACTGCCGTCCGGCCACGGTTCGCGGATACGGCTCCCGGGCCCTGACCGCCCTACGAATCGAACTCGACGACTGGCGGGCCGAGAACGTTCGTCCCATTCCGCGCAGCGGAGGTAGATCATGAGAAGTCACGACGACCTCTACGAGGCCATCGATTCCATCAGCATCGCTCCGGTCGATCCGGATCGAATGCTTGCCCGGATCCAGACTGGAACGCAAGCGCGCCGCAGGGCGCAGCGCCGTCGAGTGGCTGTCGTCTGCGTCGGCGCAGCAGCGGCGGTCATCGCCGCCGTTGCCGTCGTGGTGCCCTCGCTCGGCAGCGACAATCCCGACACCGGCCCAGCGGCACCGACACCGGCAACGGCACCGGCACCCACCCCCATGCCTACGGCCCCAGCCACCGAGCAGCAGCCGGAGGCCGAGCCGTCGCAGGCCACGGTCCTCGGCTTCACCCCCGGCCCTCGGCCAGCTGGCTACACCACAGACCTTGCCTACATCCAACCGGGCCTGCAGTTCTTCACCTTCGAGGCCCCGCTCGGCCCGGAGCGGTCGAACCAGATCACGATGCAGCTCTTCGATCCCGAACTGTCCGGCCAAGCGACCCCTCAGCCAACCGGTGAGACGATCACGATCGATTCCGTGAACGAGGGCCCACGCACAGTGCAAGTCATCGAAACAGAGCCCACCGTGGACGAGGACCCGCGGTTCGGGATCGGCTGGCCGACAGGTGCCAACGCGTGGTTCACCGTCACCAGCGATGCCCCCGGGGATGAGGCTCGGCAGCAGGTTCTGGCCGCCGCCGAAGAGGTCGATCTCACCGAGGGCGCCCCGCTCAGCTTCCCCTTCCAACTCGGGTACGTGCCGGACGGTTTCGACCCCTCCGGTGCGCTCCGGCTGGCCGATGCCGACGGACAGCGTCGAGCCAGCCTCGACTTCAGCGACGACCCGCAGACCTCGCCCATTGCCTTGGAGGTCTCGGCCGACAACACACCGGAAATGCTGGAGAACTTCACGCCCAACACCACCGTCGGGCAATATCCGGCACTGCTGGACGGCGATGCGTCCATGGGTATGGAGCTGTCTCTGGTGATCGACGGGTTCCTGGTCTACATCTACGTGAACGAGAACCATCTCGACCGGATCGACGAGCAAGCCATGCGCCGGATCGCCGAGTCGATCAGCATTCTCCCCGGCGCCGCTCAGGACGACACGGTCTGGACGGCCGACCCCCTCGGTTGACCGGCGCCTCCCCGTCAACCGGCCGCCTGGGCCACCCCGCCACCCTGCTACCCCGCCGCCTGGGCGCGCAGGCCGGCGGCGACGAGGATGTTCGGCATGAGGATCTATGCCCAAACGCCGATGTACCGCACTCGCCAGCAACTGGGAGATCTGTTCCTGCTGGCCTGGAGCATTGCCTGGGTTCTGATTGCGCTCTTTCTGCACGGTCTGGTCAGCGACCTAGCTGGTCCTGGCCGCTTGTTGGAGGATGCCGGCCGCGGCTTGACCGACAGCATGAGCGAGGTCAGCGCGGCGGTCGGCGACGTTCCGGTAGCTGGTGACGCCTTGCAGGCCCCCTTCGACCTTGCCGGTGGCGTCGGGGACCAACTGCGCGAAGCCGGACAGGCAGAGCAGGACGCCGTTGCCACGCTCGCCTTCTGGCTCGCCTTGATCATCGCGGTACTACCGATCGGATGGGCGCTCTTGCGCTGGCTGCCGACCCGTCTGCGATGGGTTCGGGAGGCGGCTGCCGCCAGGCGGGTCATCGATGATGTCGAGCTCTTCGCGCTGCGCGCCCTGACCAATCGCTCGCTGCGCGAACTGGCGAGCCTGGGGCCGGGCCCCGCGGCGGCCTGGAGGTCCGGTGACAAGACGGTCCTGCTGGCTCTCGCGGAACTGGAACTCTCCGCGCTCGGACTTCGCCCACCCGTTCAGCCGACGCAACGAGCGACCGAGGTGTCCTGACCAACCCGAACCCCGCCTCCGCTGCGCCCACCGCCCGCAAGAGCTGAGCCGCTACCCAAAGTTGATCATCGGAATTATGCGGGTTTTCGAGGCAATTCTTGAGCAACAAACTCCCATATTCCGATGATCAACTCGCCTGTAAGCCAAACTGTAGGGCCGCCACGAGCGGACCGGCACCCACCTCGCTCGACGGTGAAGTACCTCCCTGGTGCTGTGTGCCTGTCGCGGGCAGACTGCGGTTCGTGAAGCTGCCCAGGCATACCGGACGGAACTCCGCTGCCGCTGGGCTCTCCGCGTTGGCCGCCCTCGCGGCGCACGACCTGCTGCAGCGCGATCATGCGTTGCTGCGCAACTTTCCCGTCCTGGGGTGGGGCCCGCTTCCTGCTGGAGACGATCGGGCCGGAACTGCGCCAGTACCTGGTCGCCGGCAACAACGAGGAACGACCCTTCACCAGGGACCAGCGGCGCTGGGTCTACGCCTCGTCGAAGAAGGAGAACAACTACTTCGGATTCGGCACCGACAACGACAACGAGTACACGGCCGGCTATCCGGTCATCAAGCACCGTACGTTCGGCCGGGCTGTACCGCCCTCGTCACCCGCGGCCGGGCACGAGGTGGATCTGCCGAGCGCCAAGGTGCTCGGCGCGGCCCGCGGGCGCGCGGCGGCCTTCCGGCCGGGGTCGGTCGTCAACGTGTCCGCGATGAGCTTCGGCTCGCTGTCGGGAGCTGCTGTGGAGGCACTCAACCGCGGCGCCGCTCTGGCCGGCTGCTTGCACAACACCGGTGAGGGCGGGGTGTCGCCGTACCACCGCAAGGGCGGTGAGCTGATTACCATATCGGTACGGCCTATTTCGGTTGCCGCGACGATGACGGCCGGTTCGACCTGGCCAGGCTCAAAGACCTGGTGGCCAGCGCTCCGATCCGCGCTCTGGAGATCAAGCTCAGCCAGGGAGCCAAGCCGGGGCTCGGCGGCGTGCTGCCCGCTGCCAAGGTCTCCGCTGAGATCGCGGCCACCCGCGGGGTCCGAGAGGGTCAGGACTGCATCAGCCCGTCCCGCCATGCCGAGTTCAGCGACACCGACAGCATGCTCGACTGGCTTGAGTTGCTCGCGACCGAGACCGGGCTCCCGGTGGGCATCAAGTCGGCCGTCGGGGATCTCGACTTCTGGGCGGAGCTGACGACGCTGATGGCCAGCACCGGCCGGGGCGTCGACTTCGTCACCATCGACGGGGGCGAGGGAGGCACCGGCGCCGCTCCGCTGATCTTCACCGACTCGGTGTCGCTGCCCTTCCAGCTCGGCTTCGCCCGGGTCTACAAGGCCTTCGCCGAGCGCGGCCTGCACGAGCAGGTGACCTTCATCGGGGCCGGAAAGCTCGGGCTCCCGGACAACGCGATCGTGGCCTTCGCCCTAGGCTGCGACATGGTGAACGTCGCCCGCGAAGCGATGTTGTCCATCGGCTGCATCCAGGCGCAGAAGTGCCACACCGACACCTGCCCGACCGGCGTGGCCACGCAGAACGCCTCGGCTGACCCGCGGCCTGGACCCTGCGCTGAAGTCGGTCCGCGCCGCCAACTACATCAAGACCCTGCGCCGCGACCTCTACAAGGTCGCCGAGGCCTGCGGCGTGGAGCACCCCGGCTTGATCGGGACCGACGCGGTGGAGGTCCTGGACGGCCGTACGGCGTCCACGCCACTGCGAGAGGTGTACGGGTACGCGCCAGGGTGGGGGATGCCGTCGTCTGCGGACCAGGCGGAGATCATCCGGCTGATGACCGCGACCGAGCCGCAGGGTGGTACAGCGCCGCCGTCGCCGTCCGCGACCGGCTGACGGTTTCGATGAGCGTTTCGTCGCGGTGTCCTGTTCTGTGTGGACGGTCAGTTCGTCGGGATACGGCGCCGACGGATCAGCCGCAGAGGGCGAGGACTGCCGTTGAGTCGTCCTCCAGCCATTGCGGGCCGGGTTCGGCCGGAGCGGGGAAGGCCGCCCGCGACCCGCGCACCAGTCGACGGCGGCCGGAGGCGTCGGCCAGGATGGCCCCGTCGGCGTCGATGGCCAGCAGTTCGTCGCCCAGCCGCAGCAGGACCGGACCGTTGCGATCGGCGCTGATCGAGGTCCGGCCCGCGGCCAGCCCAGCGAGAATCGCCGCACGCGCAGCGTCGCTTGCTGTAGCGCCTCGGGCTGCCGTGCCGCTTGTCGGCGCCTCACTCGCCAACTCGTTGCCGAGGTCTTCGCACAGCACCCAGGTCGTCGGCTGACCGGGGAGTCGGCCTTGGTCCGGGCGGTGGAAGTCCGAACCGCCGACCGGAATAGTTCGCGGATCCCAGGCCAGCCACCAGGCCATGGGCCCACCCCAGCGGCGATCCAGCCAGGTCCAGTGCCAGATCTCAGCCAGCGGTGGACGTAGGGCCAGCGGCTGGCGCCAGGCGCAGTCGGATTCCAGCGGGTGATTCACCGACAGCAGCCCGCCGCGTTCGGCCACCGTGCGTACCCACGTGTCGGCTGGTTGACGGAAGTCGATCCAGCCGATGTCACCAAAGGCGTTGGCGTGGCCGCGATGCGTGGTCACCTCCTGCCCTGGGATGAGTGCCACGCCGACTCGCAGACCTGCGGCAGCGAGCAGCGGGTGATGGCTGACCGTGTTGTGATCGGTGACCGCCAGGAAGTCCAAGCCCTGCCCGACCGCCAGTCCCGCGAGCTCATCGATGGTCAGGGAGCCGTCCGAGTGCACGGTATGGGCGTGCAGGTCGCCGGCCAGCCATGTCCAACCGGGCTCCGCCGGAAGCTGGCGGCGCGGTGGCCGCTCGGGTAGCGGTGAGCGCGCCTGCGGACCAACCGACATCGGGCTGGCCGCGGCCGACTCGGCTCCCGGCTCGGCCGGCCCGAGGGTGGCACGCACCTGCCATGCCACCCCGGTCGGCGCAACCCGGTGCAGGCCGAGCACGACCGACCATTCCCCTGGTTCCAGATCCCCGGCGAGGTAGCCGGGTGTGGCCGCGGACGGGGTGATGACGTACCGGCTGCGTGCCCCGCCCGACCAGCCCCGGAAGCCGTTCGGCCCGAAGCACCCGAGATCGAGCACGCCGGCCGACCGGTCGTAGTCCAACTCGACGGTCAGGCCGGCGCACCCGGCATGGACGTGGATAGGCAGATAGAAGTACGGCGAAGCAGCGCGATCCTCCGGCGTGAAGATCCGCGAATGCGCGATTCGCCTCACCGCCCGCACCGCCCGACCCCCCTCCAGCAGGGCAGCCCCATGTTGATCATCGGATTTCGGGGGGTTTAGGCGCTGGGATCGAGGCAAAAACCGGCCACATTCCGATGATCAACTCGGTCTCATGGGACTATCCGCCGCCAAGGTCAGGCAACGGCGGTCGCTGCGGGGACCCGGGCGCCGACGAGTTCGCCGTCGTCAGCGGCGTAGATCAGAACCCGACCGGGCGTGGTGGTCACCCAGCCCTTGGCGCCCAGTTCGGGCTCCTCGCCCTCTGGGACCGTCACCGCGACCGACAAGCCCTCGGTCTCCAGCGTGACCAGGGCCGCGGTGCCGAGGTTCTCCACGACGGTCACCTCCCCGTGCAGCGCGGAATCCACAGCCGTGGGCGAGAACACCAAGTACTCCGGCCGGGCACCGACGACGACCTCCTGCCCGTCACTCACAGCAGAGCGGACCTCAGCCGGCAGCGGCAGCGACTGACCCGCAATCTGTACGGCATCGCCGGCGACCACACCGGGCAGCAGGTTCATCGGGGTCGAGCCGATGAAGTTGGCCACGAACGTGTTCACCGGTCGCTGGAACACCTCCTTCGGTGTACCCACCTGCCGGATCTTCCCCTTGTCCATTACCGCGATCCGGTCGGCCATCGCCAACGCCTCGGCCTGGTCATGGGTCACGAAGACCGTGGTGACGCCCAACTCCTTCTGCAACTTCTTGAGGAACGAGCGCGCCTCGAGCCGCAGCCGAGCATCCAAATTGGACAATGGCTCGTCGAACAGGAAGACCCGCGGACGGCACGCCACCGCGCGAGCCAGCGCGACCCGCTGCTGCTGACCACCAGACAGCTCACTGGGCCGGCGCTCCATCAGACCGCCGAGGCTCAGCTCGTCGCCGGCCCCTGAAGCCGCCTCCCGCCGCTCCACCTTCGGCTGACCCTTGACCCGCAACGGATAGGCGATGTTGTCCACGACAGTCATGTGCGGGAACAGCGCATAGTCCTGAAACACCATGGCCAGGTCGCGCTTTCCCGGCGGCAGACCGGTCACGTCCTCGCCGCCGATCCGCACCCGGCCCTCGGTGACCGCTTCCAGGCCGGCGATCGTACGGAGCAACGTCGTCTTGCCACACCCGGATGGTCCGAGCAGGGCGAAGAACTCGCGGTCCGGGATCTTCAGGTCCAGCGAGTCCACCGCGCGAACCCCGCCTGGGTAGACCTTCGACAGGCCGACCAACTCGATCTCGGCCATCAGCTCTTGATCCCTCCGTGGAAGCGGAACCCGTACTTGCGGTTGACGAACAGGTACATCAGCACGACCGGGATCGAGTACAGCAACGAGAACGTGGAGATGAGCGCCAGGTT
>JBPCPI010000227.1:0-12687 GCA_050999295.1 Geodermatophilaceae bacterium | reverse complement strand
TCCGTATATGCCGGACCCAGGCGCGATCTTCGAGGTGATCTCGCAGAACCTCACCGATGTCGGGTTCGTCATCGAGCCAATTGCCCTGGTCTGGAATCCGGAGTACCTCGACGCGGTCTCGAGCGGGCTGGCTGGCATCCATCTGCTCGGTTGGACCGGTGACTACAACGATGCCTACAACTTCATCGGCACGTTCTTCGATGCCAAGGCTGGCGGCGAGTCCAAGTTGGATTTCGGAGGCTTCGTCAATCAGGACCTGTTCACCCAGTTCGCTGCGGCTGACTCAGAGCCGGACCCCGATGTCCGTGAAGGTCTCTATCAGGACCTGAACAACGACATCATGGACTTCCTGCCCGCCGTCCCGCTCTCGCACTCGCCGCCGGCATTGGTGGTCGCCGAGAATGTGGACGGTCTGGTTCCGAGTCCGCTGACCGCGGAGAACTTCGCCACGGTCGTCTTCACCGATTAGCGAGGCAGCCGGCAGGTAACCGACGATGCTGCGATTCATCGTTCGGCGTCTGCTGCAACTGATCCCGATCCTGTTCGGGCTCTCGGTTCTGCTGTTCGTCTGGCTGCGCGCTCTCCCGGGCGGGCCCGCAAGGGCTCTCCTGGGGGAGCGCGCGACAGCCGAATCGATCGCTGCGGTGACCGAGTCACTGGGCCTCAACGACTCATTGCTCGTTCAGTACGGCCGTTTCTTGCAGCGCCTCCTCGAATTCAACCTCGGGGTATCGACACAGACCGGCCGACCCGTCACCACCGAGTTCTTCGAGCGGTTTCCCGGCACCGTGGAACTCACGGTGGCTGCTCTGCTCTTCGCGATCGTCGTAGGGATCCCGCTGGGCTACCTTGCCGCGCGCCGGCACGGCGGGATTCTCGACTCGGCCTCGGTCATGGCCTCACTGCTGGGCGTCACGGTCCCGGTGTTCTTCCTGGCCTATCTGTTCCGTTTCGTCTTCGCCGTAGAACTCCGTTGGTTGCCAGGATCCGGCCGTCAAGACGTCCGCATCGACGGCACCCATCCCACCGGCTTCTATGTTCTCGACGGACTGCTCACCCGTGAGTTCGACGCCTCCTGGGACGCCCTGCAGCACCTGATCCTGCCCGGGCTAGCGCTCGGAACGATCCCGTTGGCGATCATCGTGCGGATCACCCGGGCCTCGGTCCTGGACGTAGTGAATGAAGACTTCGTCCGCACGGCAGAGTCCAAAGGACTTGCCACGTCGACGATTCGGCGTCGGCACATCCTGCGCAACGCGATGCTTCCGGTGTCCACGACGATCGGGCTGCAGACCGGTCTGCTGCTCTCCGGGGCGGTGCTCACCGAGACGGTGTTCGCCTTCGGCGGGGTGGGGTCGTTCATCAAGGACGCGATCCAGCAGCGGGACTATGCCGTCCTACAGGGCTTCATTCTGTTGCTGGCCATCGTCTTCGTCCTGGTGAATCTGCTGGTGGACATCTCCTACGGTCTGCTCGATCCCCGGGTCCGGGTCCGCTGATGGCCCTGTCCACTGCCAAGCGCGAGCGGATCGACTCACTTGCCGCGCTGGCCTCTGGCCGCACCGGCGAGGTCGGCGTATCACTGACCAAGAGTGCCTTTCGCCGGTTGCGTCGCAACCCGATTGCCATCATCGGGGCGGTCCTGGTCGCGATCTTCATCCTGGTCGCGATCTTCGCTCCGTGGTTGGCGCCCAAGGATCCTCGGGTTTTCTACCTGTTCAGTGAGGTGCGACCGAACTTCATACCTGGAGGCCGTGAAGGGTTCCCCCTGGGAGTCGACCGGCTCGGTCGAGACGAACTCTCCCGGCTGATCTATGGCTCACGGCAGTCGCTGTTGATCGGTGTCGTATCCACCGTGATCGGCGTGATCGCCGGGATGACAGTAGGGCTGATCGCCGGCGGATTCGGCGGCAAGGTGGACACGGTCGTGATGCGGTTCGTGGACATCCTGCTCTCGATCCCCGGCCTGCTCATGGCGATCACTGTCTCACTGATCCTGGGTTTCAACATCTACTCGATCATGATCGCGATCGCGGTCACCCAGATCCCGATCTTCGCCCGACTGCTGCGTGGCTCCATGCTGGCTCAACGCGACGCAGACTTCGTCCTGGCGGCCCGGTCCCTAGGTGTCCGGCGAGGCAAGATCGTGTTCAGCCATGTCCTGCCCAACTCGTTGTCACCGGTGATCGTGCAAGCCACCCTGTCGCTGGCGACCGCGATCATCGAGGCAGCTGCGTTGAGCTTCCTGGGCCTCGGCCCCGCGGATCGCGGCATCCCGGAGTGGGGTTCCATGCTCGCTGATGCGCAGGACTTCCTCACCGTACGGCCCGAACTCGCGTTCTATCCATGTATCTGCATCGTCATTGCCGCGCTCGGCTTCACCCTGCTCGGGGAGTCGCTGCGCGAGGCCCTCGACCCCAAGTTCCGCCGATGACAAGGCAGAGCCGATGACAGCGCCGGCGGGGGTCGCGACCGGCGCCAGCACGAGCCACCCCCTGTTGCGGGTCGAGGACCTGTCGGTCGTCTTCCAGCGCAAACGGGAGGCAGCGACGCGAGCCGTCGACGGCGTCAGCTTCTCGGTCGCGCCGGGGCAGACTCTGGGACTGGTCGGAGAATCCGGCTGCGGAAAGTCCGTGACGTCCCTCGCGATCATGGGCCTGCTGCCCAAGCGCGGGGTACAGGTCAGCGGCAGGGTGCTGTTCGAGGACCGGAACCTGCTGGAGCTCTCCGACGGGGAACTCCGCGATCTGCGGGGTGCCGAGATCGCGATGATCTTCCAGGACCCGTTGTCGGCGCTGAATCCCGTCATCCCGATCGGAATCCAGGTGACCGAGGTCCTCTCCCGGCATCGCGGTATGAAGGGGGACGCGGCAAACGCCGAGGCGATGGACCTCTTGGACCTGGTCGGCATCCCCGATCCGAAGCGGCGGCTCACGGAGTACCCACATCAGCTCTCCGGCGGGATGCGGCAGCGCGCCCTGATCGCGATGGCACTGGCCTGCCAGCCTCGCCTGCTCATCGCGGACGAGCCCACGACGGCTCTGGACGTGACCATCCAGGCTCAGATCCTGGAGTTGTTGCGGGAGTTGGTCGTTGGTTCGGACACCGCGCTGGTGCTGATCACGCACGATCTCGGCGTCGTCGCCGGGCTGTGCGACACCGTGCACGTGATGTACGCGGGACGGATCATCGAGAACGCCGCTCGGCGGGAGATCTTCTACCGGGGTCGGCATCCCTACACCGGCGGCCTGCTCGGTTCCATCCCACGCCTGGATGCCGTACGCGGGGAGACCCTGCATCCGATCCGGGGGTCGGCGCGTGACGCGATCCCGTGGAGTGCCGGCTGTGCGTTCGCGCCACGGTGTGACAACGTGCAAGACGACTGCGTCGGCCAGCCACCCGATCTCAGCACGATCGCCGGGGGCCATCAACTGCGCTGCTTGCATCCACTCGACCGGCTGCCCGAGACCGAGACCCTGAACACGATCCTATGAGCGCGACCGAGGCGACAGGGAGCGAGCATCGCAGCGCACGAGGCGGAGCATTGGAGCGCAGTGACCGGCGGAACCGAGCAATGAGCACGGAGACGCTCGGGGCCGGGCGAGACCCGGTTGCGTCAAGCGCGGCACCAGGTGAGGTGTTGCTCGACGTCACCGGGCTGAAGGTGTACTTCCCGATCCGTAGCGGGATCTTCTTCGACCGTACGATCGGGCACGTCAAGGCGGTCGACGGGGTGGACCTGCGCGTCCGGCGTGGCGAGACCTACGGTCTGGTCGGTGAATCCGGTTGCGGGAAAAGCACATTCGGCCGGGGCGTCCTGCGGCTCAACGAACCGACAGAGGGCAGGGTGCTCTTCGACGGCATCGACGTCGCGACGATGAACGGCGAGAAGCTTCGGACGATGCGGCGCCGGATGCAGATGATCTTCCAGGACCCACTGTCCAGCCTCGACCCGCGGCAGAACATCGAGTCGATCATGACGGAGGGAATGGACGCCCACGACCTCGGTGGCAAAAGCTCGGCCCGCCGGACCCGGATCACCGAACTGCTCGAAGCCGTGGGCATGTCGGCATCGGCGCTACGCCGATATCCGCACGAGTTCTCCGGCGGGCAACGGCAGCGGATCGGCATCGCCCGGGCACTGGCCGTCGAGCCAGATCTCATCGTCGCCGACGAACCGGTCTCGGCACTCGACGTCTCGGTCCAAGCGCAGGTGATCAACCTGCTGGAGGAACTGCAGGGGGAGTTCGGACTGACCTATCTGGTGATCGCCCACGACCTCGCCGTCGTACGACACATCAGCGACACGGTCGGCGTCATGTATCTCGGTCGGCTCGTGGAGCAGGCTTCCTCGGACGATCTGTACGCCGAGCCGCTGCATCCGTACACCCGCGCTCTGATGTCGGCCGTCCCCGTGCCCGATCCCGACGTCGAGGACCGGCGCGAGCGGATCCTGCTGGCGGGGGATCTGCCGTCACCGGCCAATCCCCCCAGCGGCTGCCGCTTCCATACCCGGTGCCCGTGGCGGCAGCCGAACCGCTGCGATGACGAGGAACCTCAGCTACGCGACCTCGCGACCCCGGCGGCTGTGACACCGCCGGCACCCGTCGAGCCGGCAGGGGTCAAGCCCGGCCCGGCGCCTGTTGCTCGATCGGGGCTTGGTGCTGGCGCGGGGTCTGGTGCTAGCCCGGGCATTGTTGCTGCGCCGCACCTGGTGGCATGCCATTGGGCGGAAGACATCCGCGACGGGCGTCTCCGGCCGAAGTCCGTCGAGCAGGTCGCCGCGGACCAGGGCGTCTACATAGCAGCCGAGGGTGGCCTGGATCCGGCGGCTGTCATCGGCGCCGGTCGAGACGCCGTCTAGCCCCTCCGAGCAAGACTCCCGCGGTTATGCGCATAACCGTCACAGATAGGGCACGAGATCCGCGGTTGTGCGCATAACCGCAGGATGAACTGGGAGGCCGTCACGCCGTAGTCAGGGGATTCCCGGATGACCGCGGGAGCGCTCACCCGGAGAATGGTGGCGTGGCCGGTCCGATCACCACCTCACTCGGCTGGCTGAGCCAGGCGTCGACCGACGCCGGAACTGCGACGCTGAGTTATCCGCTGATGGCCGGATCGGTCTTTCTCGGCTCGGTGGTACCCGTCATCCCCACCGGCCCCATCGTGGCGGCGGCTGCTGCGCTCGTACAGTCGACCGCGGGCCTGTTCTTCGGCTTCGTGGTCCTGCTGGCCGCCGCGTCCGCCTTCGCCGGCGACGTCGTCACCTTCGCGGTCTGCCGATCGCAAGGGTCGCGCGCGTTTAACTGGCTCATCGCACGACATGACACCGAACGGCTGGACTGGGCCCGCGGCCAGATGTCCCGCCACGCTTGGCGGTTCCTGATCGTGGGGCGGATCCTGCCGGCCGGGCGGATTCCCGTACTACTGGCAGCCGGATCGATGCGCTACCCATGGAAGGCGTTCCTGCCGGCCGGGGCCACAGCGGCCCTGATCTGGGCGACCATGTACGCCGCGGTAGGCCTCGTCGGGGGCGCCGTGTTCGAGTCGCCGTTCGTCGCCGTCGCAGCGGCGGTCGTCCTTGCGCTGCTGGTCACCGCCCTACCGGCGGTCTATCGCCGCCTGCGGCGTCGCAATCCGGTACCCGAGTCGTCATGAGCCAGACTGCGAGGCCAGCCACCGGACGCCTGATCCGGAGTGGCCGCGCCGTCGCACGCTTGCTCCTGGTGTGGCTGGCCGCGACGGTGACGCTGCTCGTGCTCGACGACATCATGGCCGGCTTCGTGCTCGATACTCGTTGGCTGGCCCTGCTGATCGCGCTGTGCCTGGGACTGCTCTATGCCCTGGTCTGGCCGTTGATCATGCGCGTCGCATTGGGCTTCACGGTCGTCACCCTGGGGTTGGGCAGCCTGCTGCTGAGCGGACTGCTCGTCCTCGGGGTCTTCGTCGTCGTGCCCGGCGCCCAGATCCGCGGGCTTCCGACCGCGATCCTGATCGCCTTCTGGCTGGGTGTCACGACGAGTTTCGTGAGCATGCTGCTGTCCATCGACGAGGACGAGCTGTTCTTCCGGAGAGCGGCCCGACGGATGCGACGACGCACCACGGGACAGGTACAGCAGGCCACACCTGGCGTGATCTACCTGCAGATCGACGGCCTCGGCTATGGGGTCCTGCGCCGGGCCCTGCGTGACGGAAACCTTCCGCATCTGGCGCGCTGGGTCAGGAGCGGCACGCACCGGGTCTCGGCCTGGAACACGGACTGGAGTTCGCAGACCGGGGCAAGCGTCGCCGGAATCCTGCACGGGTCCAATGCCGGCATACTCGGATTCCGCTGGTACGACAAGCCAACCGGACGGCTGATCGCGATGTCCCGGCCCAGCGACGCAGCAGACCTCGAACGCCGGCATTCCAACGGGCGGGGGCTGCTCAGTGGCGGCGGCGCGGCGCACGGGAACCTGTTCACCGGTGATGCCACCTACGTCAGCCTCACGATGAGCGCCCCGATTCGGCGCAAGGGCCCACTCGGGGCCGGCTACTACGCCTACTTCGCGAATCCGATCAACGCGGCGAGGACGGCCACGATGTACGCACTCGAAGTGGGCCGGGAACTGGTCGCTGCTGCCCGGCAAGGCCGAAACGACGTGTGGCCACGGGTGGATCGCGGCGGGATCTACCCGATCATCCGACCGGCCACGACGGTGCTCTCCCGCGATGTCATCACCGCAGCCATCAGCGAGGACATGATCGCCGGGCGGCCGGCCGTCTACGCCGATTTCCTCGGTTACGACGAAGTAGGGCACCACTCCGGTATCGAACGCTACGACGTCCTGGAAGTCCTGCGCAGCATCGACCAGCAGATCGGCCGACTCGCTCGGGTCAGTGCACTCGCGCCGCGGCCGTACCACTTCGTGATCCTTTCCGATCACGGGCTGACCCAGGGCCCGGCGTTCACCGATCGCTTCGGCTACGCCTTCGACTCCTTCGTCCGGGCAGCAAGCCAGGCGTCCCCGTACGCCCAACCGCAGCCCATTTCTGGCAAGCCACCCAAGAGGGCCCGTCGTCGTAACGAGCACTCGTCGAGTGCGCAGATCTGTGCCGCTGGCGGACAGGAACAGATCTTTGACGAAGACATCACGGTCGTCTACTCAGGACATCTGGCCACGATTGCGCTGATGCAGATCGAGGGCCGCGCCACCGTCGAAGAGATCGATGTGACGTATCCGAACCTGCTGACCAGGCTGCGGCAGCACCCGGGGGTCGGGTTCCTGCTGGTCAGGAGCCGCGAACATGGCGGAATGGTCTTGGGCCGCAACGGGTCACTGCACATGGATACCGGGAGGGTGACCGGCAGCGATCCGCTGGCCGCCTACGGGCCACACGCCTGCGAGCAGGTGGCCCGGACGAACGAGTTCGACAACTGCGCGGACATCATGGTCAACAGCGCGTACGACCCGGAGACCGACGAGGCCTCGGCCTTCGAGATGCACGTGGCCTCGCATGGTGCCTTGGGCGGTCCGCAGACCCAGGGGTTTCTGCTCTATCCGAGCGGCTTCAGTGCGCCGCCCGATCCGATCGTCGGCGCCGAGGATCTGCACCTGGTGCTGCTCGGGTGGCGCGCCAGCTTGGTCGAGCCCAGGTCACCGGTCGGCGGCGTACGGTCGATGAATGCCTGAAACGCGCTTTCATCTCGCGGTCCCCGTCGACGATCTAGAGGCTGCTACCGCCTTCTACGGCAACGTGCTGGGCTGCCGTCCGGGGCGTAGCAGCGAGACGTGGGCGGACTGGGATCTGTACGGACATCAGTTCGTCACCCACGTCGGCCCCGGGGCCGGGCCCCGGGCGCACAACCCGGTGGACGGTCACGATGTGCCGATCCCGCTTCGGGGTACTGCTGTCCGTCAAGGACTTTCATGCTCTGGCCGACCGACTACGGGCTGCTGGAACCGCTTTCGTGATCGAGCCGTACCTGCGGTTCGCCGGCGAACCGGGCGAGCAATGGACGATGTTCTTCCTCGATCCGGCCGGCAATGCGTTGGAGTTCAAGGCATTTGCTGACGACGCGCAGGTCTTCGCCACCTGACCCCGCACGACAATCTGCTGGATGCCGGAACCAGAACATCCCGGTAGCGGTCAGAGGTGTGGAGCAGCCAGGTGGAGCCCAGAGGGGGCGTTGGCTGGGTCGAGGAGAGGACCGCGGGGCCAGGTGATGGACATTGCCCACGCCTTGGCCACACACTTGAGCATGGGCGTCACCCCGCTGCCGCGCCGAGGAGCAGTTCTTCCCGGCCGGGATGCTGCCGCCCGGATGCTGCGCGTCAGTTACCACCCCGAGGTCGAGCGAGTCGTCCTGTCGATCTGGGACCACGATGTCTGCATGGCAACGCTACGACTGGCACCTGAGGACGTACCTGAACTCGTTCGCGGCCTGACGGCCTCGCTCGTACCCTCAGAACCCATCCTCGCCGAGGCGCCATCGACGGTCGCGATCCCGCTCCCGACCCCACCGACGGCTGCGACGGCCTAGAAGCGGCGACCAGGCTTTATCAATGGGCAGCACTCGGCTCGGGTGCAGGTTGGTGAGCAGCCTCGACCTGATCGCGGTGACGGTGCAGGAGGCGCCAACACATCAGCGCTAGAACTGCTTGCACGACACCGGAGATGACAAAGGTCACGGGCACGCTGGTCAGGCCGGCGAGCACCCCACCGACCAGCGCCCCGACCGGGATCAGTCCCCACACCAGGGTGCGGTAGGCCCCTTGGACCCGGCCGAAGAGTTGCTCCGGGATCAATGCCTGGCGCAGAGAGATCACCAACACGTCGAAGACCGAGATCGACAACGCCACAGCGCCGAACAGCACAGCTCCCACCCATACGTTGCCGGTCAGCCCCATGCCCAGCGTGGCGAGGCTGGTGAGCCCCGCACTGAGCACAACGGTCGCGATCCGTCCGAGCCTGCCGGCCATCCGTGCCGCGGCCAGTCCGCCGAGCAGCCCACCGATACCGGCCGAGACCAGGAACAGGCCGAACGCGCTCTCCGGTACGCCGAGCGTGTCGACGACGTAGAGCACGAGCAGGCTGCTCGCCATGGTCTCGGCCGCCGCCGTCAACCCGACGATGACCGCGAGGCCGCGCAGTAGCTCGTGCCGACGGAGCCACCGAAGTCCCTCGCGGATGTCGGCGCGGATGGTGATCGGCTCAGACTGCGTCGCCTGCGCACGGACTGGGCGCAGGTTGCCCACGATGCTTAGGATGAGCAACGCCGCGAGTAGATACGCGACCGCGCTGCTGACGAATGGCGCGATCACCAACCAGGCGAAGAGGAAGGAACCGAGGGGAGCGGCGAGGAATGCCTGGGTGACGACTTCAGCGGAGGCCAGTGGGCCGTTGGCCCGATCCAGCTGATCACGGCGTACGACCTGCGGCAGCATGGCCCGAGAGGCGCTGTCGTACACGGTCTCGGCGATTCCCAGGAAGAAGGTGATCACGTAGAGCAGCGCCAGGCTCACCTGGTCGACGGCGATGGCGGCCACGAGTGTGCCGACCACACCGGCCCGGACGAGGTTCGCCGTTGACATCGCCCGCCGGCGGTCCATCCGGTCCACCAGAACACCCGCGGGGATGGCGAACAACAGCCACGGCAGGAACGACAACGAGGTGAGTGCGCCAATGAGAACGGGGTCGCGGGTGAGCGTGATAGCCAGCAGCGGGATGGCCGTACGGATGATCCCGTCGCCGAGGTTGGAGACCGCGCTGGCGATGAGCAGCCGCCAGAAGTTGGCGCCCAGCGGGTCCTTCCGGGTCCCCGTGTGGGTCGTCACCGTCGCTCCGGCTCGGACGGAGCAGCGTCCGGTGTCGGCTCCAACAGCGGCAACAGCCGCGGGTCGAGCGGGAAGAGGGACACGTGGACCTCGACCCGGGAGCTGTCCTCCGGCGTCGCGTTCCCGGCCTCCGTGGAGTCGGTTCTGCGATAGCGCTCCAGCACCTCGGTGAGTTCGTCCTTGAGCGCGACTGCTTCCTCGGCGGTCAACTGGAAGTGGCTGATCGTCTGCACAGTCGCATCTCGCCACCTCGGGGGGTGATCGGACCACGTCTGCAGCACGTCCATCATCCGCCGGTGTGCGGCATCGAGAGTCGTACGTACGACCATGTCCGTGGCCGGACGCAAAGTCGGGTTGCGAACCATCTCGGGGTCCTTGACCCCCCATCCCCCCGCGGCCGGTTTCCACCAGCGCTCACGGCCGTTGCCGCCTGCCGACTCCTCGATGAATCCATGCCTGGCCAATTGCCGGAGGTGGTAGCTCGTCGAACCGCTGGACTCGGTCAGATCCTGGGCCAGCAAAGTTGCGGTCGCCTGGCCGCGGACATCCAGCCGCTCCAGCAGGGCCAGACGCAGGGGGTGGGCCAGCGCTTTCAGGGACGTGGGATCCAGCCAGCGCTGCGGCTCCGACCGACGCTCAGGTTCACCCACCTGGCAAGAGTAGACTACAAAGGTATCTTTGCAAGCATTCCTTTGCCATCACGATTCCGAGTTGATGATCAACTCGGGTCGAACGCGGCCGTCAGCGCAGGGAGCGGTTGATCGCCGAGACCACCGCGCGCAGCGAGGCGGTGACGATGTTCGGGTCGATGCCCACGCCCCACAACACCTGGTCACCGATCGCGCACTCGACATAGGCGGCCGCAACCGCGTCACCACCGGAGGACAGCGCGTGTTCGGCATAGTCCAGGACCCGGACGTCGATGCCGAGGGTCGCGACTGCGGCGATGAATGCAGCGATGGGTCCGTTACCCCGGCCGGTGAGGGTCTGGGCGGCATCGTCGAAGACGATGTCGACGACGAGCTCGTCGTCGGACCCGGCCTCGGCCGAGTTGCGGTGAGCGCGCAGCTTCAAGCGCCCCCACGTCGCCCCCGGGTCGGGCAGATATTCGGAGCGGAAGGCTAACCACATTGCCTCGGGGCTTACCTCGCCGCCCTCGCCCTCTGTGAACGTCTGGATGACCTGGCTGAACTCGATCTGCAGTCGCCGGGGAAGGTCCAGGTGGTGCTCGGTCTTCATGACATACGCGACCCCGCCCTTGCCGGACTGGCGGTTCACCTGGATCACGGCCTCGCGCGTACGCCCGACGTCCTTCGGATCGATCGGCAGATACGGTACGGCCCAGGTGATTTCATCGACGGTGCGGTCGACCGCCGCGGCATCACGGGCCATCCAGTCGAAGCCCTTGTTGATCGCGTCCTGATGCGATCCGGAGAACGCCGTGTAGACCAGGTCCCCGCCGTAGGGGTGCCGCTCAGCCACCGGCAGCTGGTTGCAGTATTCGACCGTACGGCGGACCTCGTCGATCTGGGAGAAGTCGATCTTCGGGTCGATGCCCTGGCTGAACAGGTTCATCCCGAGGGTCACCAGGCACACGTTGCCGGTCCGCTCCCCGTTGCCGAACAGGCAGCCCTCGATCCGGTCGGCGCCGGCCTGGAAGCCGAGTTCGGCAGCGGCCACGGCCGTACCGCGGTCGTTGTGCGGGTGCAGGGACAGGACGACATTCTCCCGGTGCGCCAGGTGGCGGTGCATCCACTCGATCGAATCCGCGTACACGTTGGGCGTAGCCATCTCGACAGTCGCCGGCAGGTTGATGATGACCGGGCGATCGTGTGAGGGCTCCCAGATGTCGTTGACCGCGTTGCAGACTTCAGCGGCGTACGGGAGTTCGGTTCCGGTGTAGGACTCGGGGGAGTACTCGAATCGTACGAACGTGTCTCGTTGATACTCAGCGTGTTTGAGGCACTGCTGCGCCCCGTTGCGCGCGATGTTGGTGATGCCGTCGGTGTCCAGCCCGAACACGACCCGGCGCTGCAGGGTGGACGTGGAGTTGTACAGGTGCACGATCGCCTCGCGCGCGCCCCGGATCGACTCGAAGGTCCGCTCGATCAGCTCGTCGCGAGCCTGGGTGAGGACCTGGATGGTCACGTCGTCAGGAATCGCATCGGATTCGATGATCTGCCGGATGAAGTCGAAGTCGGTCTGGCTCGCGGCCGGGAAACCCACCTCGATCTCCTTGTAACCCATCGCGACCAGCAGCTTGAACATCCGCAGTTTGCGGGCCGGCGTCATCGGGTCGATCAGCGCCTGATTGCCGTCGCGCAGGTCGACCGCACACCACAGCGGGGCTCGGTCGATCACCCGGTCTGGCCACGTGCGGCCGGGCAATGAAATCCCACCGAACGGTTCGTACTTGTGGATCGGCATCCCGGATGGCTGTTGCCGGGCCGCATGATCCACGGCGGAGGGATGTCCGGAAGCCTGGCTGGCCGGTACGCCAATTGCGCTGTCGTCGTACACGGTGCTGGTCACGATCGGGGCTCCTACCTGGAAGTCGCCACTTCACTCGGGTACATCACGAGCGAAGGCGACCGGCGCAACAGCGAACCCGCGACGAGGGGGCCGGCCTAGGAGTGGAGGGCCTCGTCGCGGCGGCTAAGGAGCAGAGCGCCGTTCATGTTGTCCACAGCGTAGCGCAGGCTCAGATCGACACCTCGGTACTCTGATGACCTGTGGGCGTGATCGTGCAGAAGTACGGCGGATCTTCGGTGGCCACCGCCGAGCACATCAAGCGGGTTGCTCTGCGGATCGTCGATGCCCGACGCCGTGGTGACAGCGTGGTCGTGGTGGTCAGCGCGATGGGCGACAC
>JBPCPI010000245.1:0-13793 GCA_050999295.1 Geodermatophilaceae bacterium | reverse complement strand
CGAACCCGCCACTGAACCCGCCACCGCCGTAACCGCCGTAACCGCCACGTCCGCCGCCGAACAGGATCCCGCCGAGGATCAGGCTGCCCAGGTCCGGCCCACCTCGGCCGCCGTACCCGCGTCCGCTTAACCCACCTCCGGTACCGAAGCCGGTGCCCTAGGCGCCCCCGCCGACGTCGTTGTGCGCGTACTGCAGGGCCTGCTGGCCCAGGCCATCGGCGTACTGGGCCTCGCGGAGCGCGGCCGCGGGATCGGTGGCCGACACGGACATGGCCTGATCGAGATGGCGCTGCCCCTCGGCCAGCCGGGTGCGGGCCTGGCTACCCACCGCCCCTCGCCTGGTGGTGATGAAGTCGCCGGCGGCCGCCAGCGAGGACTGGGCCGTGAGCATGGCCTGATCGAGCGTTCGCTTGAGGTGGCGCGTCTGCGCTTGGGCATCCCGAGCTGCAGCCAGCGCCTCGTCCAGCACGAGGTCGGCCTCGGTCAGCTGCCGCAGCGCCGCCGGCGGATCGGGCAGGGCACCGGCGGCGGGTGCCACGGCCGCATCGGCGGCGGCCAGGGCCGTTTCGGCTCGGGCCACGATCGGCGCCAGCGCGCTGGAGTCACCGGAGCCGAGCAGGGTTCGGGCTTCGGCCAAGTCTTTGGCCGTCTCGGCCCGGGCGGTGGCGATCGCAGCGCCGGCCTCGTCGAGCTCGGTTTCCAGGCGCCAGAGGCCGTCCAGGAGCTGATCGGCCTGGGCAGTCGCATCCTCTGCGGTGCGCAGCGATACGACCGCGGCACTCGGGGTGGGGGACTGCAGAGCCCGGCGTGCCTCGGCCAGCTCGGTCCGGGCGTTGTCCAGCAGGATCTGGGCCTGTTCGACGTCGTCTGAGATGGAGCTGAGCGCCGTTGCGGCATAACGCTGCTGCAGGGCCGCGAGTCGCTTCGCCTCCGCCGGAATACGGGCTCGCGCCTGCTCGACCTTGGGGGCAAGTGCCTCAAGCACCGCAGGCGCGGTCCGATCCAGGTCGCGCAGTCGATCGAACGCGTCGGACTGGGCGTCGAGTCGCGCATCAGCGGACTGGCACAGGCGCAGGATCTCGGCCAGCATGGCCCGCCGGGTCGGCTCATCTTCAGGCACCTCGTCGTCCAACTGCTGGCGCAGCGTGAATCCCTGTGCCAGTTCGGCGCGCGAGGCGTCCAGCGCCTCCTGGAAGCCGGCCACCGCCTCGGGCCCGAACTGGCCACTGGCAAACAACAGCTCCTGCGCCGAGGTCTGCACCGCGTCATCGAGGTCGATCAGCGCGGTGCTGGCCTGGAAGGTCAGCTGCTCGGTGCTCAGGTCCGCGTGCGGGTCCGGCGGAGCCTGCGGCACGGTTGGTCCCTCGACCGCACCAGGAGACTCGCTCGACTCGGCTGCCTCCGTCCGGGCCCGTTTGCTGCGTCGATAGAGCAGGTAGCCGCCCCCGGCGACAACCGCTCCGCCGAGGACCAGCGCGATCGGCACGCCGCCGGACCCACCGGAAGCACCGTTGCGCAGGCCATCGGCCATGGCGATCGCCGCTCCGGACCAATCCTGATCGGATAGCAAGGGCTCGATGTCGTTGGCGGTGAGGTCGTCGAGCTCCTGGTCGGAGAGCGGGTAGTCCTGATCGACCGAGATTCCGTACGAGCGGTCGTCGACGGCTACGGCGAAGAGCACGTCCCGGCTGCCCAACTGGGACTGCTCGGCGCTCTGGTTGGCCCAGGTCGGGCCGTCCAGCCCGTCGAAGGTGGAGACGAACACGACGAACAGTTGGGTCCCGTCGTCCTCCCGCAGACGGTCAAGTGCATCGGTTACCCGGCCCTCGTCCCCCTGCAGCACCCCGACCGGGTCGGTGATCTGGGCTTCAGCACGCAGCGGAGGCTCGGCGGTGGCCACGCCGCTGCCCACCAGTCCCGAGGCCAGCATGATCGCCAGGGCGCCCGCGAGCACGCCGGCCCGGGCAAGCATCCTGCGCATCGACATCCTCCAGCCAACTCCTGCACCCAGGACCGGCATACCGCAGCCCGCCCCTCGCGGACTTTACGCAATTAGGCTGGCCGCTCCCGCTGCTGCCGTGTCGAGGAGCCCCGATGTCGCTGATGACCCTCCCCAAGGCCGAGCTGCACCTGCACATCGAAGGGACGATGGAACCCGAGCTGGTCTTCGAACTGGCTGCCCGCAATCGGGTCGCGGTGCCTTTCGCCGACATCGAGGACCTTCGCGGCCGCTACGTCTTCGAGGACCTGCAGAGCTTCCTGAACCTCTACTACGCCGCGATGGACGTGCTGCGCACAGCCGAGGACTTCACCGATCTGGCTCGGGCCTACCTCAGCCGTGCGCATGCCCAGGGTGTTCGACACGTCGAGATGTTCTTCGATCCGCAGCCGCACATGGACCGGAACGTCCCGATCGAAGCGGTGATCGACGGGCTTCGCGTTGCACTCGACGAGGCCGCGCAGGCCGACCGGATGACCGGCGGGCTGATCCTCTGTTTTCTGCGCGACCGCGGTCCCGACGAGGCCGGATCGGTCCTGATGGCCGCCGCCTCACGGATCGGGTCGTTGATCGGGGTCGGCCTGGACTCGGCCGAGGTCGGCCATCCGCCGGCGGCCTTTCGGGCGGTGTACGCCGCGGCCCGCAAGCAAGGTCTGCACACGGTCGCCCACGCCGGCGAGGAGGGCCCACCCTCCTACGTCTGGGAGGCCCTCGACGTCCTTGGCGTGGACCGAATCGATCACGGGATCCGATCCATGGAGGACCCCGAACTGGTACGGCGGCTGCGGCGGGATCGCACTCCGCTGACGGTCTGTCCGCTGTCCAACGTGCGACTCGGCGCGGTCGGGCACCTAGGGCTGCATCCGCTGCCGCAGATGCTGGCCGAGAACCTGATGGTGACAGTCAACTCGGACGATCCCGCGTACTTCGGTGGGTACGTGGGGGACAACTACCAGGCCTGCGAGCAGGAACTGGGACTCGACCGTCATGAGCTGATCCGCTTGGCGCAGAACTCGATCAACGCCTCCTTCGCGCCCGCCGAACGCAAGGCTGCCCTGCTCGCCGAGATCGACGCGTGGACGCAGCGATGATCGACGGTTCAGTCGGGCCGGATAGCCAGGTGCGGCTGCTGCTGATCGGTCCGCCGGGGGCAGGTAAGGGCACGCAGGGCCGGCGGTTGGCCGAGCACTACAACGTCGAACACATCGCAGCCGGCGACCTCCTGCGTGAGGAGGTGGAGGCGGGGTCCGAGATGGGTAGGCGCGCCTCGGCTGCGATGCAACGAGGGGAATTGGTCCCCGACGAGCTGGTGTTCGAGCTCGTGATGCCGAGAATGATCGCTGCTGGGAGGGCCAACGGCTACGTCCTGGACGGCTTCCCGCGTTCGGTCGGTCAGGCGCAGGAGGGCCGCCTGACCGCCGAGGACTACGACGTAGCAGTCACCCAGGCCGTCCTGTTCGAGGCCAGCCCGGACGTCTTGGTACCTCGGTTGCTCGATCGTGCCCGAAGCGAAGACCGGCCCGATGACACCCCCGAGGTGATCCGGGCTCGGCTCGGGGTGTTCAACGAAGAGGTCGAGCCGTTACTCGAGTTCTATCGGGAGCGAGGTCTGCTGGCCGTCGTCGATGCAACTGCGTCACGGGATGAGGTCTGGGCCCAGCTCCGCGCCCTGCTGGACCGCCGATAGCGGCCCGTAGGTGGTGGCGCAGGATTCGGCGTACAGCCCGGAGATCGTCGCCCAGGCGCGACCGGTCCGCGTCCGCCGCGGCGGGCCAGCCGGGCCA
Source organism: Geodermatophilaceae bacterium (assembly GCA_050999295.1). GTDB lineage: Bacteria > Actinomycetota > Actinomycetes > Mycobacteriales > Geodermatophilaceae > JACCQS01. The sequence continues at coordinate 10,010 of JBPCPI010000245.1, read as the reverse complement.
AGTCGTTCCCAGCCGCTCTGGTTCAGCCGGACCGCAGTGGTTCCGTCCGATTCGGTGAACGTGACCTCGACGTCGGTGGCCTCTGCAGCATCGAAGAACAGATGCCAGCGGTAGGACAGTCGCCGAGGCGGCTCCCAGTCGAGCACTTGGCCCCAGGTGTTTTCGGTGCCGTCCTGGCCACGCTCGAAGATCCGCCCGCCGGGCCGCGGCTCGAAGACGATTGCCGCGGGATCGCCGCTGATCGTGTGCGATCGAGGCCACCAGAGGCTGCATCGTGCGGTCCACATGTTGAACGCGTGCGCGATCGGCGCGCGCACCACGAATTGAACAACCAGCGGCTCAGCCATCGGCAGCCTCGGGCGGCGCGGTGTTCTCCGCGGCCAGCCGGAACCGTGCCGCCGCCTCGCCCCACAGCTCCTGGAAGTAGCGGGCCACCGCATCGACGCCTTCGCCATGCAGCGCGTACACCCGGCGTGTGCCAGCGGCCTCGTCGACCACCAGACCGGCGTCCTTGAGCAGGCGCAGATGCCGGGACACCGCCGGTCGACTCACCGGCAACTGATCGGCGATCTGGCGCACTGAACTCGGCCGGCCGGCCAAGATTTCCAGGATGGCTCGGCGGTTCCCATCGCCCAGCGCGTCCAGGGCACCCACGTGCAGGGGTTCGCCGGGCTTAAGCACCGCCTTCGGCCGCCGTCTTCAGACCTTCGGCGAACATCTCGAAGGACTCGGTCATGTCCGGGATCGCCCTGGTGATCAGCGGGGCAAGGGGGCCGGAGAAGACCTCGGCCATGCTGAACTCGGTCCGGCCCTCGCCGATCGGCTGGAGCGTGTAGGTCCGGACACCCTTGAACAGGCCCAGCGGCATCCCATCTGCCCACACCATGCGCCGTGGGGACTCGACCTCGGTGACCGTGAGTGTGAACGTCCGCTTCGGATCGACCACCGAGACCAGCCGAATCTTCTCGCCGGGAGCGATGGTTCCGTCCAGGGAGAGCACAGCCGGATTCCAGGAGGAATAGCTCTTGGCATCGGTCAACAGTGCGAAGACCTTCTCCGGATCCGCTTCGATGGTCCTACTGGCCGAATAGCTCGTGGCCATCTCGGTCCTCCTGGGGTATCGGTAACAACAGCACTACCGTAACGCACCTGTTACCAATCGACCAAGGGTCCCGGAACGGGTTGGAGCGGGTGACGAGAATCGAACTCGCGTAGCCAGTTTGGAAGACTGGGGCTCTACCATTGAGCTACACCCGCGATGCCGGCGTGCCCGAAGATGCGCCGTACGAGCGCAGAGGTTACCCGTCGGCCTGCTGCGGCGCCGTTTCCCTCGGACCCGGCGGCAGCCCAGCTGCGGATCACTAGACTGACGCTTCGCCGCGGGGTGTGGCGCAGCTTGGTAGCGCACTCGCTTTGGGAGCGAGGGGCCGCAGGTTCAAATCCTGTCACCCCGACATGACAACCGTCGATCACGGCCCGGCCCGCCAGCCGCTCAAGGACATCCTGGCCAGTTCTCACCTCGGCGTGCTGGCGACCCTGAAGCGGGACGGCAGGCCCCAGCTGTCCGACGTCTCCCATCAGTTCGACGCAGAACCCGACACCATCCGGGTGTCCATCACCGAAGGCCTCGCCAAGACTGCGAATCTGCGGCGCGATCCGCGGGCCAGCTTGCACGTCCGGCCTCGCAGCGGTGGCGGGTACGCCGTTGCCGAGGGGATCGCCCAGCTGTCCCGCACCGCGGCCGATCCGCTGGATGTCACGGTCGAGGCCTTGATCGATCTGTACCGCGTGATCAACGGCGAGCACCCGGACTGGGACGAGTATCGAGAGGCGATGGTCGCCGACCGCCGGATCGTGCTGACGATCCTCGTGGACAACATCTACGGCTTCAATCCGCAGGCCGGCTAGTCCCTTCGCGTCCCTTCGCGCCGATCACTGTTCCCGGTCTGGCGGGTACTTGGCGGCGAGCCGGCGAACCGTCGTGACGTTGCGCGTGGTTCCCGGGCCGAACGCGGCCCATTCCGCCTGTGACCCGGTCAGTCGGGACTCGAAGCCCTCCCTTACCAGCCAGTGCACCTCTCGACCGACGACGGCAAAGTCCTCGGCCTCGCTTCGCAGGTCGAGCAGGACGGCCGTGGCCTCAGCCGACGGGGCAGTTTTGAGAAACGTGACATAGTAGCGACCCAGTGCAACCGAGAAAGGTTGGGCTGCAACGATATCGGCGACCTGGCCATCGGTCCGTACGAATGTCCCGACCGGAAAGCCCAAGTCGGCCTCCAGCCGCGTCTCGAGCAAAGTCTCGACATTTGCGGGCGTACGACGACCGCCGTCCAGGATGACGTTGCCGCTGGCAATGAAGGTCTCGACGGCGGACATCCCGTACCTGCTGATCAGTGACCGCAGGTGCTCCATCTTCACGTTGTGGCCACCGACGTTGATCGCGCGTAGGAAGGCGATGAGGCGGGCCACGTGTCGGACGCTAACGTTTGGCCGACGTCATGAATGTCACCGAGTCGATACCCATGGCCTCGGCGATCCGGAAGAAGTCGGTCCGGCCGATCTCGAAGAGTCCGCGGCGGAACGGGAACCCCCACCGCTGCGGGTCCGGGATGAACTCCAGATCGGGCACCAGCGGGCGGGCCGGTGCTGGTCGAACCTCGAGAAAGTCGACCGACAGCCGCCACGGATGGAAGTCAGCACTCATCTCGACCTGGTAGGGCTGCGCACTGGTGACCCGACCCAGAGCCGTGAACTCCTGCAGCGGCGCGCCTGACCGCATCGCGGTCCGCGGGGAGTAGAAGACCAACCCGTCCCCTGCAGACAGCCGTTTCAGCCTGGTCGAGCGTCCATGGTCGGCCTGGGTGAACCCACCCGCCACGCCGAGTTGCACATGCTCCAGTGACACCGTGTTGACCCAGAACCGCGGCCCGCCACTCCCGCTCTGCTGTTCGCTCATGTCTGCGAGTCTGGCGAACCCCTCCGACATCGACTCGGCAGAGTGGCTCGGCACGGCTGCCCGGATAGGCTCGCTGCCCGTGGGGATGTCGTGAAGCTGCTGGTCACCGGAGGTGCCGGTTTCATCGGCTCGCACTTCGTCCGGATGCTGCTGGCCGGCGACCTCGGGGGCCAGGGTCAGCACGCGACCACGTCAGTGACAGTGTTGGACGCCTTGGCCTACTCCGGTGTCCGCGCCAACCTGGACTCGATCGCCACTGATCCGAGGTTGACCTTTGTCGTCGGGGACATCACCGATCGCAAGCTCGTCGACCACCTCGTCGAGGATGTGGACGCTGTAGTCAACATCGCCGCTGAGTCCCACGTCGACCGGTCGATCGTCGATGCGACTCCCTTCGTGCACACCAACGTCCTCGGCACCCAGACCCTGCTCGACGCGGCCCACGAGCACGGGGTGCCCCGCTTCCTGCAGGTGTCCACCGATGAGGTGTACGGATCGATCGGCGAGGGCCAGGCCGACGAGTCCTGGCCGCTACTGCCCACCTCGCCCTACGCAGCGAGCAAGGCGGCGGCGGATCTGCTCGCGCAGGCCTACCACCGAACGCACGGACTGGACGCCGTGATCACCCGGTCCACCAACAACTACGGCTCACATCAGTTTCCGGAGAAGGTCATCCCGCTGTTCGTCAGCAACCTGCTCGACGAACGGGTCGTTCCGGTGCACGGCGACGGCAGTCACGTACGCGACTGGCTGCATGTCCGAGATCACTGCAGGGCGATGTACCGGGTGCTACAGGACGGGGCGAGCGGGGGGATCTACAACGTCGCCGGCGGGACGTTGCTCAGCACTCTCGAGCTCACGAAGTACCTGGTGGAGGCTGTCGGTGCGGATGCCCCCGACATCCGATTCGTACCGGACCGGCCGGCCAACGACCTGCGCTACGCCTTGGACGCCACCAAGATCCAGCGTGATCTGGAGTTTGTGCCCACCGAGCCCTTCGACCGAGGGATCACCGAGGCGGTGCGCTGGTATGTCGGCAACCGTGCCTGGTGGCAGCCGCTCAGAGCCTTGGCCGGCTAGCCCCTCGTGGTCTCCGGCGAGCCTGCGGTGGACGTCGTCGTCCTCACCTACGGCGTCGAACCGTCCATCCAAGCAGCGATTGAGTCGGTGCTGGCCTCCGAAGGTGTCCGTGCGCATGTCTGGCTGGTGGACAACGGGAACACCACCGATGCCGTACGAGCACTCGACGGCGACCGGCGGGTCACCGTGCTGCGACCGGGCCGCAACCTCGGGTTCGCCGGCGGCGTCAACTACGGCGCCTCTTTCGGCCGAGCCGACACCCTGGCGGTGCTCAATGCAGACGCCCGGGCAGCTCCCGGGGCACTGGCCAGGCTCGTCGCGGTAGCAGCCGAACCAGATGTCGGCATTGCCGCCGCCAGCCTACGGTTGGCCGGGCAGCCAGGGGTGCTCAATTCGGCGGGCAACCCGCTGCACATGTCCGGTCTGTCCTGGGCGGGAGCCAGCGGTCAGCCGGCCGCCGACTACGACCAGCGGCGGGCCGCCCCGATCGCCAGCGGCGCCGCCTTCGCGATCCGCCGCCGTCGCTGGGAGGAACTGGATGGCTTCTGGGCTGCGTACTTCAGCTATCACGAGGACACCGATCTCTCGCTGCGCTGTTGGCAGCGCGGCTGGCGAGTCGACTACGTCCCGGATGCCGTGGTCGAGCACGAGTACGACTTCGGCCGTAACCCGCGCAAGCTCGCTCACGTCGAGCGCAACCGGCTGTTGATCCTGGCGACCCTGTACGAGCGTCGGACGCTGCTGTTGCTGAGCCCGGTGCTCCTGGCTACCGAGATCGCGATGTGCCTCTGGGCTCTCAAGAACGGCTGGCTCGGCGCCAAGGTGTCCGGTTGGGCCTGGATCTGGCGACATCGTCGCGACATCGCAACCCGCCGAGCCGGCGTACAGCGGCAACGCACTCGCAGCGACAAGCAGCTCTCCTGGCTGATCAGCACTCGCCTCGAGAATGCGGTGGTCACCGTTCCCGATGCCGCGCTCCGAATCGTCAATCCGATTCTCGCGGCGTACTGGAGCCTGATCCGCCGCTGGCTGTGATCTGGTCGTTCAGCCAGGCGCACTAGACTTCCCCTCGGGTCGGGCTTGAACTGCTACGACCAATCCAAAGCATCAGCCAGAGGAGTCACGCCTGTGAAGACCACGGTCGAGCCGTTGAGCCCGACCCGGGTGAAAATGGCCATCGAGATGTCCTTCGATGAGCTCAAGCCCGCTTTCGACGCCGCGTACAAGAAGATCGGTGCCGAGGTGCGGATCCCGGGCTTTCGGCCCGGCAAGGTCCCGGCTCGCATCCTCGAGCAACGCATCGGCCGCCCGGCGATCTTGGACGAGGTGGTCAGCAACGCCGTACCAGCGGCCTATGGCGAGGCGCTGCAGGAAAACGATGTTCGCCCGCTCGGCCAACCCGCCATCGAAGTGACCCGGCTTGACGACGGCAACGCGATCGAGTTCACCGCGGAGGTGGACATCCGGCCGGTCATCGAGCTCCCGGACCTGGAATCCCTGGCCGTCACCGTCGACCCGGTCGAAGTCACCGACGCCGACATGGACAACCAGATCAATGCCCTGCGCGACCGGTTCGCGATGCTCACCGGTGTCGACCGCTCTGCCGCCGTAGGTGACTATGTGAGCCTGGATCTGGCTGCGACCGTTGATGGCAAGGCCGTGGACGGCGGTACGACAACCGGCCTGTCCTACGAGGTCGGTGCCGGTGACCTCATGATCGGTCTCGACGAGGCGTTGGTCGGCATGGACGAGGCCGACACGAAGACGTTCCAGACCCAGCTCGTGGCCGGTGATCAGGCCGGCATGACCGCCGACGTGGAGATCACCGTTCGTGCGGTCAAAGAGAAGCAGCTGCCGGCACTCGACGACGAGTTTGCTTCAACCGCAAGCGAATTCGACACGCTGGACGAGCTGCGGGCCGACATCACCGAGCGACTCACCCGGACCAAGCGGCTGCAACAAGGGAGTCAGGCACGAGACGAGCTGATCGACCACTTGATCGCCTCGACCGACGTGCCCCTTCCGGAGGGGGTCATCACCGGCGAGTTCGAGTGGCGCCAGCAGGCCATGTCGGCCGAGCTCGAAGAGGCCGGGATGACGCTGGAGGGCTATCTCGAGGGCCTGGACAGCACCGTAGAGGAGCACGAGAAGGAGCTGCGTGACTCGGTCGAGAAGGCCGTGCGTACGCAGTTCATCCTCGACGCGATCGCTGATCAGCGCGAGATCGGAATCGAGAACGACGATCTGGTCGGCTACATCGTGAGCCGGGCCCAACGTCTGGGAGTGAGTCCGGACGAGTACGCCAAACAGGTCAGTTCGGCTGGCCAGTTGCCTGCCGCGGTTGCCGAGATCCGACGCAACAAGGCGCTGGCCCAGTTGCTAGCTGCCACCACGGTCACCGACACCGCGGGGGAGGTTGTCGACCTCGCCACCTACCTGGGTACTGGCGCTAGTGGTGGCCCCCACCATGCCGGTCACGACCACGAGGGTCCCGACCACGCCGGTCACGACCAGGAGGCCGACCAGGAGGCCGACCAGGAGGCCGATGGGCGGGAGCCGGAAGCCACCGACCGCGACCCGAAGTCCTGAGCCAGCCGACCGGTGGGGCCGCGGTCGTCCGTGCCGGTTGCCGTGTGCCGACAGCGAACACCGGGCCCAACGGGAGTCAGCTGTCATCGCCGGACGTTAGTGTCGGCGGAAGAGAGCCAATCCAGTCGGCACCATGCCGGCACCACCTGTAGGAGAGGGAGATCATCGCTGTGAGCACGCCCGAGCCCGCCCAGCGCATTCGCGTGTACCCGGAACTGCCCCAGATACACGCGCCTGACATGCGGGGTGCCGGCTCAGGCATGACCCTGACCGACTCGGTCTTCGAGCGGTTGCTCAGAGAGCGGATCGTCTTTCTGGGCAGCCAGGTGGACGACGAGATTTCCAACCGGCTGTGCGCCCAGCTGTTGCTGCTGGCAGCCGAGGACCCGACCCGCGATGTGAATCTCTACATCAACTCCCCGGGCGGTTCGGTCACCGCGGGCATGGCGATCTTCGACACGATGGAGCTCATCGAGTGCGATGTCGCCACCTGGGCGATGGGGCTGGCCGCTTCGATGGGGCAGTTCCTGCTCTCGGCCGGTTCCAAGGGCAAGCGGTACGCACTGCCGCACTCGCGGATCCTGATGCACCAGGGCTCGGCCGGGCTGTACGGCTCGGCCTCCGACATCAAGATCCAGGCCGAGCAGTGGAACCTGACCAAGCAGGAGATGGCGGTCATCACCGCCGAGCACACCGGGCAGACCGTCGAGCAGATCGAGAAGGACGCCGACCGTGACCGCTGGTTCACCGCCCAGCAGGCCCTGGAGTACGGCTTCGTCGATCAGATCGTGACCAGGGTCGGCCAGGTCGCCGCCGATGTCCCGATCAGTTCCACTGTAGAGGGCGAGACGACCGACGCCGACCCGACCGGCGATGCCGACTCCAGCTCCGATTCGAAGAAGTGAGCGACGCCATGGACATCCACGGACACATTGCAGACGGGTTGACCGCGCCGCCGAGCGGGCGCCAGCTTCCCAGCAGCCGGTACGTGCTGCCCTCCTTCGTGGAGCGCACCAGCTATGGCATGAAGGAGTCCAATCCGTACAACAAGCTCTTCGAAGAGCGGATCATCTTCCTCGGCGTACAGATCGACGACGCCTCGGCCAACGACGTGATGGCCCAGCTGATCTGCCTGGAGTCCACCGATCCGGACCGGGACATCATCATGTACATCAACTCACCCGGCGGATCCTTCACCGCGCTGACCGCGATCTACGACACGATGATGTTCGTCCGACCAGACATCTCGACCGTGTGCATGGGCCAGGCGGCCTCGGCGGCCGCCGTGCTGCTCGCCGCCGGAACACCCGGCAAGCGGATGGCGCTGCCGAACTCCCGGGTGCTCATCCACCAGCCACACGGCGGAACCGAGGGTGCGATGCAGATCTCCGACCTGGACATCCAGGCCAAGGAGATCCAGCGGATGCGCGAACTGATGGAGAAGATGCTGGCTCAGCACACCGGGCAGACCGAGGACCAGGTCCGCCTGGACATCGAGCGGGACAAGATCTTCACCGGCGAGGAGGCCAAGTCCTACGGCCTGGTCGACAACGTCATCGAGTCGCGCAAGCTCAACGTCGTCAAGGCCTGACCCGTGGACCCACTCCACGGCGCAACGCGAACCAAACGTCGTTTTTCGTAGGGCCGGCGCCGCGCCGCGCCGTACCCTGTGAGAAACCGGCAGCGCCGCCCAAAGGCGGTAGCGTCGCCGGACGGCAGGAAATCGGCAAGGACGAGAAAGAGAAGGGGACCGCGTGGCACGCATCGGTGAAAGCGGCGACCTGCTCAAGTGCTCCTTCTGTGGCAAGTCCCAGAAGCAGGTCAAGCGGCTGATCGCCGGCCCGGGCGTCTACATCTGCGACGAATGCATCGATCTGTGCAACGAGATCATCGAAGAGGAACTCTCCGAGACCGCGGACCTCAAGTTCGACGAACTGCCCAAGCCCACCGAGATCTTCGAGTTCCTCGAGCAGTACGTCATCGGCCAGGACAGCGCGAAGAAGAGTCTCGCCGTGGCCGTCTACAACCACTACAAGCGGGTTCAGGCCGGCGGCGACAAGCCCGGCCGGGACGACGCCGTGGAGTTGTCGAAGTCCAACATCCTGATGATCGGCCCCACCGGGTGCGGCAAGACCCACCTCGCCCAGACGCTGGCCCGGCTGCTCAACGTCCCGTTCGCCATCGCCGATGCCACGGCGCTCACCGAGGCTGGGTACGTGGGCGAGGACGTCGAGATCATCCTGCTCAAGCTGATCCAGGCCGCCGACTACGACGTCAAGCGGGCCGAGACCGGGATCATCTACATCGACGAGATCGACAAGATCGCCCGCAAGTCCGAGAACCCCTCGATCACCCGGGATGTGTCCGGCGAGGGTGTCCAGCAGGCGCTGCTCAAGATCCTCGAGGGCACCACCGCCTCCGTACCGCCGCAGGGTGGCCGCAAACATCCACATCAGGAGTTCATCCAGATCGACACCACCAACGTGCTGTTCATCGTCGGCGGCGCTTTCGCGGGCCTGGACAAGGTGATCGAGGACCGTACAGGTGCCAAGGGGATCGGGTTCGGTGCCCAGATCCGCGGCAAGGCCGAGATCGACTCCCGCAACGTCTTCGGTGAAGTGATGCCCGAGGACCTGCTCAAGTTCGGCATGATCCCAGAGTTCGTCGGCCGGTTGCCGGTGATCGCCAGCGTGCAGAAGCTCGACCGGGAAGCCCTGATCCGGATCCTCACCGAGCCGCGCAACGCACTGGTGAAGCAGTACCGCCGGCTGTTCGAGCTCGACGGGGTGGACCTGGAATTTACCGAGGACTCTTTGGAAGCGATTGCCGATCAGGCCATCCTGCGCGGCACCGGTGCCCGCGGGCTTCGGGCGATCATGGAAGAGGTCCTGCTCTCGGTGATGTACGAGGTGCCCTCGCGCACCGACGTCGCCACCGTCAAGATCACCCGCGAGGTGGTGCTGGATCACGTCAACCCGACGATCGTCCCGCGCGCGGCGCCCAAGCGCGAACGCCGCGAGAAGTCCGCCTGACCGAATCGCACAGGCACCCGGCGCGCCGCAACGCAACCAGGCAATGTGCAAGAACATGCAGATCTGCTCTTACTTTCTGCACGATTCCGCACACCACTCCTTATCGAGGCGACGTCGATAGGCCTGCTCGATGTCTCGGCGACACCCTTGGGCGTCGGCGGTGATTCGGCGGTAGCTGAAGCGCAGGATCAGCCACCCAGCGGCAGCTAGAGCCGCATCCCTCGCAATGTCCCGCTCGCGTGCCATTCGGTCGCCGTGAAACGCCGCGCCATCGAGTTCGATTCCCAGTTTCACGTCCGGTAGCGCCGCGTCGAGATAGACCGGTCGGCCAGGCAGATCGACCCGATACTGCT
>JBPCPI010000127.1:0-41823 GCA_050999295.1 Geodermatophilaceae bacterium | reverse complement strand
GGTAGCCACCACCGTTGCCGACGCGTCGGTATTCGATGTTGAGTGCCGCCCAGCCCCGCTCGGGCAGCGTCGCTGCCAACGGCCGGCCGAGGTCCAGGCCGTAGGCCGACCGCCAGAACCCGCCATGAATGACCACGGCAACGGGTAGCGGTCCGTCGGCGGAGGAAGGCAGGGTCAATTCGACGAACTGGGAGGGATTGGCGCCGTACCGGAGGGTCTGCACGCGGTCATCATCTGCCTCGACAGTCGTGGTCCCGCAACCGGCCAACCCGCTCGCTGCGGCGAGCGCGGCTGCACTCCGCGCACCGAGGCCGAGCAGCCCGCGCCGGTTGATTGCCCTCCCCGCAGCACGATTATTCAAAGCCTCGCTCGCTGCGCTCACCGGCATGATGGAGTCTGCCTCAGCGCAGCAGCGGGAGGTACGACGAGAGGTCCGTGCGCTCTCCGCTGGCTCGTACCCGGCCCTCCTCGACAGCGTCGGCCCAGGTCAGGCGTCCGGTGGCCAGGCGCAGGAAGGTGGCCGGTTCGGTCTCGACGACACCCGGCGGGGTCCCCCGGGTGTGCCGGGGTCCTTCGATGAGTTGGAGGGCGGCGGCCGGTGGGATGCGCAGTTCGACACTGCGCCCGGGGGCACGGTCGGCAAGCAGGCCCGCCAGCGCTCGTACGACGATGCGTTGGGCGTTGCGATCCGGGACCGGCGGGTCCGGCAGGTCCAGACCGTGCACGACGGCCTCGATGAGCCGGAACAGGGTCGCGTCGGCCAGCCGATGGGTGCCGGTCAGCTGACCGACCGGCTGTGCGGGGTTGCCGGCGTCCAGGGCCGCAAGCGTGGCCGGCACCATCTCGGCCAGCGGCGGCGCCAGTTCGCTGCGCACACGTTGCGCGATGCGATCGCTGAGCCCCGGCAGGGCCGCGGCCCACTCACCCAGGCCGGTCACCGCCCCCTCAGCGGGCGGCCCGGCTGCCTGGATCCCCAGACTCTGACCCGTTTGGGAGACGTGCCGCTCGAGGTCGGCAACCGTCCACCGCGGCACCCGGCTCGGACTCTGCGGGTCCACCGCGGCGAAGGCAGCGATCAGTCTTGTCCATTGCGCCTCCAGGGCGGCGCGCACAGCGCCATAGGTTGCGGAGGCAGGCATTCAGATGGTGATGGTGGGAGGTGGCGGAGGCTTGTCGACGTCGGCGTCCACGGCCTGGCCGAACTGCTCGGCCAACTCGGCGGGGAGCTTCAGCGGCAGCGGTTCCCGAACCGGCTTCGGCTCTGATCCGCGGACCACGACTACCTCGCGCAGGGTGGTCAGGAGCGGCTCAGCAGCCGCCACGTCGGTGGCCGCAGGCCCGGTCAGCACGGCCCGCAGGAACCAGCGCGGGCCGTCCACGCCCAGGAAACGAGCCGGGCGCGCGGGGGACTTGGCAGCGTCCTTTCCGCCGGTGCGCGGCGGAGCCAGCTCGGTGGCCAGCTCCGGACCGAACGGCCCCTCGGTCTCGCGGGCCCGACCGCCTTGACTGCTGATGGATTGGGCCAACTCCGGGCGCAGGTCCGGCCAGATCGCGCCGTCCCGCGGGGCGGCGTACGCGCCGATCTGCATCGCTGAGCCGTCGCGGTGCACCGAGACCGAGACCACCCGTCCCTTGGCGTCCAGACCGACTCGGAGATCGTTGTCCGGAGTCTTGGGGATCAGCATCGCGCCGAAGTCGACCCTCTCCACGTCGTCCTCACCGACATCACCGATGTCGAAGGGGCCGGTGGTCACCTCGCGGTCGTCGTCGCGGTGCCGTTCCTCGACCTCGGGTGCCACGCCACGCTCGCGCACACTGCGATCAAGACGACGCTTGCGACCGAAAGGCATTCGGTTCAGCTCCTCTGCTGTGGTAGGTCGCGGGCTCCGGGATCGACTCGATCCGGAGCGGCCGAGGCGGGGTCCACGGCGGTGCCGAACCCGCCGGTGGACCCGTGGCCTCCGCCCCCGCGCACAGACGCCGGCAGGTCTGCCGACTCCCGGAAGTCTGCTGTGGCCACCGGCGCGACGATCAGCTGAGCCACCCGGTCGCCGCGGCGCAACGTCACGGGCGTAGTGCGATCGAGGTTGATCAGGTTGAGTTTGATCTCGCCCCGGTAGCCGGCATCGATCGTGCCGGGGGCATTCACCAGGGTCACCCCGTGCCGGGTGGCCAGGCCTGAGCGAGGATGGACGAATCCGGCGTACCCGGACGGGATCGCGACGGCGATCCCGGTGCCGACGAGCGCACGCTCGCCGGGCTGCAGCTCCACATCCTCGGCAATGCAGAGGTCGGCTCCGGCATCGCCTGGCATCGCGTAGGAGGGCAGGAAACCGTGCAGCAGTTGCACGTCCACGACAGGTCGCTCTGCGTCGGCCCGGTCTGTCAGCACGCCCGGCAGGCTACCCGTGGAAGCCTGCGCGTTCTCTTTCGGGCGAAGCCTACGAGCGACGCCATCGACGCAGTGCCGGGCTAGGACAGCCCTAGCCGTCGGCTCGGGATCCGCTGCGGCTGGACCGCGAGGTCAGCACGCAACCGTTGACTGAGTTTGCGGGTGCTGGAGGAGTTGTTGCGGGCGCCGATGACGGCACCGGCCAGGAATGGGAGGAATGAGCCGAGATTGCGCGCCAGCCGGCCGGTGATCCGTTTGCGCAGGGCGGCAGTACCGGCCGAGGCCAGCCGCGAGGAAAGGCCGACGCTCTGGCCCTCTCCGCTCAGACCCCGCTGAGCGGTCCAGGAGCCGAGATAGGCCGTGGCCCGGTCGCCGAGCTCGCCGCGGGGGCGCGCGTCGTAGATCTCGTGCAATTCGGCCACCAGTTTCAGCTCGACCGCGGCGACGAGCAAGGTCTCGGCGGCGAGTTCGACGGGAATCGCGATGAGGCTGGGTGTGGCCAGCCATTGCGCGGCCGCGAGCCCACCCGCGGCACCGCCGATCGCGCCGGAGACCTTCGAGGCGGCCGCTTCCAGGCTGTCAGCGATCTGTTCGGTGTCCTGCCCAGGATGCTGCTGGACCAGGGTCTCCTTGTCGCGCAGCGGCAGTCGGGTCGCGGTGGTGGTCAGAAGTTCCGCCAGGAAGGTGCCGCCGACGACAGCGCCCTTTCCGCCGACCCGGGCGGCACCGGCGAGTCCGGAGACGACACCGCCCAACGCCGAGGCCACGCTCTTCCTGCCTGGCTCGGCCGGGACGTCGCCGGCCTCGCCACCGGTCAGTCGAGCTACCGCATCGCCAAGCGCATTCGCGGCCTTGGACAGTGTCGAGGACGAATCCGGCCGGTCGGAAACTCCCTCACCGGATGCGGCCGAGACCTGTGGTTCGGGCACGTTCCGGGTCAGGCGCAGTCCCGGCAGATCGGGGCGCCCTTGCGGGTGCCGGCCAACCGGCTGCGGTGATGTACCAGGAAGCACGACGAACAGGTGAACTCGTCCTCCTGCTTGGGCAGCACGCGGACGGTCAGTTCTTCATTGGACAGGTCCGCGCCAGGAAGTTCCAGGCTTTCGTTGAAGTCGGTCTCGTCCACGTCGACCGAGGCTGCCTGCGCCTCGGCCCGACGAGCCTTGAGTTCCTCGAGCGAATCCTCGCCGAGTTCATCAGCCTCATTGCGACGAGGGGCGTCGTAGTCAGTAGCCATGCGGGTATGCGTCCCTCCAGGGGAATGTCCTCCGCCTTGTGGGCGGTCCTACGGAGCTCGATTCGAGCACCGCGCCTAGGTAACGCAGCGAAGCGCCGAATTGTGCCCGCACGAGCCACCGACAGGAGCAGGCGCGCGCGAATGTACCCCTATCGGAGGCCGACGCTTCGCCGCACCCGCTTCGGCCGTGCCCGCGCGGGTTGCGAGCAAATTGATCAGCGTCCTCAGCCGGGGCCGGCGTGCCCGGTTAGTCTGACCCGCACCATGGCTCCCGAATCCCCGGCGGCGCCCAAGCGCCCACCGCCTACGGTCCGCTACGGGTCCCCGCCTCCCGTGCCACCGGCAGCAAGCCCTGCCTCGCAGCAAGTGCGTCCACCGGTGCGCCCGCCGGTGCGGCGACGGGTCTCCTCGCGCCGTCCGCTGCCCCCGCTGATCTTTCTGGTAATCCTGGCGGTCATCGCCCTCGGCGTGTGGTTCAAGGTTCTGCAGTCCGACGAGGCTCGACCGAGCACCGATGCCGATGCATGCCCGGCGCCGCCGACCGTGACCGCGCTGGACCCGGCCACCATCCGCCTGCGGGTGTACAACGCCAGCGAGATATCGGGCTTGGCAGCTCAGGCGAGCGCGGAATTCGTCGCTCGCGGTTTCGCCGTCACCGAGACCGACAACGACCGCAGTGGGCGTGAGGTGCTGGCAATCGGCGAGTTGCGGTACGGGGCTCGAGGAGCTGAGAAGGCGGCCTTCGTCGCCCTGTTCGTCCCCGGCATCGCCCTGGTCCGGGACAGCCGCGCTGATGACCTGATCGACATCGCCCTCGGACCCGACTACGCCGGACTCGCCGCGCCGGAGGCGGTCACGATAGCGATCGCCACTCCGGTGGCTCCCACCAACCTGGCCTGCGCGACCGGAGACCCCTCCGCGACGGTGGGCAGCGACCCGGCGGCCACGACATGACCGAGTGGTCCGGCCGAACCGTTTCGGTTGACTACCGACCCAGCCGAGATGGGCTGCCCTTCGCCAACGCCTGGCCCAAGGGCGCCGCCATCCGGGTGCAGAAGCGGGCCGTCGCGCGCGTGTACGGCGGGTTGTGCGGCGGCATGGTGGCGTTCAGCCGCGAGCGCTGGCTGGCCGGAGAGCCGATCCCGGAGAACGCCAGGACGACAGATCCGGGCTTCGTCGACCTGCTCGTTGCCGCGCAGATCTCCAGCCTCGGACTACCCAGCGGACCCATGCGCTATCTCGCCCTGCAGTTGCCGCACCGAGTCGCGGCCCGTCGTCGGTCGACCGCGCAGACAGTGGCCTCGGTACGGACCGATCTGGAGAACGGTCGGCCCAGCGTTGTCGGGCTGCTTCGGGCGCTGTCCTGGAATCCGGCCGCGCTGACCAGGCATCACGTCGTACTGGCCTATTGGATGCGTGAGGATCCCGACGAGACGACGCTGAAGATCTATGACCCCAACCATCCGGGAAACGACCGGGTTCGGCTGAGCGTCGCGGCCAATGGGGTGATCAGGACAAACCAGCGAGATCCGCATCCGTACGCCTTGCTCGCCTTTTAAGGGGAACCGTAGGGCGCTCTTTCAGGGCGCCGGCGGGAACCGGCGAGCGCTGGGCGAACGCTGACCGCCGTCCACCGTGACGTTGGTTCCAGTTATCCACGAGGCTCGGTCGGACAGTAGGAAGGCGACCACGTCAGCAACCTCCTCGACCCGTCCGAGTCGGCCGTGCGGGAACTCCTCGCGGACGAAACGGTCGAAATCATCTGGATCGTCCTGCCGGTATCGCCCCCAGCTTCCGCCCTCGAAGAGGATGGAACCCGGGCTGACCGCATTGACCCGGATACCGAGGGGTGCGAGTTCCTGGGCGAGGGTGGTGGCCAGATGGATCTCACCGGCCTTGGCCGCGGCATAGGCGGTGCGAGGTGCCGGACGCATCCCGGTGACCGATGCGACGAAGACCACCGCTGCCCCGGTCGACTCGCGGAGGTGGGGCACCGCGGCCTTGGTCACGGCCGCGGCATGCCCGGCGTTGAGCGCGAAGGTCGCCACGAAGTCCTGCGGATCTGAGTCGAGCAGATTGCCGCCCACCGTCCCGCCCGCATTGGCCACGAGCCGGTCCAGCCCGCCGAGTCGTTCTGCGAGGTCATCAACGGCAGCGCCCAGGGCGGCGAAATCGGTGACATCGGCCGCAGCCGTGACCACCTGCCGGGCCGACTCACCCAGTGCTCTTTCCGCGGCGTCCAGGCTGTCCTGGTTCCGCGCGATCAGACCCAGCGCCGCCCCCTCGCGGGCCAGGGCTTGCGCGATTCCCAAGCCGATGCCTCGACTGCCACCGGTCACGACCACGCGTACGCCGTCCAGTCCTAGTTCCATCCGTCCTCTCCCATCCCAGGCGGACCAGCTCGCAACGCGCCAAGACCTCGTTGCTGACTAGTGACCGCGAAACGCCTCTTCCAGCCACCAGGCACCCCGCGGACCCGCGACCTTCGCATCGATGAGCAGCGGGCGCTCGCGCGATCCCCCCAGCCAGTTTCCTACCGGGCCGAGGTCGTCGATCCCGCGCACGGTGACTGCGTCGAACCCGTACCCAACGGCTATCGAGGCGATATCGGTGTCCGGGAAGGTCACGGTCTCCAGCGCTTCGCCGGCGCTGAAGTGATGTACCTCGGCCCCGTAGGCGGCATCGTCGTATACGACCACCACCATCGGTAGTCCCAGCCGACGCACGGTGTCCAGTTCAGCGATGCCCATCAGCGCGCCGCCGTCACCGAGCGCCGCGACCGGCAACCGATCCGGCCGGGCCAACGCGGCCCCGATCGCCGTCGCCAGTCCGAGTCCGATGCTCTGGAATGCCTGGGTGAAACAGAATCCGAACTCGTCGGGTACCGACAAGAACATGCTCGGGTACCCCATGAAGTTCCCGGAGTCGACCGACACGATGCGCTCGGCCGGTAAGAGATCATCGAGGCCGATCGTCAGGGTCCGCGGGTCGATCCGGGCGCTGTCGCCGGAGCCGTGGGCCCAGTCCACGTACGGCACCTCGCGCCAGCGACCCTCCCCGGCGATGCGGGCGGCCACCTCGTCGCTGCGATAACCGGCGCGAGGACCACCGTCGAGTAGGACATGGACGGAACTAGCAACTTCCGCGCTGTCGCCGAGAACTCCGAGATCGATGTGGCGATGCCGCCCCAACGCCGCGGGATCTAGGTCGACCTGGGCGACTGCCGTCTCGGGTCCGACCAACCGCCCGTGCCGCATCGTCCACATGTTCAGCGCACAGCCCCAGCCGACGATCACATCGGCATCTCGGATGAGATTGGCCGCCAAGGGAGTAGCGAAACCCCCGGATACATCCAACGACCACGGGCTGCCGTGAAAGAGACCCTTTGCGACCGCTGAGGTTGCCAGCAAAGCGCCGTACGCGTGCGCCGCGCCCTCGATCTCGGTACGGGCGTGCCGCGCTCCCCGGCCGGCGACGAACACCGGGCGCTGCGCCCCGGCCAGGACCCGGGCCAGCGCAGCGACAGCGTCGCGGTCCGGCGGCGCTGAACCTGGAAGTGGCTCGGCCGGAGCCGGGTCAGCCGCCTCTGCCGGGATCGCCTGCGACTGGATCTCGAGTGGGAGGTTCACCAAGACCGTACGGCGCTCGGAAACGGCCAGGTCGTAGGCCGCAGCTGCCTGTTGGGCGGCGCGCGCCGGATCGTCGACCCGGGTCGACTCAGCACCCACCGCCCGGGCCAGCGCCGGTTGGTCGACGTAGAAGTTGGACGCCGGGTTGGTCACCTCCGCGGCAAGGACCAGCAGCGGCGTACGGCTCTTGGCCGCCTCGGCCAAACCGGTCATCGCATTGGTCAGCCCGCAGCCCTGGTGCACGGTCACCACCCCGACCGCTTTGCTCATCCGCGCGTACGCGTCGGCCATCACGGTCGCGCCCATCTCATGCCTGGCCGCGACGTAGCGCGCCCCGGAGGCGATCAGCGCGTTGGTGACATGGAAGTTGCCGCTGCCGACGACGCCGAACACCTGCCTGACCCCGCGTGCGGCCAAGGTCGCCGCCACCACCTCGGCGACCGTCGGTGCCACGGGACTCACCGCTGCCCTTACCCCAGCCAATGCACGTCGTCGGCTTCGCTCGGCCGCTCGACCCTTACCCTAGCCAATGCACGTCGTCGGCTTCGCTCGGCCGCTCGACCCTCACCCCAACCAATGCACGTCGTCGGCTTCGCTCGGCCGCTCGACCCTCACCCCAACCAATGCACGCCGTCAGGCTCCGCCCGGCCGCTCAATGAGGGCCAGTACCCGAGCCGGGCTACCCGAGCCGCCCACTATCGGTAGTGGCGCGGCGATGAGCACAGCACCCTGCGCCGGAAGTCGAGCGAGGTTGCGCAACTGGGTCAGTCCGTACTTGCCCGCGCCCAGCAGGAAGGAGTGGCAGGGAAAGGCCGGCTCGAAGGAGTGCGCGGCGCCGGCATCGGTGCCGACGGTCTCCACCCCGACACCGAGAATCGGGGCTTCGTCGGCCAACCATCGGGCGCACTCCACCGAGATGCCAGGAGTGTGCGGCCCCGTCTCGTTGGCGTTGAGGAACTCGTCTTGGCTGTGGCTGCGGGCGTCCCAGCCGGTCCGGTAGACCAACCAGCCACCCTCGGGCAGCGGTCCATGCTCCTCCTGCCAGGCCGTGATGTGCTCGACCTCCAGCAGGAAGTCCGGGTCCTGCGCAACCTGGTCGGCGAAGTCGAGAACCGCGGCCGGACCCACCAGTCGCATCGGCGGCACCTGAGAGACATCCTCCCCGCCGCGCGAGGTCACCCAGTGCACCGGCGCATCGAAGTGCGTGCCGGTGTGCTCGCCGGTGCGGAAGTTGTTCCAGTACCAGCCCGGTCCGCGCTCGTCGTACCGGCTGATCTCTTCCAGCTCGAAGGGCCAGGTCTGCCCGAACGGCTCGGGGAGCAGCAGAATCGGCGTGCTGGACTGAAGCGGCGCGGTCAGGTCGATCACCTCGACCGACCCGTCGGTGAGTGCGCTCAGCAGCGATGGCAACGCGGTCATCGCCTCACTCTTCCGTCCCACCCGTGCTGAGGACAAGCAGCCGCGGGCTAGAGGCGTAGCCGTACATCGGCGAGTTCGTCGTAGGCCGGACGGCACACCGCAGCGACCGCCGCGTCCTCGGCCCCGAGGTCGACCGAACGCCTCCGGTACGGCGCGAAGCCCGTCGAGGCCAACACCGTGTCGTACCAGTACGGAGCCCACACCCCGTCGCTGTCGCGCGGACCCGGAGGCCAGCTGAGCATGGCTGTGCTGAACGGCACGCCGACCAGGTCACAGAGCCATTCCAGGTGGGCGGCGGGGTCGCGCAGGACGTCGGCGGCGTCCAGCACCGGAGGTTGTGCTCCTTGTGCGCGGAGGTACCCGTGGAGGTCTCGCTGTTGCAGGACGCCGAGGTCGGCTGCTTCCACGTGTGTCCGGGAACCGCGGTAGGAGGTAATCACCTCGGCCGGGTCGCGGATGAGCATGACGTTCGTGAGCCGCCGCAACCAGCTTCGCTCCATGTACTCGAGCAGATGGTGGGCCATGTGCTTCTGGTAGTGGATCCGAGTGCCATCCGGGACCGCGCCGACGAGCCCGGCCACCACGCACCGCCAATCCGTCTCCCCCGCCGCTATCACCGTTGCCCGACCAGGGTGCTCGACCCCGGTCGCGGCCAGGTAATGGGCGTAGAAGGGCTCGTCGACCACCACGCAGTCGTCGCGGTTCTCCCAGGACCGCATCAGCGCGGTGGAGATGTTTCGCGGCCCGGACCACATGGCCAGGCGTACACACTGATCCGGCTCGCCTGGACCGGGAATCGTCATGGTGCCGTGCGGCCTGCAACGTCGCGTGCCACGAGATCGCCGTAGGCCTGCTGCAGCCTCGCGACCAGCGGGCCCCGCTCACCGCCGCCGATCCGACGGCCGTCCACCGTATGTACCGGGACCAGCCCGGCAAAGGTTCCAGTCACGAAGGCCTCGTCCGCGGCATAGGTGTCGGTGAGGCTGAAGGTGGTCTCGACCGCTTCGATCCCGATGTCCCGGCAGACCCGCAGGACGTTGGCCCGGGTGATCCCGCCCAGGCAGTACCGCCCGTCTGAGGTCGCCACCTGCGGCCTGCCGTCCGCGTTCTTGCGGACGAGAAAGAAGTGCGTGCTGTTGCACGTGGCCACGAAGCCGTGCGGGTCCAACATGAGGGCCTCGTCGGCACCGGCTGTGTAGGCCTGGATGCAGGCCTGGATGTCGGTCAGCTTGCTGTGCGAGTTCAGCTTGGGATCAAGGGTGTCCGGTGCGGCTCGACGGACATGGACGGTGAACAGCGAGATCCCGCGCTCCACGGTTGCCGGCACCGGCTCCTTGTACTCCGGGATGATCACCACGGTCGCGGGTCCCACGGTCAGGCGCGGGTCCTGGTAGGGGGTCCGCTTGATGCCCCGGGTCACCATCAACCGGACATGTACCCCATCCCGCATGTCGTTGGCGGACAACAGCTCATATAGCCGGGCCGTCATTTCCCCGCGGGTCAGGCCGATGTCCATAGCCAGGGCTTGTGCCCCGGCGTACAGGCGGTCCAGATGTGCCTCCAGGAACGCCGGATGGCCTGAGCTGACGCGAAGTCCTTCCCATACCCCGTCGCCGAGAACGAAGCCGGAATCAAAGACCGAGACGACCGCCTGGGACCTGGGGAGCAAGGCACCATTGATGCCGATCAGAACGTGCTCGTTGCGCGGATCGTCGTCGTAGTCGTCCGTCCCGTGGGCCACGGCACCACGCTAGCGCCGGCGGTCCGTACGGGCCCCAGGATGGACACGCACGGACCGGCGGCGTTCACCGGCGCGATTCGCAGTTACAATGGAATAGACTCACGTCCCGCCGAGCGCCCCCAGACCTGCCATTCCGCCCCAGCGGTCCGTCTCGGGCACGGCCCGACCTTGTCGCCCGATTTGTCTTGCCGAAGGGGATTTGCGTGCCGTCCGAACAGAGCAACACTTCTGCACCGACGGGCTCATCGATCACGGCACCTCGTACATATCCGCGACGCACGCTGGCCGCAGCCGCCACCGGCGGCCCGCGGGTGAGCGCGCCGGTTCCTCGAACCGCCAGCGCGACAAGGACGGCCACCCGCGGCACCCGCGCGGCAGCCGCACCAGTCAAGAAGGCGACGGTGACGGCCACCGCCAAGAGCGTTGCCAAGCCCGGCGCCAAGAAAGCCACAGTCAAGACACCCGTGGCCAAGACTCCCGCCAAGACGTCGAGCCGCGTGTCTGCCTCCGGCACGGCGACCGCCATGGCAGACGACGCCGCGACGGTCATCGACGACACAGCCAGCATCGAGGTCCTTGTGAAGGACGGCGAACCAGCCGACCCCGCCAAGGACGGCGAGCCTCCGGAGGAGGTCAGCGCCGAGTACGTCTGGGACGACGAGGAGGAGTCCGAGGCCCTGCGGCAGGCCCGTAAGGACGCCGAGATGACCGCCTCGGCCGACTCGGTCCGGGCCTACCTCAAGCAGATCGGCAAGGTGGCCCTGCTCAACGCCGAGGAGGAGGTCGATCTCGCCAAGCGGATCGAGGCCGGTCTCTACGCCGCCGAGCGGGCCCGGATCAACGAGACCGAGTCCCGCAAGGTCTCCCCCCAGCTGCGCCGCGACCTGAACTGGATCATCCGCGACGGCGAGCGCGCCAAGAATCACCTGCTCGAGGCCAACCTGCGCCTGGTCGTCTCGCTGGCCAAGCGGTACACCGGCCGCGGCATGGCGTTCCTGGACTTGATCCAGGAGGGCAACCTGGGCCTGATCCGCGCCGTGGAGAAGTTCGACTACACCAAGGGTTACAAGTTCTCGACGTACGCAACGTGGTGGATCCGGCAGGCGATCACCCGCGCGATGGCCGACCAGGCCCGCACCATCCGGATTCCGGTGCACATGGTCGAGGTGATCAACAAGCTCGGCCGCATCCAGCGGGAGCTGCTCCAGGACCTGGGCCGCGAGCCCACCCCTGAGGAGCTGGCCAAGGAGATGGACATCACCCCGGACAAGGTGCTGGAGATCCAGCAGTACGCCCGGGAGCCGATCAGCCTCGACCAGACCATCGGCGACGAAGGTGACTCCCAACTGGGTGATTTCATCGAGGACTCCGAAGCGGTCGTCGCCGTCGACGCGGTCAGCTTCACCCTGCTGCAGGACCAGCTCACCAGCGTCCTGCAGACCCTGTCCGAGCGCGAGGCCGGCGTCGTACGACTGCGGTTCGGCCTCACCGACGGCCAGCCTCGCACCCTGGACGAGATCGGCCAGGTCTACGGCGTGACCCGCGAGCGGATCCGCCAGATCGAGTCCAAGACGATGTCCAAGCTGCGCCACCCCAGCCGGTCCCAGGTGCTGCGCGACTACCTCGACTGAGCAGACCGCACCCGGCAGGCAGCTCAGCAACGAGATCGGGTCGTGAGACCAGCGGACAGCCGTGGCTGGCATGGCGCCGGGTAAAGAGCTACCCTTAGTTAGCACTCGACTACAAACAGTGCCTACGGGGGACTCACATGGTGCATGCACCCGAGACCAGCATTGGCCCCGAACGCCATTGCATACCGGCTCTCAACGACGAGACCGGTCCGGCGGCGGCGGACTCCTTTGCCGCGATCGTCGCCACAGCAGCGGTCGCAGAGGCGGAGCTCGCCGCGCAGGCAATGCTTGACGCCCTGACCGCGGTGTCGGCCGCTGCCCGGGCCGTTGCCGAGGCTTCCGCCGAAGCCGTGCGCGCCGTCGCCGTAGCCGTGGAAGCCAAGGCGGCAGTGTTCGCCGCCGCTGAGGCAGCCGCTACGGAAGCCCGCTCTACGCAGGCCCGGCTGCTCCAGGAGATCCTGCACGACAGCCTCACCGGCCTTCCGAACAGACACCTCTTGATCGACCGTCTCACCCAGGCGCTGGCTCGCGCCAAACGTGCCGGAACGCACGTAGGGGTGCTCTTCCTCGATCTCGACGGTTTCAAGGTCGTCAACGACACCCTCGGTCGTGCTGTCGGCGATCAGCTGCTCATCGGCGTGGCTGGGCGGCTGCTGACTTGCCTGCGCGACACCGACACCTGTGCCCGCGTTGGGGGAGCCGAATTCGTTGTCCTGTGCGAGGAGCTGAGCCGACCCTCCGACGGAATAATGTTGGCCAGTCGAATCGAGACCGAACTGGCAGCCGGGGTGCTGGTGGACGATGGAACAATGTCGGTGCGTGCGACTGTCGGGATCGCGGTAAGTTCCGCCGACTCGCTGCCAGCCGAACTGCTCCATGAGGCCGAGACCGCGATGTACTCGGCAATGCGAAACGCTTCGACGGCTGATCGACGGTAGGCAGGTACCGCCGAGAACGGGTCCGGCGCGACCCGCACAGCAGGACGAGGCCCGGCGGCTGACTGCTCGGGCAGTTCCAACCCGCCGCAGAAGTGGTCCGAGCGTCACGATCCCGGTGCCTACCGACACCCAACCGAAACATTCCGCGCCGGCAGGCCGGGTACCGTTGAAGAGGCAGGGCCGCGCAGCGGTGGGCTGCTGGTTCGACACGCCGAGCGAGTTCGGGGTGAGGTTCACCGCAGCGGGAACATCCGCGGTCATGCTTGCGTCGTATGTATGGCAGGGCACGAGCACCGAGCACCACCCGGCAAGAGCCGACAAGAGAGGTAGCGCCGTGACACCAACACTGACCCCCACCGCTACTCGCGACGACGCGCCGATCCACACGCACCGTTGTGACCGCTGCGGTGCCCGGGCCAAGGTGCGCGTGGTCCTTGCCGGCGGCATGGATCTGGCGTTCTGCGGACATCACGCCCGGGAGTACGACGACAAGCTCCGCGGTGTCGCTGTGGACTTCGTGGACCTCGACGCTAGCGAGTCCCCGGCCACTGCTGGAGAGTCCCTGAACTGACGGTGTCGCTACCGCACCCGGACCCGCCCACGGAGCCGATCCAGACACCGGAGCCGCCCACGGAGCCGATCCAGACACCGGACCCGCCGTCCGGCCCGGCAGCCGAGCGAGGCTCACGTCGCTGGTGGGCCCGCAAGCGGGTGTGGATTCCGGCACTTCTGCTGGCCGCAGGTGGGCTGCTCTACGCCGGTGATCTGCTGCTCGCTGGGGACGACGTCCCGCGCAACACCACGGTTGGTGGCGTCGCACTCGGTGGATTTACGCGAGATGCCGCTGCCGCTGTGC
Source organism: Geodermatophilaceae bacterium (assembly GCA_050999295.1). Taxonomy (GTDB): domain Bacteria; phylum Actinomycetota; class Actinomycetes; order Mycobacteriales; family Geodermatophilaceae; genus JACCQS01. Next base: position 27,980 of record JBPCPI010000127.1, on the reverse strand, counting down.
TCGAGGACGAGCTCGCTGGTCCGGTCAGCGCCCCGCGCGACGTCGTGGCCGGCGAGGCAACCGGCAGCCTGAACTCAGGTGCGGCTGGCATCGTGCTGGACGTCGACGGTTCGGTGGCAGCGGCCGCCAGGCAGCCGCTCAACCCGCTGACCCGCCTGGTGTCGCTGTTCAGCGAGCGGGAGGTTCCCCCGGTCCTGACCGTGGACGAGGAGCTGTTGGAGGGGGCCATCGCGGAGTTCGCAGACAGCACCGATCGCCCGCCGATCGAGGGCGCGATCACTTTCGAGGGCATCCAGCCAGTGGCTGTCGACCCAGTCCCAGGCCTTGCCCTCGACCGGCCTGGCGCTGCCACCGCCTTCGTGGACGCCGTACGCGCCGACCCCGCCGAACGTGCCGACAAGCCGATCGAACTACCAGTCGATGAGATTGCCGTCACCATCACCGCCGAGGAGGTCCAGGAGGCACTGGACACCATTGCTGGCCCCGCCCTGGCCGCGCCGATCCAGGTGATGGCCCCGGGTGGTGCATCTGCCGGGGCGATCGTCGAGATCCCGGTGACCGCCATCGCGGCCGCGCTGCGCTTCACGCCCGGCTCCGACGGCCGGCTGGAGGCGATGATCGACCCGGCCGCGCTCTCGGCGGCCACGGGCGAGTTGTTCGCGCCGTTCACCACGCTGCCCCAGGACGCCAGATTCGAGATCGTCAACGGCGCCATCACCGTGATTCCCTCGGTGGACGGCACCGGGATCGACATGGCCCTGTTGGCCGAGGCGATGGTGGAAGTGCTGCCCCAGCCCGCCCCTCGTCAGGTCGAGGCCCCGCTCGGCGCCGCATCGGCGGCGTTGACGACCGAGGCGGCCAATGCACTTGGCATCACGGAGGTGGTCAGCACGTTCACCACCCACTACACGTCCAGCGCCAGCGGGCAGAACATGAAGGTCGTGGCTGCAGACGTCGACGGGGCGATCGTGCTGCCTGGTGAGACGTTCAGCCTCAATGGCTTCACCGGACCCCGCACCGAAGCCCAGGGGTACGTCCCGGCCGGCGTCATCATCAGTGGGGAGTTCCAGACCGCCGTGGGTGGCGGCGTCAGCCAATTTGCCACGACTACGTTCAACGCCGTCTTCTTCGCTGGCCTCGAGGACGTCTACCACAAGCCGCACTCGTACTACATCAGTCGTTACCCGCCTGGCCGGGAGGCGACTGTGTTCTATGACTCGGTCGACCTTGTCTTCCGCAATGACCAACCGACCGGGATCTACATCCAGACGGCATGGGCCCCGGGCTCCCTGACGGTCACGTTCTGGGGAACCAAGCAGGTCGATGTCGAGTCGGTGAGCAGCGAGCGCTACAACTACCGGAGCCCGCAGACCCAGGAGAAGCCCGACGACGGCTCCTGCGTCGCCTCGAGCGGCTCAGAGGGGTTCGACATCACCGTGACCCGGGTCTTCAAGCAGCTGGGCACCGCGACGGTCACGAGAACTGAAGAATTCGTGACCCGGTACAACGCACAACCGCACGTTGTCTGCATACCACCGCCATCGCCGCCTGGCCTGATCTCTCCGGATGACACGCCCGCAGCCCGGACGCACGCCGCCGTACGGTTCCAGCGCCGCACCGCGAGACCGATCATGTCCGCCAGCCGGCTTTAAGAACCGTCTCACACGGGGTACGGTCGCCTCGCGCTAGCCGAAGAGCCCCGCCCGTTCTGTCCAGGAGGACATCCCATGACCCAGGTCGATCGACGCACGGTGCTCAAGGCCGGTGCAATAACCGCCCTCGCCGGTCCCTTCGCCGGATTCTTCGCCAGGCAGGCGAACGCCGCTCCCCCCACCGCGGCCGCCGGGCCGGCCTTGGTCCCGGTCCCGGACCTGCGCGATCAGGTGGTGCGCCTCGCACTGCCCCGTGGATTCGCCTACCGCTCCTTCCAGCACGCCATCGTTGACACCTTCCAGAATGGCCTCCCGGTACCGGGCCGCCACGACGGCATGGCTGCTTTCCCCGGCCCCGACGGCACATCGATCCTGGTGCGCAACCATGAGATCCTCGGTCCCGGGTCGCCGTTCGCTTCGACTCCTGCTCCGTACGACTCTGCGGCCGCCGGCGGGACGATCAACACACTCGTCACCGGAGAGGGCATCGTGCTCGCGTCGCGGGCCAGCCTTAACGGCACCATGGGTAACTGCGCGGGCGGACCGATGCCCTGGGGCAGCTGGGTGTCCTGCGAGGAGACCATCAACGGTCCGGACGTGTTCGACGACTTCACCCGCGGTACGGCGCCACCAAACACCTACGTTAAGAACGTCCTGCTCCAGAAGCCACACGGATATGTGTTCGAGGTACCTGCCGATGGTGTGTCGAACGCGGTGCCGATCAAGGCGACCGGCAGGTTCTCGCACGAGGCGATCGCCTACTCGCCCGGCGAGGACGTCTTCTACCTGACCGAGGACGACTTCGCCTTTCCGAGCGGCTTCTACCGATATGTCCCGCCACGCCGGCCCGGTCCCACCCGTCGCCTACTCGACGGCGGTCGGCTGTTCGCTCTTGCCGTACAGGGTGTTCCGAGGGCTCGGCTCGAGGCGGCTACCCGAGTCGGTGTCCGAGTTCCGGTCCTGTGGGTCGAGATCGCCAACCCGGATCCGACCTTCCCGATGGACACGTCCGGCCCGACTCCGGTACCGACCGTGACCAATGACGAGGCGATCCATGCGGTGGCCGAGCAGGGGTGGGAACAAGGCGCGGCGTACTTCTCCCGGCTCGAGGGCGCTGCTTTTGATCGCGACACGGTGTACTTCACCTCGACCCAGGGCGGCGGCGAGCGAGCTCCATGGGTTCTCGGAGACCCAGGCTTGACCAGCACGGGCTTTGGCAGCGGATCAGGCCAGATCTGGGCCTATCACACCTTGACCCAGGAGCTTGAACTCGTCTACGTCTCGCCGGGACCGGACGTGCTCGACTTCCCGGACAACATCACCACCACCAGAAGTGGAGCGCTCGTCATCTGCGAGGACGGGGCCAACGGTAACTTCCTGAGCGGGCTCACCCAGAATGGCGTCCTGGTCGATATCGCGCAGAACCTGATTCCCAAGGGCACCGACATTGGCGGTGACGAGTTCGCTGGGTCGACCTTCAGCCCGGACTTCCGGACCCTCTACGTCAACATCCAAGCCAGCACAGGGCTGAGCATCGCCATATTCGGTAACTGGGCGGCGATGGGTATCTGACCCGGACGAACCATGTCACTGCCGGACTGCCCCCTGGCCGGGGCAACATGGCCAGCACTCGACCCGTGATCGGCGACACGCCGTAGCGCAGGCGCGTCGAGCGCTGCTGCCACAGCCGGGCCCCCCTGCGGTTGATCCAGTTCGCATCCGGCAGTCGGCGCCCTTCTCGGTGCTGGGCGCAACCGTTGTGGCGACCTTCGTCAACACCATCGTCATCGCCTACGACCAGCGCGACGTCCGCGGCCCGATCCGCAGTCGGCTGCTGGCACTGTGGCTGTTCATCGTCTTCGGCTCACCGCCGTGGTCACCCTGCCGCTGCTGCTGCTCGGTCCGGGCGTGATCCTGTCCTGGTTCCAGCGGATTACCAGGCACGGTCGATTTCCTGATCACCGTGGTCTACCCGGTTCTGGTCTGCGTGCTTATCGTGGTGCTGCTGGCCAGCCTGTACCACGTCGTACTCCCCCGCCGGCCGCCGTGGCGGCGCCACCTTCCAGGGGCGATGTTCGCCATGGTCGTCTTCGTGCTGGGGGCATGGGCACTGCGGAGCTACCTGTCGTACTTCTTTTCCACCACCGTTCCGTACGCCGCGCTGGCGGCACCAATCGCGGCGCCGCTGTTCTTCTTCCTGCTCGGTCTCGCGGTCCTGTTGGGTGCGGAGTTGAACGCCGCGATCCAGGTCCGGTGGCCGGCTCCGCCACGTAGGATCGACCGCCGCCGCTCAGCGCGGCAGGCCACCGAGGACGACGAGCAGCACCGGTATACCAGCCGAAGCGGTCGCCTCGTTCACTCCTTGCGCAGCTGAGCGTAGATCTCCTTGCACGGCTCACAGACCGGGCTACCCGGCTTGGGGGTCTTGGTCACCGGAAAGATCTCCCCGCACAACGCCTGCACCATCGAGCCCAGAACCGCGCTCTCGGCGATCTTGTTCTTCTTGACGTAGTGGAAGACATCCTCGGGGGTATCGGTCTCCTGATCCCGGAGATCAGGACGCTCGATCGTGTCGGTGCGGGTCACCTACGCCATGATGCCAGCAGTCCGGTGAGATGGAGGAGCTCGAGTGTTCGACATCGAATGCCACCCCGAAGTCTCGCGGGCACTGGAGCAGGGTCGGCCGGTCGTGGCCTTGGAGAGCACCCTGCTCGCTCACGGCCTCCCGCGACCGGACAACCTCGCCACGGGCCGCGAAGTCGAGGAGGTCGTACGCCGGCATGGTGCGGTACCGGCCACCGTTGCAGTTCTGGACGGTGCAGCACACGTCGGCCTGACCGACGACGAACTGGAGCGCGTCTGCTCCGACCCAGATCTTGTCAAGCTCAGCCTGCGCGACATCCCGGTAGCGGGCGGGCTCGGCAGAAGCGGTGCCACCACGGTCGCCGGCACGGCCGCGCTGGCCCGGGCCGCGGGTATCTCGGTGTTCGCCACGGGTGGTCTCGGCGGCGTACACCGCGGTGCCCGGGACAGCTTCGATGAGTCCGCTGATCTAGCTGTCCTGGCCCGTACCAGAATCGTCGTCGTCTGTGCCGGGGTGAAATCCATCCTCGACGTTCCGGCCACACTGGAGCGGCTGGAGAGCCTGTCGGTGCCCGTGCTCGGCTACCGGACCCAGACTTTCCCCGGCTTCTACGTCACCGACTCCGGGTCGAGCGTGGACTGGCGCTGCGAGAGCCCAGCCGAGGTCGCGCGGATCTTCGTCGCAGCCGACGGGTTCTGTCCCGCGGCTCTGATCGTGGCCAATCCCCTGCCGGTGGATCGGCAACTCGAACCGGGCCTGCATGACACGGTGCTGAGCCACGCGCTGGCGGCAACAACCGAGGCCGGGGTCACCGGTAGCGCAGTGACTCCCTACGTCTTGGACCGCTTGCACACCGCCAGCAACGGACAGACCCTGCAGGTGAACGTGGACCTCGTGCTGCGTAACGCCGCGTTAGCGGCCGAGATCGCTGTGGAGTACTCAGGCATTGTCCACTGACCTACCGCCGGCCGGGCCCTCCGGCGTCCTGGTCGTCGGGGACGTGAATTTCGATGTCCTGGTCCGGCCGGAGCGCCCGATCGAAAGCGGCACCGATATCCCTGCCGACATCCGTCAGCGGCCGGGCGGAGCCGGGGCGAACGTGGCTGTGGGCCTCGCCCGGTTGGGCGTCTCGGTCACTCTCGCCGGCTGCGTCGGCGCGACGGACTCAGGTCCGATCATCGACCGCCTTCGTGACGCCGGAGTGCGCCTCGCCCTGCGGGCGGTGGGCGGCCTGACCACCGGGGCGATCGTCGCGATCATCGGCCGCGACGGCGAGCGCAGCATGGCCAGTGACCGGGGCGCGAACCTCGCCCTGCGAGAATCCGATCTCCCTGAATCGTTGATCGCCGGGCACCGACACCTGCACGTCTCGGGCTACACCCTGTTCGAAGCCGGTACGCGCTCCGCGGCGCTGGCGGCGATCGGCCGGGCGAGGGCACTGGGCAGCAGCGTGTCGGTCGACCCGGCCTCGGTCGGGCCGCTGCAGGAGTACGGCGTGGCTCAGTTTCTCGCCGACGTCGCCGGGGTGGATCTCCTCCTTCCCAACACCGATGAGGCGTTGGCCCTCAGCGGAGCACCCGACGTGGCTGCTGCGGCCACGTCGTTGAACTCGGCTTTCCCCGTCGTCGCGGTCACCTGTGGTGCCGACGGCGCAGTCTGGGTGGACCGCAACGGGTTGCTGCGGCAATCGACAAGCCCGCGATCCGGTCCGGTTCTGGATACGACCGGGGCCGGAGATGCCTGCACCGCAGGGCTGCTGGCCGGCTGGCTGTCCGGTCAGTCACCGACCCGCTGCCTGGCTGCCGGTCAAGACGCCGCCGCGGATGCGGTGACCCGCTGGGGCGCCCAGTAGGACGCCGTCGTACGGACCCGCCCCCGATGACCGTGGCGAACCTTCACGGTCGGTCGATGGACAGCTGCAGACGTTCCCGGATCGTCTGCTGAACGGATACCGGATCGGGACGCGCGTCGACCGAGATCACGAACTCCTTGCGCCGGAACAACTCGAGCACCGGGTTGGTCTTGGTGTGGTAGTCGTGCAGCCGGGCGCTGAGCGCGTCTTCGGTGTCGTCTTCACGACTGACCAGCCCGCCACCGCAGACGTCACAGCGGTCCTCGACCTCTGGCCGGTGGGCGATCAGGTTGTAGTCCATTCCGCAGCGGGAGCACAGCCGCCGAGCCAGCACCCGTCGGCGCACCTCCTCGTCGGGCAGATCGAGGTGGATGACGCCGTCGATGTCATAGCTCTCCAGGAAGAACTCGGCCTGCCGGTGGTTGCGTGGGAAACCGTCGACGATGAACCCGTAGTTCCAGTCATGTTGGTCCAGGCGCTGCCGAACCACCGATTCGACCAGGTCATCCCCCACCAGTTCACCCGCGGCCATGACCCGGCGTACATGCGCGCCGATCTTGGTGTGGTTCTGCACATGCCAGCGGAACAGGTCGCCCACCGCGATCTGGGTCAGGTCGAAGTCCCGGGCCAGCATCGCGCCTTGCGTGCCCTTGCCACTGCCCTGGATGCCCATGATCACGTATTTGCGCATCCGCGAACCCTCGCAGAACTGCAGACGCCTGGCGAGCCTGGACGGAATTGTGATCCGCTACCTCGGTCAGCCGGCCCCGGAAATGACCGCGACGAACCAGATCGACACCGCGAGGATTCCGGCCAGGAGTTCGATCAACAGGCCGATCCCGATCGCCTTGACCGTGGCCAGTGTGGATCGGCCAGCCGCCCTGGAGTCCTTCAGCCGCCGCGCTTCCCCGACGTAGATCCCGGCTACGGCACCGACCAGCAGGCCGATCACCGGAATGGCGAAGAACCCGACGATCCCGCCGACCGCGCCGAGGATCAGCGTCGAGGCTGGTGCGCCGGCCTGTCGCAGGGTGCGGCTGGGGAGAACATACTTCGCAACAGTGCCGACCAGGAGGACGGCGACCATGACTCCGAAAACGATCCACGCTCCGGCTCCGTCGGCGAGGATCGCCCAGCCAAGACCTGCCAGGCCGACCAGCAACAGGCCGGGAATCACGGGAATGACCACACCGACCAGCCCCACGGCCATGGCGAGACCGATCACGACGAGCGTGCCGAGGTCCATCGTCTCAATGCCCCTTCATCGGCACATCTGCGTACAGGTGGGACGTGCGGAGTGGGATCAGCCTGCCTGAGAACGAACCGGAAGGGCGCGCGGGGTCGTCAGTCGTCGGCGTCGATGATCCGCACGGGAGCGATAGCCGGTCTCAGTGCGGTGCCGACCACCGGTGTCACGTCCGGTCCGGTACGGAAACGGTGCGCATCCAGCGCCTTCTTCGGCGGCCGGTCGTTGGCGACCATGACCGCGACCCACGGCAGGACGATGGCAAGGATCGCAAAGACGCCCATGACCCACAGCGTTTGGTAGAAGACCGTGGCCAGGATCAGGCAGACCGCGCGTACGGCCATCGTGATGATGTACCGCCGTTTGCGGGCCTGATGCTGATCGAGCAGGCTCGGCGCCGCCTGCGTGATCAGAACCGGATCGGCGCCGGCGTCTCGCCCACGACTCACGTCACGCCTGCCTTGGCCGCGGTCTTCTGCTTCTGCTTGTAGTCCCGCACTCGGGCCAGAGATTCCGCATCGGTGATGTCGGCCACGGACATGTAGACGTCGTCCCGGCCGAAATCACCCGCCGCCTCACGCCATCCCGGGGGACGTACGCCACGTTGCTTTCCCAGCAGCGCCAGATAGATGGCCGCCTTCTGCTCACCGAAGCCGGGCAGCGCCGAAATGCGGGCAAGCAACTCATGGCCATCCGCGACGCCTGCCCAGAGCTGCGTCACGTCACCGTTGTAGTCGGCCACCAGAACCCGGGCGACACCCTGCACCCGTCCGGCCATCGAGGTGGGAAACCGATGCAGGGCCGGCCGTCGGGCGAACAGTTCAGCCAGCGCATCGGAGTCGTACTCGGCAAGTTCGTGAGCGTCCAGGTCGTGCCCGAGCCGTCTGGTCAACTCCAGCGGTGATGAGAACGCCTTCTCCAGCGGGACCTGCTGATCCAGCACCATGCCGATCAGCAGAGCCAGCGGATCGCGATCCAGCAGCGCGTCGGCTTCGGTGTTCTGGCTGAGCGTGACCGGCACCCGGGCTCCCCTCGAGACGGTGTCGCCTGCGAGGTTACGCCCGGACCGACCTGAGGCGGCGGTGACATCGGGACGAATCCTGATCCGGCTCTGCGCCGAACGTTATGCGGGTCTCGGAACACCAGCGCGGCGCAAACGTTTAACAAGATGAGACAAAGACGCAGATCGAATGACGCCACAACGTGTGGCAGAACGGATGACCACGTGACCGTCGTCCAATCCAGCGACCGAGACACCGTGTCAACGCGCAGCGGGTCCGGCAGTTCAAGCTCGCCCGACGCCGGCGGGGTCATGTCCACCGATCTCGTCCGGGTCTATCTCAATACGATCGGCAAGACCCCACTGCTCACCGCGGAACAGGAAGTCGACCTGTCCAAGCGGATCGAGGCCGGGCTCTACGCCGAGCGGCTGCTCGCCGAGACCGCTCGCCTGTCGGCCACCCGCCGCCGCGAGTACCAGGCCCTCGCCCAGGACGGGCCGACGGCCAAGCAAGCCATGCTCGAGGCAAACCTGCGGCTGGTCGTATCGCTGGCCAAGCGATACACCGGCCACGGCATGTCCTTCCTCGACCTGATCCAGGAAGGCAACCTCGGGCTGATCCGGGCGGTCGAGAAGTTTGACTACGCGAAGGGGTTCAAGTTCTCCACCTACGCCACCTGGTGGATCCGACAGGCGATCACCCGTGCCATGGCCGACTCCGGCCGCACCATCAGGCTGCCCGTCCACCTGGCCGAGCAGGTCAACAAGGTCGTCCGCACCCGCCGTCGCATTCAGCAGACCCTGGAGCGCGAACCGACCCACGAGGAGATCGGGCTTGAACTCGACATCACGCCCGAGCGGGTTGCCGAATTGCTCGACCACTCCCGCGACCTGGTGAGCCTCGATCAGGCCGTCGGCGCTGACGAGCAGTCCCGCTTCGGTGACTTCATCGAAGATGCCGACGCGCCCGTCGCCGAGGACGCTGTCGCGTTCCAGATGATGCGCCAAGACCTGGGGACGGTGCTGGACACGCTGGACGAGCGGGAACGCAAAGTCGTCGCCGCGCGGTTCGGGTTGGACGGGACACCGCCGCGCACGCTCGAGCAAATTGGCCGGGCCTTCGGCCTGTCTCGGGAGCGAGTGCGCCAGATCGAGCGGGACTCGATGGCCAAGCTCCGCCGTCCCGAGCGTGCCGACCAGCTCCGCGACTACCTCACCTGAGCAGCCCGCGGTTATGCGCACAACCGTCACCGACGAAGCGGATTCCCTGCGGTTATGCGCATAACCGCGGTTGTTCTGAGCTAGTCGACCGGCTCGCTGCGGTCGGCTCGGCGGGGAGCTTCCTCGGCGCGCGCGGTCGGCGGTCGTAGGTACAACTGCGGACTCGCGATCTCGGCGCCCCGCGGATGGGCGAGCACGGTGCATCCCAGCCGGGCGATCTCCGGTACGTCGTCGCAGAGCCGCGCGACCCGCAACAACACGTCCGCGATGGCAGCGGTGTCCACCGGCACCGCACCGCCGTATCCGTCGAGCAACGGCCAGGCCGCTACCGATCGGATCAGTTCCGCCGCGTCGACATCGGACAACGGCATCACCCGGTAGGCGCGATCGCCGAAGACCTCGATCGGCGCTCCGGACAGGCCGAAGGACACGACCGCGCCGAATGACGGATCATCGGAGATCTCCACGGTCGTGGCAACCTCGCCCGGCTGCGGGCCGCGACCACCGGCGCCGACGGGCACTCCGTAGCAGGCCAGCAGCGCCTGCGCCTGCCCACCGGACAGCTCGCGTCCAGCCGGGTTCTCGGCCAGCACAGCAGCGGCCAACTCCCGAGCACGGTCAGGATCGGCATCGCTGCGCTCGGGGACCGTTCCAATGGGGCGAGAGCGCCAGTTGCTGTAGCCCACCATGTGCGCCAACGCGGCGACTGCCCGGTCGACCGGGAACGACGGCACCGATCCACGTGCGGCCCTTTCCCGCTCCCCCGCCCGGACCAGGGACGTGGGCAGCCCCTCGCGGCCGAGGAAGGTCGCAACGACCGGCTTCTCCGAATCCTCGGACAGCTCCACCAGGGCCTGGGCGTACCCATCCTCGGAACGGCTGACCGGAGTCACGAACACCGCGACCAATGCATCGACATCAGGGTCGCTCAGCGCGGCCCGGGTCGCGGCGGCGAACTGGTCTGGAGTCCCGTCCGCGCCGATGTCGACCGGCCGGGCGCCGGCCAACACCAACCCGTTGCCCAGCACTGAGTCGACGGCCAGCAGCCCTACCGCGGTGGAGTTCCCCACCACCGCCACGCGCGGACCGCGCGGCAGCGGCTGGTGCGCGAGCAGCGTCACGACGTCGAACAGTTGCGCCACGGTGTCCACCCGGATGATCCCGGTGGAGTCGAACAGCGCCTCGATGCTCGCCTCGGCCAGGTCCGGAGAGGTGCCCTCCAGATTGGGCGTCGTCCCGGTGTGCCGCCCGCTCTTCACCGCGACGATGGGTTTCGTACGGGCGACCCGGCGGGCCAGCCGGGCGAACTTGCGCGGATTGCCGAAGCTCTCCAGGTGCAGTGCCACCACCTCGGTGGCCGGATCGGTCGCCCAGTACTGCAGGAGATCGTTGCCGCTGACGTCGGCCCGATTGCCGGCCGACACGAAGCTCGACAGTCCGATTCCCAGCGCCTTGGCACGTTCGAGCAGCGTGGCTCCGAGGGCACCGGACTGGGAGAAGAACCCGATCCGGCCCGCGGACGGAGCTGCAGCGGCCAGGCTGGCATTGAGCCGGACATCCGGATCGGTGTTGATCAGCCCGAAGCAGTTCGGCCCGACGATGCGCATCCCGGATGCCCGGGCAGTGTTCACCAGCCGACGCTGGGCCAGCAAGCCCTCCTCGCCGCGTTCGGCGAATCCGCCGGACATCACGACGATCCCGCGCACCCCGCGCGCCCGGCAGTGCTCGACGACCTGCGGTACAGCGTCGGCCGGGACCGTGAGGATGGCTAGATCGACCTCGTCGGGGACGGACAGAACGCTGGGATAGGCGGGGACGTCCTGCACGGTCCGCGCCTGGTGGTTCACCGGGTAGACCGGACCGGCAAATCCGGCAGCGAGCAGGTTGGCGAGTACGGCGTACCCGATCTTGGCCGGATCGTTGCTGGCCCCGATTACGGCGACGGAACGAGGAGTGAGCAGCCGCTCGATGGAGCGCGCTTCCGCGCGCTGCTCGCGCCCGTACCGCACCGAGCGTTGGGCCTCGGTGGGGGCGATGTCGAAGACGAGATGCAGCACGCCGTCCTCGTAGGACCGCGAGGGCTCGTACCCCGCCTCGCGGAAGATCGAGATCATCTTGCGGTTCTCCGCCAATACCTCGGCGACGAACCGACGGATGCCGATCTCCTGCGCCGCTGCGGCGAGGTGCTCCAACAGGACCGATCCGAGACCGCGGCCCTGGTGGGCATCCTCGACCAGGAAAGCGACCTCGGCCTCGTCACGGTCCGGAAGTCGCTCATAACGTCCGACGGCGATGACGTCCTCTCCCAGCAAGACGATCAGGGCGACCCGGTCGTGGTGGTCGACGTTGGTGAAGCGAGTCAGATCCTTGTCCGAGATCCGTGGGTAGGGTCCGAAGAAGCGGAGATATCGCGTGCGCTCGGAACTGCGGGCGTGCAAGCCGACCAGCCCGTCGGCATCTTCGGGAGTGATCGGTCTGAGGTGCACCGTGGCCCCGTCTGCGGCAACGACGTCGGCCTCCCAGTGGTGCGGGTAGTCCGGAGTCGAACCGATTCCTGACGCGGTGCTGGGCTCAGACATGTCCGCGCCGTTAGTCCCGAGGGTCGTCGGGGTCGAGCCCGAGGAGCGGGAAGCTCGCCCGCCGGGTCCGCTGGATGGCGACGTCGACGCCGTCACCGCCTCCCGGCTCCCAGGCGGTGAAGTCGGGCGACCCGTCCTCGGTCATCCGGGTCGGCGGAATCGCGCGAAGCTTGCGCTTGCGGACATCCTCGAGCCAGTCGACCGGAATCGTCGTCTGCGGGTCGACGGCGCTCCCGGCAACAATGCCGAGCAGATGCGTCCAGGCCCGCGGAACACAGCGAACCAGGCCATACCCGCCGCCGCCCAGGACGAGCCACTTGCCACCGCAGACCTCGTGCGCCAGGTCATGCATGGCGTTGTACGAGGCCCGTTGCCCATCGATGGACAGGGCCAGGTCGGCCAACGGGTCGTCCCGGTGGGCGTCGCACCCGCACTGGCTGACGATGATCTCCGGGGCGAAGGCACGCAGCGCCGACGGCACGACCGCGTGAAATGCCCGCAGCCACCCCGCATCGTCGGTACCCGGCGGAAGAGCCACGTTGATCGCTGCGCCCACCCCCTCGCCCCGGCCGGTCTCCTCCGCAAACCCCGTGCCGGGAAAGAGTGAGAGCGGACTCTGATGCAGGCTGATCGTGAGCACCCGCGGGTCGTCGTAGAAGGCCGCCTGTACGCCGTCCCCGTGATGGACATCAACGTCTATATAGGCGATCCGCTCGGCGCCCTGGCCGAGCAGCCAGCTGACGGCCAGGGCCGGATCGTTGTACACGCAGAAGCCGCTGGCCCGGTCGGACATCGCATGATGCAGACCACCGGCGATGTTCGCGGCGTGGTCCCCTCTGCCGCCCCATACCCACTCGGCTGCCTGCACGCTGGCGCCGGCGATCAGGCACGAGGCCTCGTGCATGCGGTCGAAGATAGGGTTGTCCGGCGGACCGAGTCCGTGTCCGGCGCCGTACGGGTCGTGCGGCGCTCGTTTTACCGCGTCGATGTAGGCAGGGGTGTGCAGCCGGAGCAGCAGATCCTCGTCGGCGACGGTAGGGGAGAGCCGGGTGATATTCGGTGCTTGGAAGACGCCCAGCGTCTGGGCCAGCGCGATCGTGAGCTCGAGCCGGATCGGATGCAGCGGATGGTCACCGCCCAGGTCGTACTCGAGCATGCTGTCGTCCCAGACAATCGCGACCGAATCGCTCATCGCTCACACCGTAGTCGCGGTCAGGGAACCAGGGTCAGGTTGCCGGCGCCGTATCATCTCCCCTGGACTTCGCGAAGGAGCGGCCCGCGTGAACGACTTGATCGACACCACTGAGATGTACTTGCGCACGATCTTCGAACTCGAAGAAGAAGGAGTGACCCCGCTGCGCGCGCGAATCGCCGAGCGGCTACATCAGAGTGGGCCAACGGTGAGCCAGACGGTGGCCCGGATGGAGCGAGACGGTCTGGTCACGGTCGAGGGGGATCGGCATCTCGAACTGAGCGAGATCGGCCGCAAACTCGCGACCCAGGTTATGCGCAAGCACCGGCTGGCCGAACGCTTGCTCGTCGATGTCATCGGCCTGGACTGGGAGGACGTGCATATCGAGGCCTGCCGCTGGGAGCACGTGATGAGCGAGGCCGTGGAGCGGCGATTGGTCGCCCTGCTCGACAACCCGACCACCTGCCCGCACGGTAGCCCCATCCCAGGTCTGGACGAGCTGGGCTGGTCTGCATCAACGCCACCGAACGGCGACATCGCCGAACTCGTGCTCCTCTCCGACGTGGCCACACTTGACGGCGTACGGGTGCGGATCGAGCGGATCAGCGAGCAGATCCAGGGCGACGCGGAATTGCTGCACCGGCTGACCGATGCGCACGTCCGCCCGGGCAATACCGTGCTGGTGACTCGTCGCCTCGACGGTGTCGATGTGGACGGGCACCCACTCCCCCGCGTCGCCGCAGAGCACATCTTCGTGAGCCCGCTCGATCCATGACCGACCACGAAACGCCACCGGCCCACCCTTTTGCCAAGATGGCCGACTACAACGCCATCCCCCGCTTGGCCGGCCTAGCCCTGTCACCCGATGGGACGCGACTGATCACCTCCGCTGCCACGCTCAATCCGGAGAAGACGAAGTGGCAGACCGCCCTGTGGGAAGTCGATCCGCTCGGGAAGAACCCGGCTAGACGGCTGACGCGCAGCGCCCCTGGGGAATCTGCGCCGGTGTTCGCCTCGAACGGTGATCTGCTCTTCACCTCGGACCGGCCCGACCCTGACGCCGAGAAGGACGCCGACGAACCCAAGCCCGGACTGTGGGCGCTTCCGGCTCGGGCCGGCGAGGCCCGGTTGGTGCTGTCCCGCCCGGGTGGTGTGTCAGCGGTCGCAGTCGCCCGGGACAGCGCAGCGGTCGCCGTCGTGGCGGCCATGCATCCCGGTGCGAGCGACGCGAAATCCGACGCGGAACGGAGCAAGCACCGCAAGGACTCCGGCGTCACCGCGCTGCTGCACGAGGACTACCCGATCCGCTTCTGGGATCGCGATCTCGGCCCAGCCTGGCCACACGTCCTTTACCTGCCTGAGCTGCCCATGGATGGGCCGGCAACCGACCCCGTAGCAGATGACGGCAGGACCGGCGCTGACGACAAGACCTCGGACCTCACGCCGAGCGAGTCTACGGTCGAGGTTCGAGACCTAACGCCCGATGCCGGCCTGACCAGTCTCGGCGGTGAAGACCTGGCTCTATCGCCGGACGGCAGTCGCATCGCCCGCACCGTCGAGGTCGCGGGCGCCACCGCCGCGCATCGCAGGACTCGGATCGAGCTCGTGGACACCGCGACGGGTGAATCCCGCGTGCTGGTCGAGGGCGACGACAACGACTTCAAAGGACCCGCGTTCTCTCCCGACGGCGGCGCACTGGTCTGCGTCAGAGGGACGCACAGTAGCTACGACGACCCCCCGGACCAGACCCTGTGGCTCATCGACCTGACCGACGACACCGGCCGTGAGCTCACACCGGGTCTGGACCTATGGCCAGGGTCGCCGACCTGGGCCCCCGACGGCAGCGCGGTCTATTTCACCGCCACCGAACTCGGCCACCACCCGGTCTTCCGGGTCGAGCTGCACTCCGGCGCGGTCAGTCGACTCACCTCCAGCGGCTGCTACTCCGACCTCCAGGTGGCCGTCGACGGGTCCGCGGTCTATGCGCTGCGCGCGGCGTACGACTCCCCCGCGGTTCCGGTCCGCCTGGACCCGCAGGCCGTCGACCAGGACGCCGTACGGCTGACAGCTCCAGGTGCGATCGAGCGGCTGCCTGGCACGCTGCACCGGATCGAGACCAAGTCCGACGACGGCACGACGGTCGCGTCCTGGCTCGTCCTGCCGGAGGGCGCAAGCGCCGACAATCCGGCCCCGCTGCTGCTCTGGATCCACGGGGGTCCGCTGATGAGCTGGAACGCGTGGTCCTGGCGATGGTGCCCGTGGCTGATGGCCGCGCGCGGATACGCCGTGCTACTGCCCGATCCCGCGCTCTCGGATGGGTACGGCCAGGACTTCGTCCGTCGGGGTTGGGGACAGTGGGGCGGAACGCCCTACACCGACCTGATGGCCGCAACCGATGCCGCGCTCGAACGTCCAGAGCTCGACTCGGCGCGTACGGCGGCCATGGGTGGGTCCTTCGGTGGCTATATGGCCAACTGGGTGGCCACCCAGACCGACCGGTTCGATGCGATCGTCACGCACGCCTCCCTCTGGCACCTGGACGGTTTCTCTGGGGCCACCGACGCCTCGTACTACTGGGAGAAGGAGTTCGGCGATCCGCTCAAGCACCCCGAGCGCTACGAGGCCAACTCGCCCCATAAGTTCGCCGACGACATCAGCACCCCCATGCTGGTCATCCACGGCGACAAGGACTACCGCGTCCCGATCGGCGAGGGGCTTCGCCTGTGGTACGACCTGCGCAAACGCGGGGTGGAGTCGAAGTTCCTCTACTTCCCGGACGAGAACCACTGGGTGCTCACGCCCGGGAACGCGGCGATCTGGTACGAGACGGTGCTCGCCTTCTTGGCCCAGCATGTTCTGGGCGAACCCTGGGAGCGGCCCGAACTGCTCTGACCGAATCTGCTACCCCGCCTCGGCTGACGGGTAGGCGAGCATCTCGCGGACCGTTCCGGGGGGCAGTGCGTGATCCAGCGCCGTACGGACCAGCTGCGCCAGGGAGTAGCCCGGATCGCTGGCCAGCGCCCGGTCCAGGGCCACGTTGGCCATGGCCCCGTCGCCGCGCGCCCACGAACTCAACGCCAGCAGGGTCGCCGGCGCAGCATCCAGTGACGCCGGCAGTCTGCGGAGCAACTCGATCCAGAGGGATTCCGCCGCCGAGGCAGATTCCTGCAAGCAGTGCGCCGCGACTCGGTCACGCAGCGGTCGATCGATCAGCGCCACCGACATCCGGGCGACATCGCGGTTGCTCAGCGGGCGTGCGGTTCCGGCCGTCAAGGCCCGCACGCGTCGGTTGATCGCGTGCTCGATCCGCTCGCGATATGCCTCTGAGGTTCCGGCCGCGGATGCGTCGGCCATCTCCCGGCACACGTGGTCCAGCGCCCGCTCGGTGCCGGCGACCGCCGCCGGATCGGCAGCGATCATGGAAATCAGGGCGGACCGGCTGTCCCGGACCACTGAGCCGGAGTAGGCCGCGTAGGCGGCGAGCTCGCCATTGGCTGGAGGGACTGGTGTGCCCTGGACCGGGCAGCAGTGCGAGTCAGGACACAGATAGGACCGCCAGCATCCGGCCCGGACCAGGACGATGTCACTGGCCTCCAGCCACGCGGCGACCAGAGCCTCGTCCAGGTGCGCGACCAGGTCCACGTACGGAGCCACCCCGTCCTGGTCAGGGCACTCGGATATGACCATGGCCAGGCACTCCGAGGACCCGTCGCGCAGCAAAGCCTCGATGAGCGGCTCCAACTCCTCGACAGTCGGGGTGAAGGCCGATCCGTCAGCAGGAAGGTCGGCTCGCATGGTGAGGCCCACGCGCGAGCGGGGTCCGCTGAGTCCCACGAGGACCAGGGACTCCTCGGGCGGGAAGCCGAGCAGGTGCGGTACTGCGGCGATCAGGCTTCCGGGTCCGCTGAGCTTGAGTTTCGGTGTGGCGTCCATGCCGAGAGCGTTCTCGCCCGCGCAGCAGGCATGGGCCGTGCAGGGAATCTGTGGATACCCGCGTCAGCGGATACCGGGAATTGTGGACAGGGACTGGCCTGCCTCGCTAGACGGTATGACGTGACCGCTCGTTCGTGAGTGGTTGCGGGTCGGGGCCTCGCTCACGCAGCGTTCGTGGGTTACCGAGTAGGGGCTGCCTGCTCGGCCTATTCGACTTGCGTGGGAGGACCCACCTGTTCGATCAGGCCGTCATCGGGGAGGAAGCGGTCGGAATGCAGGCCCGGACTTCCCGGGTCGTTCTCGGCGGACGTACCGACGAAGATCATCAGCCCGCGGGTGCGATGGCAGTAGTGCGAGAAGTCGTCCGCGCCGAAGGACCGGAATGTGTCGTCCACGATCGCGCCGGTCCGCCGCAGCCATCCGGCCGCAGCCCCGGCCAGGCCGGCGTCATTGACCAGGACCGGTTCTGACGGCGTCACGGTCACGGTGGCCGTACAGCCGTGGGCCGCAGCGGTGTGCGTCACGATCTCTTTCATCGCGGCCAGCAGCTCGATCCGGTCGACGTCCCGCATGACTCGGAGGCTGCCCTGCGCGTGAGCGCGCTCGGGAACGACGTTGCTCGTCGTACCAGCGTGCACCGCTCCGATGGTGAGGACCGTCCCGATCGTGGGGTCCACCCGGCGACTGGCCAGTTGTTGCAGGCTGACGACGACCTGGCACATCGCGAGAACGGGGTCCCGGACGGTGTGCGGGTAGCCAGCGTGTCCGGCGACGCCGGTGACGAAGATGTCGACGACGTCGGTCCCGGCGTTGGTGGGACCAGCGGTGACGCCGAGGATGCCCGCGGGTAGTTGTGGCTGTACGTGTACGGCGATCACTGCATCGAGATCGTCCAACAGGCCGGAATCCGCCACATCCGCTCCGCCGGAGGGAGCGACCTCCTCCCTGGGTTGCAGGATCGCGACGATCGGCCTCGGCAGGCTGATCCGAGCGGCAGCGCAGCACACGGCGACCAGGGCCGCCATGTGAACGTCGTGCCCGCAGGCGTGCATCAGGTTCCCGGTGGCCGACCAGGGCGCGCCCGTGCGTTCGACGACCGGCAAGGCATCGAGCTCGGTGCGCAATCCGATCGCAGGTCCACTCCCGCCGAAGCTGATCCAGCGACCGGTACCGGCGAGCACCTCTGCCTGCCCGTCGGGGAGCGCCTCGATCATGGCCTGCGCGGTGTCATCCTCGTCCCCGGCCAGCCGAGGCTCGGCATGGAGTCGGTGTCGGAGTTCGATGGCAGCTGGGAGTTCGGCGGCCAGGCCCGCGAGCAGCCGGGCGTGCAGCTGATCGAGGTCAGCTGCCCCGAGCGTCACTCGGCGTCCAGTCGGTAGGCTCGGATTGCGTTGCCGGCCAGGATCATTCCGGCGGTGCGCTCGGCATCGGTCTCGGTCCAACTGCCGTCTGCGATCCCGCCGTGCAGCACCTCGGTCAGGCCGCGGCGGAACAGCAGCGTCCCGAGGAGGTAGAGCTCCGGCAACCCGAAGGCGTCGGATGAGAACAGCACCTTGCCGAACGGCGCCAACTCGAGCAGTTCCGCGATCACCCGGCTGCTGCCTCGGCCGAGATTGTGCGTGGCCAGACCCACGTCGACGAAGACGTGGCTGAACACCTGCGCGAGATATCCGGCGTAGCGGTGAAACGGGTAGTTGTGCAGCAACATGATCGGGATGCCGCGGGTCTGGGTGGCGCGAAGCAGCGGCGTCAGCAGCAGCGGGTTACCGCGGCGCAGGTCGGTGTCGGAATCGCCCAGGCCCACGTGGAACTGCACCGGTTTACCGAGGTCGATCCCGGCCCAGACCAGGAAGCTGTGCAGCACCGGGTCGGAGCAGCGCGGGACGGCACCGTGCTCCACGGCACGCAACCAGCGGCCGGCCGCCGCAGCGACCTCGGACTCCGTGGGCTGATCGTCCGGAAGGTCCAGTCCCGACCGGTAGGCCGCGATGGATTTCACGCCCACTGCCCCCGCCGTACGCCGCGCCAGGCTTTCCCGGACGGCACCGGCGAAACCCACGGCGTCCACTCCTCCGGCAATGACCTTTTCCGCCACCTGCTCCAGGCGGACGATCTCGAAAGCCTCGCCGTCGACGGCGGCGGCCAACTCGGCCGGGCCGAGGATCGGCTCCGGGACGTAGCCGGTGTCCACGACGTACATGCCGGTGCCTGCCTCGCGAAGGAAGCGGCTCGTCACCTCCACGTGCCCCAGTTCGGCTCGACGCTCCAGATAGGCCTCCGGCTCGGCGTGCGGTTCGAGGTCGAGAACTGGGGCGCACCATCGGCGCAGGGCGAACCCGATCTGGGAGTCGAACAGCGTCGGGTTCAGGGGCCCTGGTTCGTCGGCCTCGGTGAGCAGGGACTCGAAGTCGCTCCGGCCGACATCGCGGCGGAGCACTCCGTGACAGTGGTGGTCCACCACACGCAACTCGTCCACAGTGGATTGGAGACTCAAGGAACATCCGTTCCGGTGGCATCGAGGGCGGCGCTCAGATCGGCGACGAGCTCCTCGGCCGGTTCCAGCCCGCAGGACAACCGGATCATCCCTTCCTGGATCCGGGCCGCCCGCAGCTCTTCGGGCGTCAGCGAGAAGTGTGAGGAGTTGAACGGGGTGCTCACCAACGACTCGACGCCGCCCAGACTGGTTGCCTCGCAGGCCACCTCCAGATGCCGCATGACGGCAAGGGCCCTGACGTTCCCCCCGTCGACGGTGAAGGTCACCATGGCTCCGCCGCGTCCGTCGCGCATCGTCCGATCGGCGACGGCACGTCTGGGATAGGAAGCCAGCCCCGGATACCGTACGGCGAGGACGTCCGCCCGCTGGTCGAGTGCCGAGGCCACCGTGAGCGCCGTCGCGGTCGAGCGGGCCATCCGGACCTCGAAGGTCTGCAGGCCGCGCCAGACAAGGTAGGCCGCATGTGGGTCCAGGCAGGCGCCGAAGGTGATGATCCGCCGCTGGACCTCGCGGACGAGTTCGAAGTCGCCGAGCACGGCCCCGGCGATCACATCCGAGTGCCCGTTCAGGAACTTGGTGGCCGAGTGCACCACCAGGTCGGCACCGAGAGCCAGCGGATTCACCGCGTACGGGGTGGCAAAGGTGTTGTCCACCACCAGCAACGCTCCCGCATCGTGCGCGAGGGCGGCCAAGGCGGAAAGGTCGGTGATCTCCAGCGTCGGGTTGGACAGTGTCTCGGCGTAGACCACCCGCGTCGGCGCCGCCGAGATCGCCTGCGCCCAGGCGTCGAGGTCGGCGGAGTCGACCGTTACGACGTCGATGCCCAAGCCGGGTAGGTCGCGGGTCAGCAGGTCATGGGTGTCCCCGTAGACCTGCGCGGCGGCAACGATCCGGTCACCGGCGCGGACCAGGGTGAGCAGGCTGGTGGCGATGGCCCCCATTCCGGAGGCGGCCATGAAGCCGGCCTCAGCTCCCTCGAGCGAGGCGATCGCCTCGGCGACGACATCGACGGTCGGATTGCGGAACCGGCCGTACCAGTGCTCGTCGAGTCCACCGGCGTGCACGTCCTTGTAGGACTCCTCGTCCAGGAAGTAGGTCACCGACTGATAGATCGGCGGCACGACCGGACGGGTACGGGGCGTGTAGCGGAGTGCTGCTCGCGGGCGGTGTGCTGGCCGGGATGGGCGGTCAGCCACGGACGCCGTCGTCCGGACGGCGTGGCAATGCGGAGACCGAGTCGTCCGTGTCCCGCCCGATGCCTTCGGCGGCGGTCAGGTTCGCACCTATCCGCCGCGCCAGTCCCGGGGCGGCGAGGACCACGATGATCGCGAGCAGCAGCCAGCCGCCGGCCACGATCGGGAACCATTGCGAGGGCCCCTCGGTCGGGTAGGGGATGACGTTGCGGTAGATGGTGTATCCCAATACGAGCAACGCCGCGATCGGGATGACGACCTGCCACATCGGCACAGCCATCTTCTTCTGTACGAACACCAGGCGCACGGCACCGATCGTGGTGAGCACGTAGATGACCAGCAGGATCAGCGTGCCGATGGTGCCCGACCACAGGAAGGTGTCGAAGGCCTCCGCGTCGAAGAAGACCGCACTCACCACGATGATGAACGCCATCAGGAGGGCGACCGCGATCGCCGCGTTCGCGGGAGTCCCGGAGCCGGAGGTCTGGCCGATCCCCTTGTCGCCGGCCGCATCCCGCCCGAGGGCGAACAGCAGCCGGGATGCCCCGACCATGCAGGCCAGACAGCAGCCGAACGCACTGATCGCCGCGCCGAGGGTGACCGCGTCCCCCACCCAGCTGCCCAGGTAGCTGGTGCCGATCTCTCCCAACAAGGACGGTGAAGAGGCAAAGGCCGCCACGCCGTCGGCGTCGGTCCCGAAAGCCATCATCTCCACGGCGGTCACGACGGTGAAGTAGATGCCGCCGAAGATCGCTGTACCCAGGATCGCGCGCGGGATATCCCGGCGCGGGTTGCGGGCCTCCTCCCCTAGCGTCGCTGCTGCTTCGAAACCGGCGAAGGACAGGAACCCGAAGACGATGCCGAGGAAGATCGTCGATCCGTCCGTGCCGGGTTCCGGTACGAAGACGCTCAGATCGAAGCTCGCATCACCGGGTGCGCTGCCGGACAGGATGCGGACGAGTACGAGCGCGGTGATCACCACGATCAACGCGACGGTGACGCCTTCGACGGTGAGCAGGACTCCGGTGCCACGTCTGGCCGGGACGATGGTCAGGTAGAGCGCCAGCAGGAGGGCGACTGCGGCGAGCAGGAACGGCGCCCAACTCGGCGGTGCGTCCCAGACACCGATCTGCTGCAGGAAGGCGGTACCGAAGATCCCGGTCGCCGAAGCGGTGACCACGCCGTAGAAGGAGTACGTGCCGAGCAGCCCGAAACCGGAGACGAACCCGGTCCGTGGGCCCAGGGTGGCTCCGACGAAGGCGTACACCGACCCGGCGTGCTGGTAGTACTGACACATCCGGACGAACCCGTAGGCCACGAGGAGCACGCCGATCGCGGCGAGGAAGAAGGCCAGCGGCACGGCTCTGCCGGCCAAGCCAGCAGTCCCTTGTGGGTTGATGTTGGCGGCCATGCTAGGCGCCATCAGGGCCACCGACAGGCCGACCGCCTGCCAGACCGAGAGGGACCGCCGCAGGCCGGGTTCCCGGGTTTCTGGAGATGCTGACGCAGGCATGGCTCACCTTCCGGTCATCGCATTCGTGCGTGCTTGAAAGTTTGTCCCGTGTCGGAGAAATGGTAAGCCCTAGGGTTGCGGGCTGGGACATCATTCGCGACGGGAGTGCCGGCATGGACAGCGAAGACCGCAGCGCGCGCGAGCAGCGGGCAAGTGAGTTTCTCGGTGAACTCGAGGATGCCGGCGTCGTCGGGGTGGCGCTGACCTACGTCGACAACTCCGGCATCACCCGAGTGAAGGCCGTACCGGTGGCCAAGCTCCCTGTGGCTGCGGAGTGGGGCGTCGGGATGTCGCCGGTCTTCGACGCCTTCCGGCTCGACGACATGATCATGTCGGGCACGCACTCCGGGTCACCGGTGGGCGACCTGCGCCTGCATCCTGACCTGAACCGACTCACGGTGCTGGCCGGTCAGCCGGGCTGGGCATGGGCCCCGGTGGACCGCTATGACCAGGCCGGCGTGGCCCATCCGCAGTGTTCGCGGCTGCTGGCCGCCCGCATGGTCGAGGCGCTCGCAGATCGTGGTCTCAATGCCTGGATGGCCTTCGAGGTGGAGTGGGCGGTCAGTGCCGGGGATGGTGACGACTTCGTCCCCGCCTGCAAGGGACCGGCCTACGGAATGACCCGGATCAGTGAACTGTCGGACTATTCGGTCGACCTGCTCACGTCCCTTGCCTCCCAAGGGGTCTCGGTTGACCAGTTCCACCCCGAGTATGGCGCCGGGCAACTCGAGCTCTCGGTCGCCGCGGAGAGCCCCGTGGACGCGGCGGACACGTTCGTGTTGGTTCGCGAGACCATCCGCGCGGTCTCGCTTCGTCACGGGCTACGGGCATCCTTCTCCCCCAAGGTCGAGGTTGAGGGGGTCGGCAACGGCGCCCACGTGCACTTGTCCCTGTGGTCGGATGACACCAATGTGATGACCGGTGACGACGGCGGGTTCGGCCTCTCGCGGACAGCTGCCTCCTTCAGCGCGGGCATCCTCGATCGGCTCCCGGCCTTCCTGGCGATCGGTGCCCCGAGCGTCGCCTCCTATCTCCGGCTGATCCCCTCGCACTGGGCCGGAGCCTTCGCGTGTTGGGGCCTGGAGAACCGGGAGACGGCCCTGCGCTTCGTCACGGGCCCAGTTGGTAGCCAGCACAAGTCGGCCAATCTTGAGGTGAAGTGCCTTGACGCGACGGCCAATCCGTATCTGGTGATTGCCGGCCTGTTGGCCGCCGGGCTGGCCGGGCTGGACGAGGAGGCCACGCTCCCGGAGCCGGTTTCGTTCGACCCCGCGACGATTTCCGCACGGGAACGGGCGGAGATCGGCATCGACCCGTTGCCGTCCTCGCTGCAGGATTCGGTCGCGGCATTCGAGTCCGAACCGGCGTTGCAGGTGGCATTCGGCGTCGAACTCGCGACGACGATCGCCGAGTTGCGGCGCTATGAGATCGAGTTGTTCGCGGAGTCCGCACCGGAGGAGATCGCCGCGCTCACCCGTTGGAAGCACTGATCGCGGCAAGCGGCTCGGTCAGTCGCGGCGGATCGGCTCGCGTCCTTTGGGCTGATGCACGGGCGCGACCTTGGGAGCGGCCGGAATCGGCAGGGTCACCGGGCGGTCCACGGCGATCGTGAACTCCTCGCCATGGTGGCTGCTGGTGAACTCCGCGCCGTCGATGAGGTGGTAGCTGGCCGACTCCTTGCCCACCTTGACGGTGATCGCGCGTCCCTCGACCAGGATCCGAAAGGCCAGGAAGGTCAGCTTCGGGGGCAGCCTCGGGGCGAAGGTGACCCAGCCGTTGTGGTCGCGCATCCCGCCGAAGCCACAGACCGCCACCGTCCACGCACCGGCCAGCGCCGCCAGGTGCAGGCCCTGAACGCTGTTGCCGTGCAGGTTGTAGAGGTCGGTGAAGATCGTCTCGGCCCAGTAGTCGTAGGCCAGCTCCAAATGCCCGACCTCGGCGGCCATGACCGCTTGCTGGGCCGCTGACAAGGACGAGTCACGCACGGTGCGCGCCTCGTAGTAGGCGAAGTTGCGCGCCTTCTGCTCCGGGGTGAACGCGTCCCCGCGCAGGAACATGGCCATCACCAGATCGGCCTGCTTGATCACCTGCTTGCGGTAGATCTCGAAGTAGGGCGCGTGCAGCAGCAGCGGATAGTGCTCAGCTGGGGTGTTCGCGAAGTCCCATTCGTCATGCTCGGTGAAGTCCTCGGACTGCTGATGCACCTCGAGTCGCTCGTCGTAGGGGATCACCACCGCATCGGCCGCGCTGTGCCATGACGCGGTTTCGGACTGGTCCACGCCGAGGCGATCGGCAACCTCGCTCTGGCGTCCGGCAGCCGCGGCAGCCTCGCGGAGATTGCGTTGGGCCATGAGATTTGTGAACGTGTTGTCGTCGGTGATGGCGGAGTACTCATCGGGTCCGGTGACGCCGTCGATCCGGAATCCGCCGTCAGAGGCGAAGTGGCCCAATGACATCCACAGCCTTGCGGTCTCGATCAGAATCTCTGCCCCGTAGTCACGGTCGAAGTCCCGGTCGTGCGTGGCCCGGAAGTACCTGGCGACCGCATCGGCAATGTCGGCGTTGATGTGGAAAGCCGCGGTGCCGGCCGGCCAGTAACCCGAGCACTCGGCCCCGTTGATCGTGCGCCAGGGAAAGGCCGCCCCCTTCTGGCCCAGCTCCACGGCGCGTTCGCGGGCACGGTCCAGCGTGGAGTGCCGCCAGATCAGGGCGTCACGGGCCGCTCCCGGCGTGGTGTAGATCAGCACCGGGAGGACATAGCTCTCGGTGTCCCAGAACGTGTGACCGTCATACCCCGGCCCGGTGAGCCCCTTGGCCGGGATCGCGCGACGCTCGGCTCGTACGGCGGCCTGCAGCACGTGGAACATCGCGACTCGGGTGGCCTGCTGCATCTCGTCGTCACCCTCGATCTCGACGTCGGCAGAGGCCCAGTGGTCGTCGAGGAACTTGCGCTGCTCGTTGACCAGCACGTCCCATCCGGACAGCTTTGAGGTAGCCAGAGCGCCCTCCACCTGATCGCGAAGTGCGTGTGCCGAGCGCCGGCTGGACCAGCCGTAGGCCAGGTACTTCACCAGCCGCAGTTTCGATCCGGCCGGCAGCCGGGCCGAGACTGTGAAGCGGGCCACGTCGGTGTTCACGTCGATCGAGGTGGTCGACCGGTCCGGCACCTCCAGTTCGTGATCCATCCCCACGGCCATCCGGAGCCGGCTGCTCTGGGTGCTGTGGACGAGCACGGCACGGGCGTCCTTGCAGCCGGACAGCTCCCCGATCAGCGGGGCCACCCGCGCGGCCGAGCGTGGGTCGGACTTCGGGGCATTCGGGGTGTCGTCATTGGCCAGCAGATCGGACTGGATGGCGACATAGAGGTCGCCCTCGTCGTCGATCGGCTCGACCTCGTAGTAGATTGCCGCGATCGAGCGTCGGGTGAGCGAGACCAGCCGCTGGGAGCGCACCCGGACCGCGCGGCCATTGGGCGAGCGCCATTCGGTACGGCGATGCAGAATGCCGGTACGCAGGTCCAATGTCCGCTCGTGGCAGATCACCTCGCCGTAGTTGAGATCCAGCGGTGAGTCGCCGACCAGCAGCCGGATCAGCTTGCCGTCGGCAACGTTGACGACCGTCTGACCGGACTCGGGGAACCCGTACCCGGCCTCGGCGTGCGGCAGCACCCGCTCCTCGTACAACCCGTTCAGATAACTCCCCGGAAGGCGCCGGGGCTCGCCCTCCTCGAGACTGCCGCGTAGCCCGATGTGGCCGTTGGACAAGGCGAACAGCGACTCCAGGTGGCCCAACCGCTCGGGGTCGAACCCGACCTCACGCAGCTTCCAGGTGTCGGCGAAGGAGGTATCGCGGGTCTCGTCGGCGAAACTCATCAGGAACTGCCCTGTTGTGCGTCCGTACCGACCGAGGGAGTGTCGAGAAGTTCGGCGAGGTCATCCACGACGAGATCTGCTCCGTTTTCGCGGAGTGCTTCGGCCTGACCGACTCGGTTCACCCCGATCACGAAACCGAACCTGCCCGCACGCCCGGCTTGCACGCCGGAGATCGCGTCCTCGAACACCGCCGCTTGGGATGCCTCGACGCCCAGCGCGCGGGCGCCGGCCAGGAACGGATCCGGTGCCGGCTTGCCCCTCAGGTTCTCGCGCGCGGCCACGATCCCGTCGATCCGAACCTCGCAGAACTCGGTGAACCCGCCTGCTTCGATAATTGCCTCACCGTTGGCCGATGCGGTCACCGCGGCGATCCGCAATCCGGCAGCGCGGACTGCCTTGAGGTAGCGCAAGGATCCTGCGTACGGGATGACCCCGTGTTCTTCCAGTTCGGCGAGGACCAGCACGTTCTTCCGGTTAGCGATGCCGGCAACCGTCGCTGCATCGACCGGATCGTCCGGGGTGCCCTCGGGAAGAACGATGTTTCGCGAGGCTAGGAAGTCACGCACCCCGTCGTGGCGGGGCTTGCCGTCGACGTGGGCGTTGTAGTCGTCGTCGGTGAACTCTCCGGACTGCTCGGGGCGCAGGCCGGGATGTCCGCGAAGGAAGGCGTCGAACGTCTTCTTCCACGCCGCGCGGTGCACGATCGCCGTCTCGGTGAGAACCCCGTCGACGTCGAACAGACAGGCCCGAATCTGGTCAGGCAGACCCAACATGGCGGCTACGCTAACCGGCCCCGTTCCGGCCGTGCGCAGGGCACTCCGCGACACGATGAGACGGGGCGTATCGGACCCGGAAACCGGGTTGCCCAGCCTCGTAGGGGACGATGTGACGAGGCATCCCAAAAGCCGCAAACGATTCGCGGATCCGCTCCGACGCGGCCGCTCGGGAGGAACCGCCATGGCCGCAAGAAAAGCCGCATCGAAGTCGAGCAAGTCCACCCCTCCCTCAGACGGGGACCCCAAATCCTCAGGAGCCGGCGATCAGACTCGGGATGCCTTCCGTCAGGCGTTGGAGGCCAAGAACGCAAAGGCAGCCGAGCGCTCGGGTGAGGATCACCTGAACACCGTTGGAATGTCGTTGCACCCCAACGACAAGCAACAGCGCACGCACCGCCGGAAATCGGGCTGAGCGGTCAGGGTTTCACTTATTGGCGACGCGCACCGTGAGTGTCTCGAAGACCGTCTGTGCGCCGTCGGTGATGACGACGTCGAGGGTGTAGGTACGGCCGGATCGCGAGTATCGCTCACTACGCAGATCCACGCTGTCGCCATCGACCAGCACGATGTCGTTGCAGAACTCGCCAAAGTCGCCACCGCAGTCCGGTTCGGACGACGTCACTGACAGGATCGTGACCGTCAGCGGCTGACCATCCCCGGTCTGCGCGGTCACGTTGACCCTCTGGTACTTGTGGTTCGGCGGCCACAAGCGGTTAGGGCTCGCGGTTACGCTAAAGCCCGGCAGTCCGTCGAGTGCCAGTCCGACCAGCACGGGATCGTGGTCGGAGGTGCGGTACTCGTCGGGAGCGTAGAGGTAGTCCACCTGGGCTGCCGTCTTGAACTCGGTGTTGTAGTCCAGGATGCCCGGCTCGT
>JBPCPI010000058.1:0-22250 GCA_050999295.1 Geodermatophilaceae bacterium | reverse complement strand
ACCCAGAACCGATCAGACGCCAGAACCGCCGCTGATCATCACGGCGAGGCGGAAGACGAGTCATCCAACACTCCAAATCTCAGGATGTTGCGACGACCCCTTGAACCCAAGAAGTGCGGGATTTCAGAGGAGTTCGAGCAGCGGACCGAGCTCTTGGGTGGCATACCAGCCGAGTTCGTAGGCCTCGGCCTCGTCCACCAGGAACTGAGCGTCATCGCTGCCGAGATCGGCCTCGATCACCACCGCCGTTGCTGCCCTCACCGCCGGCTCGGCATCGGCACCGTCGACGTGCAGGGCCACGACGTCGGCCAGCTCCAGCGTCCGCGTCAGCCGCACGGAAGCACGCCCCGTCCGGACGTCGGGCTCGACCGCCGAGGCTGGGACCTCCGCAGCGATGACGACCCGCCGGCGCGCGGCGCAAGGATCCGCGTCGACCATCCGGAGCGAGACTCGAGCGGCCTCGAGCAGGGCCGCGTACTCCAATTCGTCGAGCTCGGGATCGGCGTACCACGCCCGTAGCTCGGCGGTCACCGCCATCGCCTGCCTCGGCCCGGAAAGTGTCTCAGTGTCGCGCAGCGTCGCCAACTCCGTGGCCGTGGACGGAAGGTAGATCCGCATCAGCCGGTGTCCGCGACGGGATCGGCCATCTGCTGACTGGCGCTGCGCAGCGCGGTGTCCAGGACCGCACGGCGACGGTGGTGGTCCATCAGGTTCGCGCCCATCGCCACCAGATCGACTGGTCCCGGACACAGCAACCGGACCCGCGTGTCGGTTGCCTGCACTGTGGCTATCTCCCGCAGGACTCGCTTGGTCGTCAGCCGCCTCCAACGACGTTCGAGCCTTGCCACCGGCGACCGAGGACGGTCGACATGGCGCGATGCCATCGGTGCGATCACCAGGACGTCGGTCAATCCGGCACCAGCGAGCAGGTCGGCACTCGTGCTGGACAGCGCCCCGCCGTCCACATAGGAGCGGCGGCCGATCGTGACCGGGTGATACCAACCGGGGATCGAGCACGAGGCCTGGACGGCCTGACTCAACCGGGCCGGCAACGACCCAGGCCGGCCGAAGACCTCGCGGTTACCTGTGGCGTAATCCATCGCGACGATCCAGGTGTCTCGGTCGGGCCAGTCCTGGGCCCCTTCGGCCAACCGGTCGAGCATCCGCTCCAGGGGGTCCAGCCTGGCCTGGCCGCGGGGGAGGATCCCGCTCATGGCGGCCAGCGGTGGGATGCGTCGGGGGTGTTTGAGTACCGCGAGCAGCAGGCCCGGCGAGCCGAATCCCAACTTGGGCAACGGCGGGCGGGAGCGGCCTCCGTCCACGTCGTAGTCCCATTCGACGTTGCGGTCGTCCTCGAGCGAGGTGCCCAGCTGATGCCGCAGGATCGTGTCCGTGCTGACCCCAAGCCCCAAGAATCCAGCCACAATCGAGCCAGCCGAGGTCCCGACCCGGACATCAGCGTCCCGGGCATCTAACCCGGTCTCCTGCTCCCAGGCGTGCAGGGCCGCCACCGACCACGTGAATCCCAATACGCCGCCAGCGCCCAGAACGATGCCGTGACGAGTCATCCGGGGACAGCGCCCTGCACAGGACGGAGCCGACCACCAGACTGCGCGACCAAGGACGGGGTGATCACAGGACGGTGTCCAAGAGCTCGGCGAGGGACTGCTCGATCAGATCGGCCAGCACATCCACATCGGACATCGAGTCGCGATCGGCGTTGAGTCCGTAATAGACGCCGCCGTTGTAGGAGGTAAGCCCGATCGAGACGCCCTGCCCCTTGGCGAGCGGCACGACGGGAAAGACCTCCAGCATTCGAGCCCCGGCGCCGTAGAGTGGGAACTGCGGGCCTGGAACGTTGGTCACCACAACGTTGAACAGCCTGCGGGACAACGAGCTTGCTGCCCGGGCGCCCAGCGCGTGCAGGGTGGGCGGCGCGAATCCGGACAGTGCCACCAGCGCGCTCGCTCCGATGGATTGGCCCGCGTCCTTGTGTGCCTGCATCGCATAACTCACCCGGGACAGCCGCATCTTCGGATTCGGTTCCCCGACCGGGAGGTCCACGAAGTAGGAGGACACCTCGTTGCCCGGCGAATCGCTGTGTTCGGCAGAGCGCACCGATACCGGCACCATTGCGCGCACCGAGGTGCGCGCCACCACAGGTTCACCGCGGTAGAGCAGCCATTCCCGCAGGGCGCCGGCCACGGTGGCCAGGACAACGTCGTTGACCGTCCCGCCGAGGGCCTTCCGTACGTGCTTGTAGTCGTCCAACGAGGTACGGGCGATCCCGAACCGCCGTTGGGCGCCGATCACCGCGTTGAGCGGGCTGTCCGGCGCCTGCTGGGCGGCCATCCTGGCCGCGGCCGCGAGCCCGCCGACAGTGTCGATGACCCGGTTCGCTGTGTGCTTGAAGTCGGCGATCCCGCCGCGTACGGAATCCAGCACGGTCGAGGGGCGCTGGAGGTATTCGGCCACCGCATCAGCGAGCAGCTGGAGGGATCCGGGCTCCGGGGCTGGGGCCCACAGATCCTCCGGGGTCTGCCTGGGTGATGGCGTCACATCCAGGATCACCTGGCCGATGTCCAGAGCTCCGATGCCATCGACCATCGCGTGGTGGGTCTTGCTGATGACTGCGAACCGGTCTTGGGCGAGACCTTCGACGATGTAGAGCTCCCACAGGGGCCGGTGCCGGTCCAGCGGGCGGGACATGAGTCTGCCCACCAGTTCGAGCAGCTGGACGTCCGAGCCCGGCTTGGGCAGGCCCGAGCGCCGGACGTGGAAATCGATGTCGAAGTCGGGGTCGTCAACCCACACCGGATTGGCCAGATGGCCCGGCACGGAGCGGACGACCTGCCGGTACCGGGGAACCAGTCCGAGCCGCTTCTCGACCAGCGCCACGAGTCGGCTGGAGTCGAATCCGTCCTCGGGGACTTGGAAGACGGCCAGTCCCCCCACGTGCATTGGGGTGGTCGGCTCCTCGAGATACAGAAACGACGTGTCGAGCGCCGAGAGCCGGTCAGCCATCCCCCCACTGTGGCAGATCTGGGTCAGATCGCCTGGCTACTCAGCGGTGATCGCGTCAACTGCGACGCAGATGCACCCGGCCCCGCACACGGTCAACCTGCATTACGGCCGCTGCGCCGGCGGGAACCGTCTCGGGTGGGAACTCCCACCAGGGACGCCGCGAGATCGCTCAACGAGGCTCGCAAAGGTGAGCCGCTGGCCACCTCGGCAAGGGTGCGACCGGCAGCCAGGGCGGCATCGGTCGCCCTCCCGTCGTTGGGCAGGAAGATCGGGTCCGCTATCCCGGCGAATCGGTCGAGGGCACCGGCGATCTCACGCCGGACGTCACCGGGTACGACCACCGACCGGGTTCGATTGACGACTACGCGCGGGGTGCGGCCAGGCAGTGCCGCACGAAGCTCGCCCAAAGCGCGCACCGTCCGCTGCAGGGCGACCGGATCGGCACCGCTGACGCAGAGCACGACATCAGCAACCTCCAGGATCGTCAAGGTTGCTCCGTTGCGCCGAGGTGCCGCAGTGTCGTAGGACAGCTCCTCGTCCTGTTCGAGACAGAACCCGCAGTCCAGTACCACGATCTGGGCCAGCGCACGGGCGCGCTCCAGTACCACTGCGAGGCTGCTGGGTCGCAGTTCCGGCCAGCGATCGGCCCGGGACAAGCCGGTCAGCACCCGCAGGTTCGGGGTCACCGCCCAGGCGATCCGCGCCAGCGCCGCGGCATCCAGGGTCCCGGCACTGGCCGATCGCGCCGCCGCCGCGATGCCCGGCGACTCGTCGAGCAGGCCCAGGTACTGCGCGACGACTCCCCCGTACACGTCGGCGTCAATCAGCATGGTGGGAACGCCCAGTCGACCCGCCTCGTCGGCCAGATTGACCGCCACGGTCGTCCGGCCAGGGGCTCCCGTCGGCCCCCAGACCGCCACGATCTGACCCCTGCCCACAGGCTGGGCCGGGGGTGGTGCGGGTGCGCCGAGCCGGGGCATCGCCGCGCCCGGGTCACCCAGATCGAACCGGACCGAAGTCTCACCCAAGCCGTCAGCCGCAGCACGCAGGGCCGAGGCGATGAGATTCGCGCCGACGTCAGCCGGCAGCACCTGGCCCACTCCGAGTTCCCGCAGCCGGTTCTGGGCCACCTGGTCTCCCGGATCGAACAGACCGACCACCGCGATTCCGGCCGCGGACAGGCGGGTGACCGCATCCCGATCGAGTCGGCGCAGCTCGGCAGAAAGCAGCGCCGCGCGCGCCGTACCCGCCGCGGCCGCTGCGAGGAGTTCGGCCAGATCCACGCAGCGTCGCACCACGGTGACCCCGTGGTCGGCACGATCCAGTTCTCCGACGAGGTCGGCTTCCCAGGTGGCACCGGTGACGGCCGTGAGGACGGGCAGACCCATCAGGGTGTCTGGGTTGGCGTCGTCGGCGTGGCGGGATCAGGGGTACGGGTCCCCGTGGGCCGCTCGGCGTCCTCGGTGGGCCGTGACGTCGAGGACCGTACGGCCAGGGCGAGCTCCTTGCCGGCGATCGCGGCGAAGACGTCCGGGGCCTGCTCCGCTTCTACCGAGATGACGACCTGGATCGTGGAGCTGCCGATCGACAGGGCCCCGTCGGAGCGACCAGCGATGAGCTGGACCACGGCTGCCTCGACGACCAACGTGACGACCCCGGAAGGAGAAGGCGATGAGGGGGATGCCGGCGTCTGGGTGCCCGACTCCGGCTGATCCGGCACGTTCGGCGCTGCCGCTGTGGGCGTCGCGTCGATCGCGTAGACGTCGACGAGTTGGCCGCGCTGCAGACTGGGCGGAACGAACCCCGCCGCGATCGGCAGCGCGATATCGACCAGGGTCGAAGTCTCGGCCATAACCGATCGCGGCAACAGTTCGCCAGCGCTGATCGGGCTGCTCAGCACACGCCCAATCGGATCTGTCGAGCTGAGGACGTAGGCCCGGCCAGCCTCGCCCAGGCTGACCGGCACCGCGCGGAGGTCCCCGTCAGCCAGGACCGTGCCGGCGGCCAGATCGGTCTCGGCTGCCCACACCAGGTCGGAGGTGTCGGCCGCGGTCACGATCCTGGCACCGGCGATGACACTAACGAGCACCAGAAGGATCCCGACGATCAGGCGGAAATTTAGCCAGCGCGGCGCACGCAGCCGCCGCGGTGTCGGCGAGCTGCCGTGCGAGCCCGGCGGAATCTGAGCCGCGGCCGCCGCACCCGAAGTCCCGACCACGTCGTCCCCCTGCATCGTCTGTCACCCCAGCCAGGGCACGTCCCGGCTTCGCCTGGCCGCTCCTGACCTCCGCGGCTGCGCGGAACGTGCCGCAGCGATGATCCACCATCGGGCAAGCGCCTGCGCACCTGCGTCCACAGGAATCCCAGTCCTGACTGAATGAGCGGAACGCGCGCTGCACTGCTTCCACAGTGGGTCAGCGCGCCTTGCCCGGGGTTTGCCACACTGTGGACGCACCACCATGTGGAAAGGACGACCGGTCATGCCCCCGCAGCGCTTCCTGACTCTCGATGACGTCGCCGAGATCCTCAACATCTCGTGGTCGCAGGCGTATGCCCTGGTACGCAGCAAGGAGCTCTCGGCGATCCAGATCGGCGGGCGCAATCAGTGGCGGGTCGAGATCACCCAACTCGATGCCTACATCGAACGAAAGTATGCCGAGGCAGCCACGGCACTGGACGCAGAGCACAGCGAACCTGTACATCACGAAAGATGAGCAAGCTGCTGGCCCGTGAGCGTGGTCTGGCACGTACCTGAAGGATCAGGCCAGGATCGTTCGTACCGCCGCCACCGCACTCAGGGACACCATCCGTACGGCGCGAACCTCGCTCGGACGGCGCAGTTCGCCAGCAAGATGCTCGGCGAGTTCCACGAAGTCCGACCCCACCCGGTCGAAGGTCCCGGTCAAGATCTCCCCAGATGTCAACAGAACCTGCAACGGGCGGCGATCGCGAGTCAACCCCCGGATCGCATAGCGCAGGTCGAGTCGGCGGGTGACGGCCGTGTCCGCTGCAGACGTACTGCGCTGACTCAGGCCCTGGACGGCTGCGACGGCTGCGAGGTTCACCAGGACTTCCCGGCCCAGACCCTCGTTCAGCAACAACCATCCCGCGCCTACGTCCTGGAGCGTGCCGCCGAGTTCGCCGACTCCCGCGCAGTTGATTCGAACCGGGTGACCCACAGCGGCGCGTAGTCGATCGGCCATCGTCAGTTGGCCACTCTCATGGCGGGTACGAGAGGCCACCTCGCTGGCCAGGTCGACGGCTTCCTCGGCCTGCAGCTGAGCCTCCAGATCAGCGAACAGCCGAGCCCAGCGCATCTTCCCCCTCGCTCGACGGCGCCCCGTCGCGCAGGGCCCGGATTCTGCCTTCGGCAGTTGCGAGCACACCGTAGCCATCTCTAGCCATGGCTGCCTATGCCCGTTTTCGCATATTTGCTTGCATTTGCTTGTATTTATTGGTATTCAGATGTGCATGAGCTCACTTGGCGTGGTCCGTCCCGGAGAACTGCGCGGCCTCTTGGCCGGATTGGGATTGGTGTTCGTGGCGGGGGTCCTGCGCCTGGTTGGAGCGACCCACGCTCAGATCTCGGCCGCCGCTGCGGATCCGCAGGGCTATGTGACAGCCGCCGGTGCCGACGAATTCGTGCTCGTGCTAGCCACCGCAATCGGCTGGCTGCTGCTGTCCTGGGTCGGCTTGGGAGCGATCCTGGTCCTCGGCAGCGCCGCGCCGGGGTTGATCGGGTGGCTGTTCAGTCGACTCGCCCGCTTGCTGCTTCCGGCCACCCTCCGTCGATTCGTGACGCTGGCTCTCGGACTCAGCCTGTTGACGGGGACCTCAGTGGCCAGCGCAGCGCCGACGGCCACGATGGCCGCGATTTCGGTAACGGTTGACTGGGCGGGCGCCGCCGGGACCTCCCTGGCCAGCGTCCCCGATTGGCCACCGGCGCCTCCCGCCGAATCCGCACCTGCACCCGAGTCGGGCCCCCGGCCGGAATCGGGTACCACAGGGTCGGCGGGCCCGACGGTCTATGTCGTGCAGCCGGGAGACTGTCTATGGGACATCGCCGAGCGCGCCCTTGCCCAGGCCAATAAGCCGATCGATCCAGCGTCTGTCCTGGCCGCCGTCGCCGCCTGGTGGCAGGCCAACAGCAGCCAGATCCACGACCCGGACTTGATTTACCCCGGCCAGGTACTCCAGGCGCCCGCGCCGTGACCTAGCGCGATCTACCCCGGCCAGGTACTCCAGGCGCCCGCGCCGTGACCCATCGCGATCTATCCCGGCCAGGTACTCCAGGCGCCCGCGCCGTGACCCGCCGCGATCTATCCCGGCCAGGTACTCCAGGCGCCCGCGCCGTGACCCGCCGCCATCTATCCCGGCCCGGTACTCCAGGCGCCCGCGCCGTGACCCGCCGCCATTTACCCCGTTCTCGTACTTCCTGCCCCCAACCGGCGCCCGCGTCCCGGTCGTCCTTCCTGAGGAGAATTCATGTCCGCACCTGTCATCGATCCGGACGCTGACCAGCACCCGGTCGGGTCCGGCCGGCCGCATGCCGCTCCAGGCGCATCGGGCCTGCGGCTGGGACCGATTCCGGCGCACGAGCCGCCGCTCGAGGATCGTCGGGGCACGCTACGCCTGGTCCCGGCCGCCCCACCGCAATTGGCGCTTCCGCTGCGCATCCCCCCGGCCGCGCCCGACCACGATCCGATCTTCGGACCGCAGATCACCGACCGCCAGAACCTACCCGAGCCGGGCCCCTGGGCGCAGCACCTGATCCAAGCCGTTCTCGAGTCGCTGGCTGGTCGCCGGAGCCCTACCCAGCTGCAGTACTGGACCAGCTGGGGTGTCTACCGAGACATCGTCCGGGTTGCCCAGAGCAGCGGGCAGCGCAGGGGCACCGCGGCCTTGCGCGCAGAGGGCGTGACCATCTCCCGGATCCGGGTATGTGAGCCGGCAGATGGAGTGGCCGAGGTCTGCGCGGTTGCGAGGCGGAATGGACGATGGCACGCGGTGGCGGCCCGGTTGGAGGGCATCGACGGACGCTGGCGGTGCGTCTGCCTGACCGTCGGCTGAGCACGGCGTAGGTGGCGGCACGCCGAGCGACCCGCTCGGAGCACGCGCAATCCACCCGACCTGATCCCAGTGCACCCGACGCTTGACCGGCAATGCGTCCATATCGGGTGCTGTGCGCCGGAGTCATGCCCTGCCGGGCGCTCCATGGCTGCCCTTGCCCCAGCCAGGTGGGTCATGCCCTGCCGGGCGCTCTATGGCTGCCCTTACCCCAGCCAGGTGGGTCATGCCCTGCCGGGCGCTCCATGGCAGTGTTTGAACTTCTTGCCCGAGCCGCACTCACAGGGCGAGTTCCGCGACTGGGTCGTGGTGCCGCTGACGGTGGCGGTCTTTGCCGCCGAACGGGTGCCGGGCGTCAGGCGGCCCGAACGGCTGCCACCGTCCAAACTGGGGGCGCTGTAGCTCAGCGGTACCGTCCGGGGCTCGGCGAGGCCCTTGACCGCCAGCGCCGGAAGCGTCGACTGGGCGGATGCGGCGGTCGGTGCAGGCGCCGGCGCATTACCCGCGGACGGAGCTACGGCGGCCCGGACGCCGGCTTTGCGTCGCTGGGCTCGATTGGCGTTCTTGGCCAACCGAGGCGCCTGCTTGGTCGGTGCCGCTGCGCTAGCACGAGCACCGTTGCTCTTGGCGGCCTCAGCCTGCGCACCGGACGAGGTCTGCTGTTTGGCCGCCGCCGCCTCGGCCGCGGCCTTGCGCTCGGCCTCCACCTCGGCGGCGGTCTTGACCTCCACGTTGAACAGGAAGCCGACCGCCTCTTCCTGGATGCCGTCCAGCATCGTGGCGAACATGTCGAAGCCCTCGCGCTGGTACTCAATGACGGGGTCTCGATTTGCCATGGCGCGCAGGTGGATTCCCTCGCGCAGATAGTCCATCTCGTACAGGTGCTCGCGCCACTTCCGGTCCATGACCGACAACAGCACCCGACGTTCGAGTTCCCGCATGACCTCGGGAGTGACGGCCGCCTCACGTTGGTCGTAGGCGTCCTGGATATCGGCAAGGAGTTCCTCGGTCAGGAACGCCGCGGTGAGGTCGGAGACCTCGCCTCCGGCCTTCTCGATCATCTCGTCCTTGGTCACTCCGATCGGATAGAGCTGACCGAGCGCGGTCCAGAGCTGATCGAGATCCCATTCCTCGGCGTATCCAGCCTCGGTGGCGCCGGTGACGTACGCAGTGACCGCGTCGTCGAGCATGTGCCGGACTTGCTCGTGCAGATCCTCGCCGTTGAGCACCTTGTGCCGCTCGGCGTAGATCACCTCGCGCTGGCGGTTGAGCACCTCGTCGTACTTGAGCACCCGCTTGCGGATCTCGAAGTTCTGCTGCTCGACCTGGGTCTGGGCGGACTGGATGGCCCGAGACACGATCTTGGACTCGATCGGGACGTCGTCGGGCATCTTCAGCCGGTCCATCATCGTCTCGATGGCCGCGCCGTTGGCCCGCAGCATGAGGTCGTCACCGAGGGAGAGATAGAACCGGGACTCTCCCGGGTCGCCCTGGCGCCCGGATCGACCGCGCAGCTGGTTGTCGATCCGCCGGGATTCGTGCCGCTCGGTACCCAGGACGTAGAGCCCACCGGTGTCCACGACCTCCTCGTGGTCCTCCGCGACCTGCTTCTTGGCCGCCTCGACCGCGTCGGCCCAGGCAGACTCGTACTCCTCCGGAGTCTCGGCTGGACTCAGGCCCTGCTCGCGCAGGTCGAGGTCGGCCATGTGCTCGGGGTTGCCGCCCAGCACGATGTCGGTACCGCGACCGGCCATGTTGGTGGCGACGGTCACCGCCCCGATCCGGCCGGCCATCGCGATGATCTGTGCCTCCCGCTCGTGGTTCTTCGCATTGAGGACCTCGTGCGGGATCCCGGCTCGCAGCAGCAGCTTGGACAGCAGTTCGGACTTCTCGACGCTGGCCGTGCCGACCAGGACCGGTTGGCCATCCTCGTGCCGCTCGACGATGTCGTCGACGACCGCGTCGAACTTCGCGGCCTCGGTCTTGTAGATGATGTCGGCCTGGTCCTTGCGGATCATGTCCTGGTTCGTGGGGATCGGCACCACGCCGAGGCCGTACGTCTGGTGCAGCTCGGCCGCCTCCGTCGAGGCGGTACCAGTCATCCCGGAGAGCCGGTCGTAGAGCCGAAAGTAGTTCTGCAGCGTGATCGTGGCCAGGGTCTGGTTCTCGTCCTTGATCGCCACCTTCTCCTTGGCCTCGATGGCCTGGTGCAGCCCCTCGTTGTAGCGCCGCCCGGACAGCACCCGGCCGGTGAACTCATCGACGATGAGGACCTCGCCGTTGGTGACGATGTAGTCGCGGTCCTTGCGGAAGAGCTCCTTCGCCTTGAGCGCATTGTTGAGGTAGCCGATCAGCGGGGTGTTGACCGCCTCGTAGAGGTTGTCGATGCCCAGTTGGTTCTCGACGTAGGTGACGCCCTCCTCGGTGATCGCGACGGTCCGCTTGCCCTCCTCGACCTCGTAGTGCCGGTCGGGCTTGAGCATCGGCGCGATCCGGGCGAACTCCCCGTACCACTTCGCACTCTGCTCGGCCGGGCCGGAGATGATCAACGGTGTCCGGGCCTCGTCGATGAGGATCGAGTCGACTTCGTCGACGATCGCGAAGTTGTGCCCACGCTGGACCAGGCCGTTCGCGCTCCAGGCCATGTTGTCGCGCAGGTAGTCGAAGCCGAACTCGTTGTTCGTGCCATAGGTGATGTCGTACGCGTACTGCCCCCGGCGGTGATCGGGGGGCTCGTTGGCCAGGATCACCCCGACGCTCAGCCCGAGGAACCGGTGTACCCGGCCCATCCACTCCGCATCACGACGGGCGAGATAGTCGTTCGTGGTGACCACGTGCACCCCGTCGCCGGTGAGCGCATTCAGGTACGCCGGCAGGGTCCCGGCCAGGGTCTTGCCCTCTCCGGTGCGCATCTCGGCGACGTTGCCGAGGTGCATCGCGGCGCCGCCCATCAGCTGCACCTTGAAGTGCCGCTGGCCCAGGGTCCGGATGGCGGCCTCGCGCACCGTGGCAAACGCATCCGGCAGCAGATCGTCGAGCGACTCGCCGTCGGCCAGGCGTTCCTTGAACTCATCGGTCCTGTCCCGCAGCTCAGCGTCGGTCAGATCGGTGACGTCGTCCTCGAGGGTCTCAATGTGATTGGCGATCTTGTTCAGTCGCCGGACAATCTTTCCCTCGCCTGCGCGCAGGATCTTCTGCAGTACCACGATGTGAAGCTCTCCTGAGAGTCAACGGGGGCCCGTCCGATCAGTGCGAGCCAGCCCCCATGGTAAGCGGGCGTCAGCCGGTCAGCCGGATGACGCCGTAGTCGTACCCCTTCCGTCGATACACGACGCTGGGTACGCCACTCGCCTCGTCGGCGAACAGGTAGAAGTCATGTCCCACCAGTTCCATCTCGAACAATGCCTGTTCCACTTTCATGGGCTTGGCGGAGTGCTCCTTCTCACGCACGATGCGACCGGGCAGGTGGTCCTCGACCAGCACCGCCTCGCCCTGATCGGCCGCCGCGTGGCCGTCGCTGGAGGAGCTCATCGCCTCGGCCAGTGAGCCGGCCGGAACCTCGTAGCCCTGAGCGGCCACCGCCGCGGTGGCACTGGCCACGCTGGTTGGCGTGTGCCGGCCGCGATGGACGCGCCGCCGGTCAGCACTGCGCCGGAACCGGTTCTCCAGCTTCGTGCACGCCTGGTCCAGTGCTGCGTAGAAGTCGCTTGCGCAGGCCTCCGAACGTACGGCGGGGCCGCGGGACTTGCAGGTCAGTTCGATCCGCTGACAGGAGTCTGACTGTCGAGGGTTGCGCTCGTGCAGCAGCTCGACATCGATGCGGATCAGCTTGTGGTCGTAGCGCTCGATGCGGCGCAGGCGTTCAGCGACGTGGGTACGGAAGTGCTCGGGGACTTCCACATTTCGGCCTCGGACAACGATTTCCACGCAAACTCCCATCGGTCGTACGGGCGGACCTGATCGACCCAGTTGGGATCGGGACCGACTTCTCGGGTGCCGGAAGGGGCAGAGGAACACCACCTCTCCGCATCGAAACGTTCACGGTGGGTGAAGTATGAACGCTAGTAGCTCGACCCCAGATCGGCCAGAGAACGACCGGTATTAGTCCCGGTCACGGGCTGGGCGTCGCTGGGTGGCGGCCACGACGGCAGCGCATATCCGCTGCGGATCAAGGTCGAAGCGGTCAGTCAGGCAGGTACTGGCCGCGACCAAAGTGGCGCCGGTGGTCACGATGTCGTCGACGATGACGACCCGCGTTCCGCGTGGCGGCGCGCCGATCCGGCCTACCGCGAAGGCGCCGCGGAGATTTGCCGCCCGCTGCCGGGCATCGAGCCCGACCGAGTCCTGGCCCCCGGAGCTCCGACGTAGCACCGGTACCCGCCTCGCCCTGACCTGGATGGCACGCAGGCTACGCAGCGCCCAACGGGTCCAATCGCTCACGTGATCACGCCCGCGCTCGCGCAAGGCGGCCGGACTGGCCGGTACGGGCACCAGCCACAGCGGACCGTCGTCGCCCGGTCGCGTCGGGCCGGAGCTCAGCAACTGGCCGATCGCGGCAGCCAGCATCGCCCCCAGCAGTCGGTCGAGTTCGCGCCGGTCCCGCTCCTTGGCAGCCAGGATGGCGCAGCGCACGCTGCCCGAGTACGACGCCGAGGCAGCCAGTCGGGGCAGCCCCGGTGGACAGGGATCGGGGCGATGCAGGACCGGGTCGAACTCGACCCCGAGGCAGTCCGAGCACCATGCCATCCCGTCGCGGCCACAACCGACACAGGCTCGCGGCAGCAGCAACTCGAGGAGGTGGGCGAGCAGGCCATCCCCAGAGCTGGCTCGGCTACCGGTCACCGGGCCACGGTTGCTTGGCGAGCCGCCCGACGGTCGAGCCACGGGCCGGTTGTGGACCGAAAGCCGGGTTGTGCACAGGACCACGCCCGGCTGTCCGCGGGGTGGGAAGTGCCGCCCTGGTGGTTTTGGCCAAAACCGCCAGGAATGCGTCCGACGTGTCGATGCGACCCTGCCGGCGCGGCACTGGCGCGGACTCAGCCTGGGTAGAACGGGTTAGT
Organism: Geodermatophilaceae bacterium; assembly: GCA_050999295.1. Lineage (GTDB taxonomy): Bacteria > Actinomycetota > Actinomycetes > Mycobacteriales > Geodermatophilaceae > JACCQS01. The sequence goes on along the minus strand of JBPCPI010000058.1, from coordinate 9,099 downwards.
GCCGCTGAACGGTGGTTGTCCGCGGATGAGCACCGCCCAGATGTCGAGACTGAACTGCCAGACGGTGCCCGCAGCCGACACCAGCCACGCACGATTCGGGGCTGCGGCTACGGAGTCGGGGTCCCCCGGCAGGCCGTCGGTGGTCAACGCGGTGATGCCCCACCCGTCCACGCCGATCGTGTACGGGACGACCTGTTCGCCTCGGGCGTCGGCGGCGAGCACGATGAGGCTGTCGGCCGAGGTCCAGGAGACGTCCTGCACCCCGGTCAGGCTCGGGGCGATCTGGCGGGGAGCGCTCACGGTGACGCTGTCGGCGGTACGCACGATGCCGGCGATGAACAGGGCCGGACCGGTGTCGGTCTCCATGATCAGCGCCGCGCGTGCGCCGCCTCGGGACAGTTGGAAGACGCGGACCGCACCCGTGCCGGCCAGCTCAGGGGCCGGCACGGGTTGAGCCAACGCGCCGGTCGGGATCCGCAGGACGTCACTGCCGTTGACGACCGTCCATACCTCCTCGGCCACCCCGCTCCAGGTCGGAGCGGTGAGCCGGGCGTCGGTGAGCACCGGGGTGAGGTCCCCGCCGTAGGGGCCGACGTACAGGGTCGAGGACTGAGCACCGACGGACAGTCCCGCGAGGGACAGCAACTCACCGCTGCTGTCGTCGAGGGAAACGGCTGCGTTGGTGAGGGCATAGGCGCCCTCGCCGGCCGGGCCGGGGATGGGGTTGCCGTCCTGCACCCGTACCCCGCCTGCATCGATGTAGTGACCGACTCCGGTGACCGCACCGGCCAAGGCGTCCGGATCGAAACTCCGCCAGTCGGAGAGCCCCTGAACCGTGCCGACGTTGGGCAGTTGGAGTGGCGCGCCGTCGACGGTGATCTCCAGGCTCTGGACGGACAGTTGGCCGAGCAGCGTGTACGTCAGTTGCGCAGACAGGCCCTCCAGCGCCTCGTTGCTCTGCTCGCCGACCTGGCTCAGCTCGACCCGAGCCCGCCCGCCGGTGACCAGGACGCTGCTGGCCAGGTCCACTCCCTCGAGTTGGTTATCCACCGCCGGGGACAACCACAGACTGGGCCCGGCGATCAGCCGCTCGACCATCTGCGTCGACTGGGCCCGCCCGCCCCGGACGAAGAACCTCGGTTCGGGGACGACGAAGCGACCGGTCTTGTCCAGGAAGAAGATGTCGCGCTGTTCATAGGCGCGGGCGAAATCGGTGCGGGTGATCAGGATCCCAGCGGTCGGTTCGGCGATGCGCCACTGCTCGTTTTCTTGGACGAGTGCCAGTTCGAGGCTGAACTCGTCGATCTCCGGGGTGAAGATCCCGGCTCGATCGACTCGTCCGACCCGCTGAGCGGTCACTCGAACGATCGTTTCCGGCCCCGAAGTGACCGCGGAGAACTCTGGCTCGATCACGGTGATGCCGGCGCTGTCGTCCCAGCTCTGCGCCGCAGGCGCGGTCAGATACTCCCGGGAGACCGGGCGTCCCTGGGCCGTACTGGCCGAGGATTCGATGAAGCCGCGCACGATCTCCTCGGGACTCGCGCCAGGTTCCGGGGAGAGCGGTTCGACACCCACCGGCTCGGCCAACTCCCCGCCGACCTGGGTGATGGCCACCGGTGCCGAGCCGGTCGGCACCGTCGAGCAGCCGCTCAGCAGAAGGCCCAGGACCGCCGACGAGACGACCACCAGCCGGATTCCACGGCGGGGGCCGGTCATGGTGTGGCTCCGGTCGGACCGGCGACGACCTCGTAGGCTTCGTCGGTTTCGGCCCGGGGTTCCAAGGGCAGCGGCGAGCCCTCCAGCTCGACACCCTGCTGCAGCGGGAGGGTAAGCCGGAACTGCGCACCCTTCCCCGGCCTCCCCCAGGCCTGCAGCCAGCCGCCGTGAAGTCTGGCGTCCTCGCGGCTGATGGACAGGCCGAGCCCGGTTCCTCCACCCTCTCGACTGCGCGCCGGGTCGGCCCGCCAGAAGCGGTCGAAGACCCGCATGGCCGCTTCGCGATTCATACCGGGGCCATGGTCTCGGACGGTGATCGCGGCGGCCGTCTCGTTGCCGGCCAGGGTCACCTCGATGAGTCCGCCCCCGCCGTGGTGGATGGCATTGAGCACCAGGTTGCGCAGGATCCGCTCGATGCGTCGCGGGTCGATCTCGGCGAACACCGGCTCGTCGGGAACCCGCAGATGCACAGTCGCCGCGCGCCGTTCGGCCACGGGGTGTGCGCTGCTCACGACGTCCGCTACGAGGGGCCCGAGATCGGCGGGCTCCGCCACGAGACTGGCGGCACCCGCATCGTAGCGGCTGATCTCCAGGAGGTCGGTGAGCAGAGCCTCGAACCTGCCCAGTTCGGTCTGCAGGAGCTCAGCTGAGCGGGCCACGTCGGGCGGAAAGTCGGCACGGGCACTGTGCAGGATGTCGGCGGCCATCCGTACCGTGGTCAGCGGCGTACGCAGTTCGTGCGAGACGTCGCTGGTGAAGCGCTGCTGCAACCGGGAGAGATCCTCGAGCTGGGTGATCTGTCTCTGCAGGCTGGCCGCCATCCGGTTGAACGACCCGGCGAGCCTGGCCAGGTCGTCATCCCCGCGGATGGGCAACCGGCGCTCGAGTTGCCCGGAAGCTAGTTCTTCGGCGGTCTGGGCGGCCAGTCGGACCGGATTGACCACGAGTCGCGTGACGAGCGCGCCGACACCCGCCACCAGGACGACCAGGGCAAGGCCGGAGGCCACCACGGTGCTCCTGATGTCCTCCAGGCTGCGCTGCTCCTGGTCGAGCGGGAAGACGTAGTACAGCTCGTAGGTCCCGGACTGGCTGGGGACCGGGGCGCCGACGACCAGGGAGGGCACGGCATCGCCACCGTCGGTCGGCATCACCGCGTACTCGTATGCCTGCGTGCCCTCACCCACGCTGCCGACGAGACTGTCCGGCAGTGCCTGGGTCAGACCGGCGAAGGACGGCTGAGCCAACGGGGTTGTCGTGTTCCGGTTGATCATCACAATTGCGAACTGGCCGGCGCTGCCACCTCGGGTCAGCAACTCGTCCACGGTCCGCTGCAGGGTCTCCCGAATGGACCGAGGATCCCCGGACGGCACGGCGACGACCTGGTTTCGCGCGTACTCCACCCCGACCTGGGCCTGGGAGATGGCGGCGTCGTTCTTCGCGGCCAGTTGTTGGGTGCGGATCTGGTCGAAGAGGATGAGCGAGATGATGATCACAACGGCGCCGGCCACCGCCATGGTGATGATGGCCACGCGCAGCTGCAGCGAGCGGCGCCAGTGTCGCCAGGCGGCTCGTCCCGCGATCCGGGCGCGCAGCCGCAATTCGCGGACAACGCTCCGGAAGCGGGTCCGCCAGGCGGTAGGAAGGGGAGAGGTCATGTCGTCCGAGCTGCGAGGTTTACGGAGGTCCGGCCTTGTAGCCGACCCCTCGTACGGTGAGGACGACCTCGGGATTCTCCGGATCTATCTCTATCTTCGACCGGAGGCGCTGCACGTGAACGTTGACCAGCCGGGTGTCCCCGGCGTGACGGTACTTCCAGACCTGTTGCAGGAGGTGTTCGCGGGTGAAGACCTGTCGGGGCTTACGGGCGAGGGCGACGAGCAGGTCGAACTCCAGCGGGGTCAGCTGAATGGGGACACCGGCACGGCGCACCTGGTGCCCGGCCACGTCGATCGTCACCTCACCGATGGCCAGGCTCTCCGGGTGATCGGTGTCGGTTCGCCGCATCTGCGCCCGGATCCGCGCCACGAGTTCGATCGGCTTGAACGGCTTGACGACGTAGTCGTCGGCGCCAGCCTCCAAACCCCGGACCACATCGACGGTGTCGGCCCTGGCGGTCAGCATGATGATCGGCACCAACGACTCCTGGCGGATCTCGCGACAGATCTGGATTCCGTCGGCGCCGGGCAGCATCAGGTCCAATAGGACCAGGTCCGGCCGAACCTCGCGGAACGCCGACACCGCGCGTGCCCCGTCAGCCACGAAAGCGGGATCCAGGTTTTCGGCCCGCAGGACGATGCCCAGCATCTCGGCCAATGACGGGTCGTCGTCGACGACGAGGACCCTGGAGCGTGCACCGGTCATGGGGCCTATTCTGCGTGATCGCGGTTCAACCCGGCGCGCACCGGGCCGACCCACGTACGCAAGTACTCCCGCTGCGCGGGCGTCGCGACATCGAGACGGACCGCGGCCTGTTCGAGTGCCAGCCGCGCCACGGTCGTGTCGATGTGCGCGGGTACGGCGTGCACGCCGGCCGGATAGGGATGCCGCCCTTCGGTTTCCACGGGGCTGGCCGGTCGCGCACCGAGCTCCAGCAGGCAGAGCGCCACGGTGGCGAACGTGACATCCATGACGGCTGGGGGGTGTCCTTGCGCCGCGGCCAGATTGACGACACGCCCGTCGGCGACCAGCAGCACGTCCTGCCCGCTGGGTAGTGAGTAGGACATCAGCCCGGGCCGTACCGGAGTGCCTCGACTAGACGAGCGCAACCACTGGGCATCGATCTCGACGTCGAAATGCCCCCCATTGGCCAGGATCACGCCGTCCTTGGCGAGGACCAGGTGCTGCTCGGTCACCACGTCCCGGCTGCCGGTGGCGGTGACAACGAGGTCGGCATCCTTGATGGCCTCGATCATCGGGCGTACGGCAAGTCCGTCGAGACTGGCTTCCAGTGCGGCTTGCGGAGAGATCTCGGTGACGACGACCCGCGCTCCCATGGCACGCAGCCTGTTTGCGATGCCGCGCCCGCATGCGCCATATCCGGCGACGACCGCCACCCGACCGGCCAGCAGGAGGTTCGTCGTACGAAGGAGTGCGTCAAGGACGGACTGGCCGGTGCCGTGCACGTCGTCGTAGAGGCGCTTGGCCGCGCCCCGGGTGACCGCGAAGACCGGCACACCGAGGCTGCCGGCGGCTTGGGCAGCCTGCAGCCGAAGGGCACCGGTGGAGGTGTTCTCGCAGGCACCCAGCAATGGCCGGTCAGCTTCTGCGGGGCTGTCGTGCATTGCCAGGATCAAGTCGCCACCGTCGTCGATCACGAGTTCGGCGCCCAAGCTGGCGACACTCCCGACCGCGGAGCGATAGCCGTCCCAGTCCGGGGTGCCCAGCATGACCTCGACGCCGGGCAGCCGTCGGAGGTATGGGACCACGCCGTCCTGAGTGGACAGCGGATTCGCCGCGCACAGTCGCACCCTGGCACCGAGTCCCCGCAGCGCCTCGACGAGCACGACGGTCTCCGGAGTGAGATGAACGCAGGCTGCGATCACCCGCCCGGAGAGCGGGCCGGGTGCCGGGTAGCCACCAGGGATTCCGGACACCAACGGCATGTCCCGCCGGGCCGAGGCGATCCGATCGATCGCCTCCACCCGGCCGACCTCGTCCGCAAGTCCTCCGGCGGGGGCCCCGCTTCTCGTACCGGAGTCGTTCAGTAGCGGTACTGGTCGGACTTGTACGGTCCGGCCACGTCGACACCGATGTAGGCGGCCTGCTCCTTGGACAGCTCGGTCAACTGGATCCCCAGGGCGTCGAGGTGCAGGCGGGCAACCTTCTCGTCCAAAGCCTTCGGCAGGACGTACACCTGGGGCTGATCGGTCTCGTAACGCTCGCCGTGAGCGAAGAGCTCGATCTGGGCGAGTACCTGGTTGGTGAACGAGGTCGACATCACGAAGCTCGGGTGCCCGGTCGCGTTGCCCAGGTTCAGCAGGCGCCCTTCGGACAACATGATGATCGAATGACCGTCGGGGAAGGTCCACTCGTCGACCTGCGGCTTGATGGTGTTCCGGACGATGCCCGGCGTACGGCTCAGTCCGACGACATCGATCTCGTTGTCGAAGTGGCCGATGTTGCCGACGATCGCCTGGTGCTTCATCCTGCCCATGTCCTCGGCGGTGATGATGTCTTTGTTGCCGGTCGCGGTGATGAAGATGTCAGCGGTCTCAACCACATCCTCGAGCCGGGCGACCTGGTAGCCGTGCATGGACGCCTGCAGCGCGCAGATCGGATCGATCTCGGTCACGAGGACGCGGGCGCCTTGGCCGCGAAGGGATTCCGCGCACCCCTTGCCGACATCGCCGTACCCGAGCACGACGGCGACCTTGCCGCCGATCATCACGTCCACGGCGCGGTTGATCCCGTCGATGAGTGAGTGGCGGCAACCGTAGAGGTTGTCGAACTTGGACTTGGTGACCGAGTCGTTGACGTTGATCGCCGGGAAGAGCAATTTGTTTGCCCGGGCGAACTCGTAGAGCCGCATGACCCCGGTGGTGGTCTCCTCGGAGACGCCCTTGATGCGGGCGGCGATCTTGGTCCAGCGGTCCGGCGTCTCGGACAGGGTGCCGGTCAGGAGCTTGAGGATGACCGCGTACTCCTCGGTCTCGGCGGTATCCGGGTTCGGTACGACGCCGGCTGCTTCGAACTCGCCACCCTTGTGGACTAGCAGAGTGGCGTCACCGCCGTCGTCGAGGATCATGTTCGGACCCTGACCGTCGGCGAACTTGAACAGTTGGTCGGTGCACCACCAGTACTCCTCGAGTGACTCGCCCTTCCAGGCGAAGACCGGAGTGCCGGTGGGCGCCTCGACGCTGCCCTGGCCGACGACGGCGGCCGCCGCAGCATGGTCCTGGGTGGAGAAGATGTTGCAGCTGACCCAGCGCACCTCGGCGCCGAGCGCGGTGAGGGTCTCGATCAGCACGGCGGTCTGCACAGTCATGTGCAGCGACCCGGCAATGCGGGCACCCGCGAGGGGCTGGGTGGGGCCGAACTCAGCGCACAAGGATATCAGGCCCGGCATCTCGTTCTCGGCCAGCCGGATCTCGTTGCGGCCGAACGTTGCCAGCGAGAGGTCGGCAACCTTGAAGTCGTCAGGGCCGAGGGTGGCGCGCTCGGTCGTCGTGGCCGCGTGCGGGGTCGCGGTGGTGGTCGTGCTCGGGGCGGTCATGCGGTCTCCTTCGAAGGGTGGCCTGGCTCGAGAATCGGCCAGGTGTGTCGAGTGCTCGGGAGTGCTTGTCCTGCTCGAACCGCAACCAGGAGGTGGAGAGGTCTGCTGCGGCGGCCTGGGTTGTGTCGGCGGCGCGATCCTGATCCTCGGTGCGCGGGTCGATCTGGGTGAGGTTGGCAGCCGCGGTGCCCGTCGCGCCCAGCCAGTCGTCGACGGCGTGCCGAAGCGCTGGCTCGGTCCGCAGGCGCAGCGCGATCTGCAGGTCGGCCGGTTTGAGGTCGTGATCGACCAGCAGTTGACGCAGTCGCCGCAGGTGCGCGATCTCCCTGGGTCCGTAGAGCCGATACCCGCTGGGACTTCGCGGTGGACTGACCAGTCCAGCGGCATCCAGGTAATGCAGCATCCGCACCGACCACCCGGTGGTCTGCGCAGTGGTGTGCACCGTTGCCGATTCCATCGCCGGTAACCTTACAGCACCGTGACAGGGTTTGTCGTTATAACCCTGACATATCTATGTCCGACTTGAGCCTGCAGGCTGCCGCGAGCGCCTGCTCCGCTGTTTCCAGCAGGTCAGGTGGACCGGCGGCTCGCAGCCGTACGGCGTTCATGAAGTGCCGGATGGCTGCGTCAGCATCGCCTTGTTCGTACCGGCTCTTGCCCGCGTGCAGAGCCGCGAACGAGCGGTAGCCGTCCGGTGCGCCCTCCAGGACCTGGGCGTAGATCCCGTCGGCGGCCTGGTACTCGCCCCGCCACTGATGGACATTGGCGAGCCGGACCCCGGCAACCGTGACCAGTGCGGCGTCGTCGCCGGAGTACCGCAAGCTCAGTCGTCCGGCCGCGAGGGCTCCGTCCAACTCGCCGAGCAGCCGCAGTAGGACGCACTGCTGGCCGTATAAACGACTTCGTTCGTCTCGTTGGTCGTCGGTGCCGGCCGCTAGAGCTTCCTGTACGGCGTCCAGGATCACCCTGAGGGCGTGCGGGTCCTCGATGATTTCCCGGAGGGTGACCGGGTCGGTATCCAGCCGGAGGTCCTCGAAGCCGGTATCCGCACTCACCGCGGAATCGTAGGGGCGAGTAGGAGGCCGCTCCAAGGATCGCCGATGCAGAGCCGCGTCACGAGACCGTCGGGTTCTCGTCGTGGTTGCGAATGGCAACGAAAGACCCAGCAACGAAAAGGGTTGGGATCGAACCGGTCGCGTCGTCGGCCGGCGGCTTCCCTGCGAGGTAGGGCGCGTCTGACGCTCTGATTCTGCTTCGAATGCGCGGGCTGGACGCGCTCTACCTCGATATCGGGTAGGGCTGCTCGGCACTCATTGATCGGTCGTCGCTGTGGGTCACGGCTTGTCACCCAAAGTTCTTCAAATATATTGGGGTGCATGGGATTTGACGCCAGAAAATGTCAGACCCCGTCCGTATCGTTGCGGTATGAGTTCGTTGCTGGCATCGGTGGGGCCTTCGGTCCTGCACCGGGCTGGCGCAGTTCTCGGGGAGGCGATCGAAGAGCGGTTGTGGGCACGGTCCGACGCTGAGGTGATCGACCGGGTCCAGGCAGCACTGCGGGTAAGAGCACAAGCCGACGCGGTCCCGCTCGCGGCCGTGGGTGAGGTCGAGGCCCGCGGCCTGGCCCGTTCCCGTGGCGCGTCCTCGACCAGGGCCTGGCTGCACGGCGCACTTCAGGTCGACCCCGGTGAAGCTTCGATGCTGGTCCGGACGGCGAAGTCGCTGCGGACCGGTTTCGAGGCGACCGGTGCGGCGCTGGCCGCCGGGGAGGTGTCGCTATCCCATACCCGGGTGATCATCCGCTCGATCGAGGACCTGCCGGACGAACTGGGACCGGAGCTGGCATCAGCCGGTGAGACTTTGCTGGTCGGATACTGCGCGATTTTCGACGCGCCGACCCTGGCCCTGATCGGGCGCCGGCTAGCCGAATGCATTGATCCCCAAGGCACCCAGGCGCGTGATGAGCAGAAATTCCTCGAACGGGAGAAGACCGCCCACGACAAGCGCTGCCTGTCCCTGATCCGGGACAAGGACGGGGCCGGCCGGTACATCCGCGGCTACCTCGACGCCGAGGCTGCCGCGATCATCGCCGCCGCCCTGGACGGGCTGTCCGCACCCATCGCCTCGACCGCCGCCGACGAGAAGGATCAGCGCCGCCCGGCCCAGCGTTG
>JBPCPI010000052.1:0-14529 GCA_050999295.1 Geodermatophilaceae bacterium | reverse complement strand
TACGTCCGGGCTGGCCCGCGTTGTCGGCCGGCGCTTGTTCATCGGCGAGGTAGGGCGCCTCTGACCTTCGATTTCGCGTCCAATTCGGAGGTTCAAATTCTTGTACTTGTTCTGCCGCAGTCTGTTTGGGGCCAAGAAATGCCCAGACCCTGGCCGTAGGTTTGCGGTGTGACCACGTTGCTGAGCCCACCGGCAGTCTTCGGACTGGCCCAGGCGCGGGAGGTGGTGCAGGCCGGGGGCGAACTGCCGTTGTGGTCGCTGACCGACACCCAGCTCGCCGCCGAAGTCGGGCAGGCGTTTGGCACTGCTGGCGCAGGCCGACGCACTCCTGCTCGCGCACCTGGCTGAGGCCGACGCCCGCGGGCTGGCCCGGGCAAGGGGTGCGACGTCGATGACCGCGTGGCTGCGCGGCTCGCACCAGCTTGCTGCGAGTGAGGCGAGTCGGCTGGTCCGCACCGCGCGCGCCCTGCGGGACCAGCTGCAGGCGACCGCGCAGGCCATGACCGCAGGCACCGTGCACCTGTGCCAGGCCGAAGTGATCGTCGACTCCCTGAAGGACCTGTCCGCCGAGGTGGGACCCGAGCAGCGCGCCGGAGGGGGAAGCCATCCTGATCGCCGAGTGCGCCACCCTGGACCCGGCCGGGCTCGGTCAGCTCGGCCGCCGCCTGGAGGAGCTGCTCGACCCCGACGGGGTGCAGGCCCGCGACGAGGCCAAGATCCGGGACCACGAGCAGCGCGCGTTCGGCAAACGCGAGTTCACCCTGAGCCCGGACCCGTACGAGTGTCCGAGCTGTCCTCACCGTGATCGCTGTCGCACGTCGGCTCGCGGTTATCCCCTGTTCGGCGATGATCATCACGTGAGGCGGCACGGCTGACTACCCTCGACCAGTGTCCGATCGGTCCCCAGCACCGGCGATCCCGCCGGTGACCGAGTTGCTGGCCGTTGCCGTGGCTACGATTGATGGAACCCCCAGGCCGGGTCAGCAACAGATGGCCGAGGCGGTCGAGAACGCGATCCGGACCGAGGAACACCTCCTCGTACAAGCCGGCACGGGAACCGGGAAATCGCTGGCCTATCTCGTCCCCGCTCTGCGGCACGCAGTGCTCAACGGAGAACCGGTCGTCGTGTCCACGGCAACGCTGGCTCTGCAGGCCCAGATCGTGGATCGAGACCTGCCCGTGCTCGTCGATGCCCTGGAACCACTGCTGTGTAGACGAGCCGAGGTGGCGCTGGTCAAGGGTCGGGCGCACTACGCATGCCGACACAAGATCGCCGGCGGCTATCCCAGCGAGGAGCCCGCGCTCTTCGAAGCACCCGTCGCCAGCGGTCCGACATCGGCAACGGGGGTAGCGGTCGTACGGCTTCGGAAGTGGGCGGAGTCATCCACGACCGGTGATCGCTCCGAACTCGTTCCGGGCGTACCGGACCGCGCTTGGCGGCAGATCTCGGTAACCGCGCACGAGTGCCTGGGTGGGCAACGTTGCCCGCATGCCGCGACCTGCTTCAGTGAGCTGTCCCGCGCCAAGGCACGTGACGCCGACATCGTCGTGACCAATCACGCGTTCCTGGCCATCGATGCCTTCGAGGGCCGAGCGATGCTCCCGAACCACCAGGTCGTGATCATCGACGAAGCCCATGAACTCGCCGACCGGGTCACCGGGGTGATCTCCGACCAGCTGACCTCCGCGGCGGTCTCAGCCGCTGCTGCAGCGGCCGCCCGACACGCCGAAGTGGACTCCGATCGGCTCACCGACGCAGCGGCAGACCTGGCCACCGCTCTCGAGGACTTGGAAGGTGGACGGTTCACCGACGTACTGCCCGAGGCTCTGCACCGCGCCGTGGCTGCGGTACGCGACGCCGCGCGCGAAGCATTGACCGCACTGCCCGCCTCGGTCGCACTCCTGGAAACGGCCGGCAACCAGGGCGCTCAGCAACTCGCCAGGGGCGCATTGTCCGAGATCTTCGACGTCTCCGAGCGTCTCACCAAGGAATCCGCTGAGGACGTCGCCTGGTTGGCCGTGTCCGACTACGGGCCCGGTGCTCCTCGGCGCACGTTGCAGGTTGCTCCCTTGTCGGTGGCCGACCTCCTGCGTGAGCGACTCTTCACCGAGCGCACGGTGCTCGTGACCTCGGCCACCCTGACCGTCGGTGGCAGCTTCGATGCCACGGCCGAGGCGCTGGGCCTGGCCGGTACGGATGCGCCGGCCTGGACGGGCCGAGATGTCGGCAGCCCGTTCGACTATCCGAGGCAAGGCATCGTCTACGTCGCCAAGCATCTGCCGCCGCCCGGCCGGGACGGGCTGGGCGCACCCGGGATGGACGAGATCGCCGCCCTGGTCGAGGCTGCCGGTGGACGTACCCTCGGCCTGTTCTCCTCCCGCCGGGCCGCCGAAGCCGCGGCGCAGGAGTTGCGCGAGCGGCTCGACGTGCCTGTGCTTTGTCAGGGCGACGATGCGACTCCGACCTTGATGGCCGCGTTCGCCGCCGACGCGCGGACCTGCCTGTTCGGGACGCTGTCGCTCTGGCAGGGCGTGGACGTACCCGGACCTACCTGCCAGCTGGTGCTCATCGACCGCATCCCGTTCCCCCGACCCGACGACCCGCTGATGTCTGCCCGAGCGACTGCCGTGACCCGGGCCGGCGGGAACGGCTTCATGTCTGTATCGGCCAGTCACGCCGCCCTCCTGCTGGCTCAGGGGTCGGGACGACTGATCCGTACGGCTGCCGACCGTGGTGTGGTCGCGGTCCTCGACTCGCGGCTGGCTACCGCGCGGTATGCCGGCTACCTACGGGCATCGATGCCGCCGCTGTGGCCCACCACCGATCGGGACGTCGTACTCGCCGCTCTACGGCGTCTGGATGCCGCCGCCCGCACCGCCGGAGATGCTCCACCACCTGGTAAAGACCCGGTGGCCGTTGCGGTGCAAGCGGTCTCAGCTGTCCCCGCGACGCCCGATGGCGACGACTACTAGGCCGAAGCCGGCGCTGTGGCACCGCCCTCATGCTGCCTGGCTCAGGAGCCCGCACAGTGTCTGGGCGTTGCGCACCGCGTGGCCGTACCCATCATTGTTGAAGTAGGCGAAGACGTCCTTGCCGGTGCGCTCCCACTCCCGGATCCGATCGGCCCACCAGCTCAGGTCCGCATCCGAGTAAGAGCCCGCGTACATGTGCTGATGATCGGGCCCGTGCAGCCGCATATACACCACGCTCGAAGTGGCCCGCAATACGCACGGCAGGGTCGCACCGCTGAGGACACAATAGGCGGCGTCATGGCGGGCGAGCAGGCTGAAGACCTCGTCGTCCTGCCAGCTGGGATGCCGTAGCTCGACGGCGACGCGGATCCAGTTCGGGAGGAGGGTTAGGAAGTAGTCCAGCCGGGCGTCGTCACGCTCATGGTCAGGGCGCAGCTGCACCACGAGAACCGCTCGACGATCGCCCAACTCGTGCCAGCCCTTGGCGATCCGCTCCACCCACAGCTCGGGTGCGTAGAGGCGCTTGGCATGGGTGAGCCCGCGTGGCGCTTTGACCGAGAGCTGGAAACCGTCCGGCAACCGTCGACGCCAACTGGCGAAGGCCGAATCCCTAGGCCAGCGATAGAAGCTGCTGTTCAGTTCGACAGTTCCGAAACGCTGTACGTAGTGGTCCAGCCGGTGCCACGGTGGCGTTCCAGGTGGATAGAGGACGCCGTCCCAGTGCCCGTAGCTCCAACCGGAGGTCCCTATCCAAACGCCCACATGTCGCCCTCCGTGAGATGGAATGAGTACGTCGGACACCGTGCCATGTCGGCGAAAGCCGATGCCGGTGGCAGCCCTGGTCGCCGCCGCCTCGACGCGACGGGGGCAGCCAAGCGCGGCGGCCGGAATGGCGTGCTTGGGGCTTGGCCTCGGTTGCGTTGCCGGGACGCTGGTCGAGCCGGTGACATATCAGCGGCGTTCGCCACCAGCTGTTCGAGCCGCGATCCTCGGGAACGTGGCGGCTTCGCTGCTCCTTGCCGCCGCCGGCCGCCGCGCGCTGCGGCGGGCCCTCTCGGCGGTTGAGTGAACCGTCTGCAGTCGGATCGACGAGATTTGAGCTGCACAGGGTTCAGTCAATGCCTCGCGTGACCGCCTGGGCTAGCTCGTAGGCTGCCGCGATGGCGCTTCGGGTGGGGATCCAATTGCCTGAGGTGGAACGCGATGTCCGCTGGCCCGAGTATCTGGCGATGGCGCGCGCCGCGGAGGAGGTCGGCTTCGACTCGATCTGGCTGGGCGACCACTTGCTCTTTCGGGGCGATGGACGGTCCGAACGCGGGCCGTGGGAAGTCTGGACACTGCTGGCCGCCATGGCTGCGGTGACCGAGCGGGTCTGTCTTGGCCCGCTCGTAGCCTGCGTCGGCTTCCACGCACCCGGGTTACTGGCCAAAATGGCGGCCACGGTCGACGAGGTCAGCGGCGGCCGGTTCGTTTTCGGACTCGGGGCAGGCTGGAACAAGACCGAGTTCCGGGCGTTCGGAATCCCGGATGACCAGCCGGTGGCGCGCTTCGCCGAGTCGTTCACGATCATCCGCGAGCTACTGGCTGGCGAGCGTTCCTCCGTCGCGGGAGAGTTCTTCACCACGCACGACGCGGTCCTCCTTCCCGCACCCTCCCGCCGCATACCGCTCATGATCGGGTCGAACGGACCGCGGATGCTCGCCCGCACGTTGCCGCACGTCGACGCATGGAACACCTGGTACGACTGGTACGGCAACTCTCCTGATCGGTTCGCAGCGCTCAACGAGCGCATCACCGACGCCGCGGTTGCGGCGGGTCGCGAGCCCCAGGACATCGCCCGCAGCGCCTGCGTCCTGGTCGTCGTGGATCCTGCGGCCGGAGAGCGTCCCGCCACCCCAGAGGTCCCGGGCATCGCACCTGAACACCTCGAAGAGCATCTAGGCGAGCTGATCCGAGCTGGAGCTGATGAGGTGATCCTGGTCGTGAGCCCGATCACCGAGAACTCGATCCGACTGCTCGGTGAGGTTGTCGGGCGCACGCGCGGCTGAGTCACGCCGCGGGCAGCGAACTCACCAGGGACAGGAGTTCGTCAGCGGTGGCCAGGTCGGCCGGACGTACCGTCTCGTTGTGCCGGACGTAGACGAAGGCGGCCTTGACCTGGTCCACGGCCACCCCGGCCAACGACGCCCAGGCCAGCCGATACGCGGCCAGCTGGATGGCAGCTGCCTGCTTCTCGACACCGTCGGGCACTGCTCCGGTCTTCCAGTCGACAACCTCGAAACCGGATGTCACGTCCCCGAAGACAGCATCCATCCGACCCCGCAGTGCCAGCCCGGCACCGACCCGGACGTGGAACGGGACCTCGACCTCGGCCGGTTCCCGATCGGCCCACTCGCTGGCGAGGAAGGCAGTCTTGAGTTCGTCGAGATCCTCGTCCGAGGCCGCGCCCTCATCGGCCGAACCGGGAAGTTCGTCGAGGTCGACCAGTCGGGTGGCTCCGAAGCGTTGCTCCAGCCAGGCATGGAATGCGGTACCGCGGCGGGCGAGCGGGGCCGGCGCCGCCGGGAGCGGCCGACGGATCCAGCGGGCCAGTCGGTTCGGATCCCGGCGCAGCGCGACGAGTTCGGACACCGAGAGCTGCGCGGGTACGGCGACGTCGATCGTCGTGGCCCGCTCCCGGTCGCGCTCGGCGATCAGCAGGTCGACCTCGGCATCCCAGGCCAGCGAGTCGAGCGTCATCGGATCCTCGGGCGGGTTCGCCACGAGCGCTGCGGCCGCATCCCGCGCCCTCCGGCGCGCCGGTGGCAGCGGATCGACCGGCCAGGTGAGTTCCGGGAAGTCATCGGACATCGGGTTGGTCGTCTCGTCTTCGGGAGGCGCTGCCCACCCCGAGTCGACACGGGCTTCGGGGTCGTCCGAGAGTGCATGTTCCCGAACGAGTTCGAGGATCGCCGAAGCGCCACGCGGCTTCTTCGCATCGCGGGTCCACCAACTCCCCGAACACAGCAATGTGCTCCGCGCCCGAGTCACAGCCACGTACGCCAACCGCCACTCCTCGATGCCGGCGGCCTCCTGGTACGCCCGCTTCGCCTCGAGGTAGGCGGTCTCGGCTGCCTTCTGGTCGGTGACGCCGGTCAGGTCAAGATCGGGCAGGTAGTCCCGATCACCGCACAGCGAGACCGGTAGATGCCCCGGGTCGGTCAGCCAGTGCTCGGTTCGCATGGTGACGTTCTGTGGGAAGACGTCCTTGGTCAGCCCCGGCACGGCCACGACATCCCACTCGAGACCCTTGGCAGCGTGCACGGTGAGCAGCGAAACCGCTTCAGCAGAGGTCTGGACCTCGCCGGGCTCCAGGCCGCGCTCCTCGTCCTCGGCCGCGGCCAGGTAGCTGAGGAATGCCGTCAGTGAGGGCACCTCCGCGATCCGGGTGAACTCCTCGGCGACCTCGTGCAGCGCCTGCAGGTGGGCTTGCGCCCGGGCGTGCGTCACGTCAGGTCGTACGGCTACTTCGATCCCCAGCCCGAGCGTGGCGACGACATCGTCGATCAGGTCGGCCAATGACACACCGCTGCGCCGGCGAAGCCGCGACAACTCCTGGCTCAGGGCGGTCAGTCGACGGTAGCCCGCATCCGAGTACGCCGACGCCGGACCCAGGTCATCGAGAGCCTCGATCAGGCTGCCGGTCTCCTCCGACGCGCCCAAGGGCGGCACGGATGCCGGGTCCACGGCGCCCGAAGCCTGCGAGTCGGGATCAGCCAGTTGCTGGCGGGTCAGCCACCGGGCGCGCTGACCCAGGGCCATCAGGTCCCTGGGACCGATCCGCCAACGGGGGCCGACCAGCAGGCGGCCGATCGCGTCGCCCGAGCTGGGATCGGAGATCACGCGCAGCGTCGCCACGACGTCGGTGACTTCCGGCTCGTCGATCAGACCACCCAGGCCGAGTACCTCGACCGGAACATCGCGCTCGCGTAGTGCAGCCGCCACCGGCCGGAGCAACGACCGCGCCCGGGACAGCACGGCAAAGGACTCACCCGAGGAACGAGCCGCCCAACGCCTCGCGATCTCGTCGGCCAGCCACGTCACCTCCTCGATCTGGGTGTTCAGCAGCGCGCAGCCGATCTCACCCGGATGCGTTCGCGACGGAGCCGGCGTCAGGGTGACGACCGGGAGATGCTCGTCGGCGCAGATCTTTGCGATGTCGTTGGCGATACCGAGGATGCCCGCGCCGTTTCGCCAGCTCACCGAGAGCGGGAACACCTCGGCTCGCCCCGCCCGTGAGTGCGTGCCGGTGCCGAAGCGCCGGCTGAACTCACGCATGTTTCCCGTCGATGCCCCCCGCCAGCCGTAGATCGCCTGCGACGGATCCCCGACGGCGGTGACCGGATGGCCCTCGCCGAACAGGCGTGACATCAGTTCGAGCTGGCCATAGCTGGTGTCCTGGAACTCGTCCAGCAGAACCGCGCCGTACCGCTGTCGTTCCAACGCCCCCACCACGGGCGATGCGCCGGCGATGCGAGCAGCCAGCGAGACCTGGTCCGAGTAGTCGATGACACCCGCCGAGCGCTTGCGGGCGCGGTATGCCTCGACCAACGGCAGCAGACGCAGCCGCACGTTCTGCCGGTTGAGCATCTTGCGGACGTCGGCGTAAACCGGATCGGCACCCTTGCCCGCCCGCAGCCGTGGCAGCGTCTCGATCCGAGAACCCAACGCAGCAGTGAAGTCCCGGAGCTCGTCCGGGTCCACCTCGTGTTCAGCCATCGCCGCCGACAAGGCCAGCACGTCGATGGTCACGGTGCTTGGCGCCAGCAGCACGTCGGTCATGTCCCCGGCGTAGTCCTCGACCAGGCTCGCGGCATGTCCCCAGCTCATGGCTTGACCGATGACCTCCGCGCTTGGCTCGGTCCCGATCCGCGGCCCGTGTTCGATGACGATGCCGGCGGCGTACGAGTTGTACGTCGCCACCCGCGGCCGCCCGATCTCCAGAGCCGCTACAAGTTCCGCCGACAGCCCGACGACGCCGGCCAGTTGCGCTAATCGGTGGCGGATGCGCTCGGCCAGCTCCCCGGCGGCCTTGCGGGTGAAGGTCAGGCCGAGCACGTCGTCGGGTCCGACCAGGCCATTGGCGATCAGGAACACCACACGTGCGGCCATGGTTTCGGTCTTGCCCGAGCCCGCCCCGGCCAGGACCAGCCCGGGCGCGAGCGGGGCTTCGATGACAGCGCGCTGCTCGACGGTCGGGAGCGGCTGGTTCAGCGCCCGAGCCAAGCTCTCGGCGGACCAGCTCAGCATCGTCGCCACCGCGCTCACCGGGTCACCTGGTCACCTGTTGCCCGTTGGCGTGCAGGGGGCAACTACGCCGGGTCGGGCAGCGATCGCAGCCCGGATTGACCCGCGCCAGGAAGGTCGCCGCCGACATTCCCTCGACCGCTTCGCCGATTGATTCCACGACCCAGTCCGGGTCGGGATCCTCGACCAGCGGCCCATGACGCTGCTCGGGGGTCTTGCCGCCGGCCCGGAGTTGGACGAGCACCGCCCCGCCGGAGACCTCCCCGGCACCGAAACCGCCGGACTCGACGGCCACCTGGTAGACCCCGAGCTGTCCGTTGCGCGGCAGATCCTCCCCGCGCACCTTGGCGGATCCAGTCTTGAGGTCTACCACGACGAGTCGACCCTCGGCATCTCGTTCGAGCCGGTCCACCCGTCCGGCGATCTTGGCGCGCCCGACCTCGACCTCGAAGGGCATCTCCACGGCCACGACCTCCCGGGGGTTGGCGGCCAGCCAGGTCAGGAAGCGACTGAGCATGTCGTGCGCTTTGACCAGATTGCTGTCCCGCACCCAGCCGGTGCCGGGGTCCAGGTCGGTCATCAGGCCCGTCAAGGCAGCCTCGGCAGTGTCTACGGACAGAGTCCCGTTCGCGATCCGTTCGGCGACTTCGTGCAACGCCGTACCCACGGCCTGGCGAAAGCCGTCCGAAGACGTTGCCCCGGCGGTCTCCAGCAGCCAGCGAAGCGGACATTCGAGGAACCGATCGAGCTTGGACGGCGACACCCGTACCAGCTCGTTGTCGGCGACCAGTGGCCGGTCGTCCGAGACCGGGACCAGCCCCCACCAGCCTGCTGGGTCGGCGCCGTCGACCCGGGCATCGGCCAGCCTGCGCAGTGCCCTGGCCGCGCCCGCCTTGCGTTCGGCGTCGGCTGTGACTTTGAGCGCGCCGCCTTTGGGCACGCTGCTCTCCAGGACCCGGCGGAGTTCCACGACCAAGGCCGGCAGCGTCGTTGGTCTGGTGACCTCGGTGACCGGCCGCGACTCGTCCGGCCCCAGCGGGTCGACCAGATCGAGGAAACGGGACGGTACGTCGTCGCTGCGTGCTGCACCGTCGACCGCACTGACCAACAGCCGCCGCCGAGCGCGGGTCACCGCCACGTAGAACAGTCGTCTTTCCTCGGCCAGGGCGGTGGCCCGGGTCTCGGGCAACGGGGCGTCCAGACCGGCTGCGAGATCCGTGAGATCTGCCGTACCCAGCAGCGTCCCCCGGTGGCGCAGGTCGGGCCACAGGCCCTCCTGGAGGGCGGCCACCGCGACCACGTCCCATTCGAGGCCCTTCGCGGCATGCGCGGTCAGGATCCGGACGGATTCCCCACGCGGTGCGCGGGGTGCTCCGGCGTCAGCTGGAATCTGTTGTGCGGCAACGTGGTCCACGAAAGCGGCCGCGTCCACATGTGGAAGTCGGTCGACGAATCGACCAGCCGCGTCGAACAATGCCAGCACCGCGTCGAGATCCCGGTCGGCAACCTCGCCGCGCGGTCCCCCACCTGCGCTGGCCGCCGCCCAGGACCCCGCCAGGCCGCTCCCGTTCCACAACGCCCAGAGGGCGTCCTCGGCACTTCTGCCGCCACTGACGGTGTCGCGTACGACGTTGAGCAGGTTGGCCACGCGTACGGCGGCCGCCGCGATGGCGCGTGGCAAGGCGATCAGCCCGGCCGGCTCGGCCAAGGCGGAGGCGATCAGACCGGGGCTCGCCGACCCAGCGGGGCCGAATCCGCCGGTGGGTCCGCCGGCGGCGACGGCCTGTTGGCGCAACGGACGGCGCAGCCGGCGCAGGTCCAGGGTGTCGGCCCGGCCCAGCGGCGAGGTGAGTAGCGCCTCGGCGACCGGCTCGTCGATGAAGTCTGGGTCCAGCGCGGCGCGTAGGAACAGCAACAAGGCCGCGGCCGCTTGCTGCTCAGCCAGCGGCAGGTCCTCCTCGGCAACGGCCACTGGTACCCCGGCTGCGCCCAGGGCGCGACGCAGCGTGGGTAGCGAGAGCGCTGTCGAGCGCACCAACACAGCCATCTGCGACCACGGTGTGGCATCACTCAGGTTCGCGGAGCGCAGTTTCTCGGCGATCCATGCTGCCTCGTCGCCGACGGAGGAGAACACTCGGACCGTGACCTCGCCGGGGGGCAGGCCCGGCGCGGCGGACAACTGCCGGTGCGCCGCAACTCCGGGCAGGCCTTCGGCCACCACCCGCGACGTGGCCAGTAGCTGGGCCCCGCTGCGGCCGGAGACCGATAACGCAATGTGTGGGGTCACGCCGCCGCCGACCGGGGTGAAACGGTCGGCGAAGTCGGTCATCCCCCGCGGGTCGGTCCCGCGGAAGCGATAGATGGATTGATCGGGATCGCCGACCACGACGAGGTTGCCGTGGACTCCTATCAGCAGTTGCAGCAGGTCGACCTGGGCTGGGTCGACGTCCTGGTACTCGTCGACGAATACCCATCGAAGGCGGTCGGTCTCGGCGCGGAGCAGGCCGCGATCCGAGCGCAGCTCCGCACCGGCACTGCGTACCAGTTCGGCCGGGTCGTAACCGCGCGCATCGACCGTGCTGGCTCCGGCCAGCGAGGTGACCCCGAGGTACTGCTGCAGGAAATCGCCGGCGGCCACCCACTCCGGCCGCTGCTGCTTGGTGCCCCATTGGCGCAGCCGGGCGGGAGTGATCTGCCGTTCCACACAGCGCAGCACGAGATCACGCAGTTCGGCGGCAAAGCCCGCGGTGGACAGTGCCGCCCGGATGTCACGTGGCCAGGCGATGCCCTCACCGGCCCGGTCGCCGGCGAGTAACTCGCGGATCAGCAGGTCCTGCTCGGCGCCGGTCAGGAGCCTGGGTGGCGGCTCGCCGCGGAGCTGTGCGGCTCGCCGCAGGAGCCCGTAGGCATAGGAGTGAAAGGTGCGGGCGAGCGGCTCGCGGACATTGGCCTGTACGCGCTGGGTGATCCGCTCACGCAGCTCCGCGGCCGCCCGGCGGCTGAAGGTGAGGACCAGGATCTGTTCCGGATTCACGCCAGCAGCGATCCGGGCGGCGACCGCCTCGACGATCGTCGTCGTCTTCCCCGTACCCGGACCGGCCAGCACCTGCAGTGGCCCGCCGGCGTGCTCCACGACCGATCGTTGGGCGTCATCCAGGGTCGGCGGCGCGACGGGCGCCGGATCCGGAGCGCGGACGAGCCGGTAGGTCGCCGCGGCCGAGCGCTCACTCACGTCGTGCGCTTCGGTGGATCAGCCATATCCGCGAAGCTACTCGGCGCTTACGACGCAGCGCCGCCGGTTACTCAGACGATGAAGGCGAGGAACTGCGTCACCTGGGTGACGCTGAAGTTGTTGTCGCTGACGACCACGACGTTCTGACGGCCGTCCGGCAGGGTTGGTCCGAGCGAGATTCCCTCCAGGTTGTCCAGCGTGATCCCCAGTTGGTCGAAGTCGTACAGCAGGGTCTTGGTCACCGGCTGAATCGACGACAGGTCGGGAGGTAGGGCTGGCTGTCCCCCGACGTTGGTCGCCCCGGCGGTATCGACCAGGTAGAGCCGCACGTTGTTGCCGGCACCTACGGAGAAGCTGCGCTCCATCGCGATCAGCCGAGTCGGGCTCAGCGGCAACACCTCGACCAGACCGTTCACCGCGAAGGCGTCCGCCGGTGTCGGTGCTTCCGGTACCGGCTCGACGACGTACACAAATTCCCGGTCCGGCCGACCGAATCGGTCATACCGCAGCAAACGCGAGGGGCTCGTCGACGTCAGTGTGGCGACCGGCCCATCCTGGGCGAGCGCATTCTCGGTGCCGGTGAAGTAGAAATCACCGTCGGGGGTGAACCCGCCGCTTTCGAACCCCAGGTTGTTGCGGACTCCAGCGGTCCCCCCAGGTGCGGGGTCGTAGTACTCGGGTACCGGGCGGTTGAGTATCTGCCGGCCGGACAGCAGAAACTCGCGGACGAACGGGGCGATGAGCAGCGAAGCGTCGCCTTCGGAGGTGATCACCAGGGTGCGCCTGGGAGTGAGCGCGATGGACTCCGGGTCCAGGCTTAACTCGGGGAAGGGTCGCCCGCGCGGGTCGCGGAGGGTCGTGACGTCGACTACCGCGACGTCTCCGTCGTCCAGCGATCCGTCGGACAGGTCGATCGTGAGGGTGTAGAACCGGGCGGGAGCAAGCTGGCTCCGGTCGTCGGAGATGACGTAGTAGACCTCCCGTACGGCGTCGTAGCTGAGACCGGACAGGCCCCCCACCTCCGTGCCCTCGAACATCAGACCTGTCGGGAGGATCTCCTCGCCGATGAACTGCGGCGCCGCCGCGATCTCGATTTCAGCCGGTGCGGCAGCCGCCGGGGTGATGACCAAGCCGCTGCCCACCGCCGCCGCCACCGCGCAGATTGCCGCCTGCCGGATGCGGAGCATGGCCTGGAATTTCCTCATGAAGCCTCCGACAGCAACGGGTCCAGAGTGATCCGGAGCGGTCACCGTACCGGTGTCGGGTGGCCGGCGTCAGCTGACCGTTCATGAACTCCCGGTCAACTCCAACCTCGGCCAATCTGTCCGGAATAGCCTCTGCTCCAGTCCGTTCGCGATCCGGTCTTCCCTGATTCCGCGAATCGGGTAAGTTTCCCGACATGACCCTGCGGCGCAGCTCTGCTCATCTCGCGGCTCTCCTCCCGTTGGTCCTGATTGCAGCGTGCGGGGGGGCGGATGAGGCTCCGGATCCCGCCGACTCGAGCACCTCTGCTGGATCCGAGGTCTCGGGCACCATCACCCTGTACACCTGCGTGAGCGACACCACGATCCAACCGGTCATCGAGGCGTTCGAGGCGGACAACCCAGACGCCACGGTGGAGCTGTTCCGTGCCCCGACCGCCGACCTCAACGCCCGGGTCGCGGGCGACGTACGTTCCGGTGGCCTGCAGGCCGACGTGATCTGGGCGTGTGACCCGCTGACGATGCAGGATTACGTCGCCCAGGACCTGGTCGGCGGGTGGACTCCGGAGACCGACATCCCCGCGGATGTCCGCACCGACGACTATGTGGGCGTGGCGGTGCTGTACATGGTCGCCGTCGCCGCCGAGGGCAGCACTCCGCCGGAGTCCTGGTCGGACCTGGGCGACGAGGAGTTCGCAGACGGGGTAGCCGTCCCGGACCCCGGCTTCGCCGCATCCGCGCTCGGGGCCCTCGGGTACTTCGCTCAGGATCCCGATTTCGGCCTCGAGTACTACGAGGCGTTGAAGGACAACGGCGCGGTGCAGGTGAGCGCCCCGGACGAGGTGACCAACGGTGTCGCTGAAGGCATCTACAAGGGCGGCATCACCACGGCCAACTCGGCTTACGCCGCCCAGAACGGCGGGGCACCGATCGAGATCGTCTGGCCGGAGCCGGGCGCGATCGCGATCTACGGCCCTGCTGCCCTGGCGACCGAGGCTGCGGAGCCGGATACCGCGAAGGCGTTTCTTTCCTACATCGCCAGCGAAGCGGGCCAGTCGGTGATCGCCGAGGCCGGCTCGTACCCGACCCTGGAGGGCGTCATCGGCCCGACCATCCCGCAGGACGCCCCGATCGTGTACCCCGACTGGGAAGAGCTGGCCGACCAGAAGGACGACCTGCTCGCCGACTACCAGCAGATCTTCGGCACCTGACTCCGGTGGGCGCCCGTGGCCTTCGGGGTGCCACGGCAGGTCTGGTGGCGCTCGCGGCTGCCATGGTCGTGCTGGTGCCCCTGCTGGTCCTGGCCCGCACCGTCTGGGTGGAGGGCTCCGCCGACCTCGACGACATCCTCACCTCGCCCGGCCTGGGAACAGCGGTCAAGAACACGTTCGTGCTGGCCGTTGCAGTTACCGTTATCGCCGTTCCGGTGGGAACGCTGCTCGCGCTCGCGCTGCGCCGCCCGGACCTCCCCGGGCGGTCTTTCTGGCGAGTGGTGGTCCTCCTGCCGGTGCTGGTTCCCGACTTCGTCCTGGGCTACAGCTGGTTGCGGGCGTACGGCCGGGCCGGGTTCACCGACGATCTGGTCGGGCTCTCCTGGCTCGGCGTTCAAGGGCCAGTCGGGGTCACGGTCGTGGTCGTGGTGAATGCCGTACCGCTGGTCTACCTGATCACTGCGGTCGGGCTGGCCGCCCGTGCCGAGCCGGCGATGGAGCGCGCAGCGCGCGCCTCCGGAGCCGGCGCGATGAGCGTGCTGCGGACGATCACGCTGCCCTTGCTGCGGCCGGCCACGGCGACCGCCGCGGTGCTCGTGTTCGTACTGACGCTGGGCACCTTCGC
>JBPCPI010000237.1:0-8616 GCA_050999295.1 Geodermatophilaceae bacterium | reverse complement strand
GCGCGACACCGCACGCCGTAGGCTCGGACACCAGTCGAGGCCTTCCGGTGGGTTGCTTGGTCGCACCCGATCTTGGAGGCCTCGACGCCTCTCACCCTGTCATCACACGCGCACCGGCGCGCCGCTCACCCCCACCGGAACTCGGAAGAGCCGGCATAGTCGCCTTCGCCTCCACATCCCAGGGAACCGCCACCACTCTGAGGTCGGCCGAAAGCGGGCGGTCCCGGCCCACACTCGTAGTCACGTACAGGAGCGGGGGCGAGCAGGCTCGGTTTGCTGGAGACCCTGGATTGGGCCATATGTACTGGGGGGCCGCGGTGAATGGCGGCACCTCTCAGAGCGAAGCGTCGGTCAAGGACAGAGAGGCGCAGTACGCCGCCTCGGCCGGGCTGCAGCCGGAGCAGGCCCGAGTCGGTGTCCGGCGAACCTACTTCGCGGCGGACCAGGTATCGGCAATGGCCAGCAAGGCGAGCACCGACCTGGCCAACGGCCGGTTGCCCTGGGTTTCCATCAAGGAGCCGGGATCCTGGGCTCGCCTGGCATCCGGAGCCGACGACGACTGGCTGCATTCGATCGACAAAGCGTTGGCCGCGGTGCCCGGTCCGGTATGGTTCACGTTCCACCACGAGCCGAACGATGACGGGTCCCCAGCAGACTTCCGCGCCGCCTACGCCCGGCTGCTCTCCATCGTCACCGCACCCAATGTCGCGAACGTCCCCATCATCTTCGCGCCCAACCCGCTCACCGGGGAGAACTACGACTGGGCCGACTGGTTCGGAGCGCCTGGTGAGCTGGCGTTCGACTTCCTCGGGTACGACGCCTACCCAGGGCGATCCAAGACCGTGCAACCCGAGTGGTCGCTGTGGGTGCCGCAGCTGGTCACGATCTCCGAGACCTATGGCGTTGCCTTCGGCATCTGCGAGACGGGCGCCAAGCAGACAACCTACGACGCTCCAGGCGGCGCCGGTTGGCTGACCCGCGCTTACGACGCTCTGATCGGAAGCGGACAGTGCGTCGCAGTGGCGTACTTCGATACCGATGTCAACAGCGTTGCGGATTGGACGCTGCGCGGAGAACGGATGGTCGACTTCGCGGAACAGCTCGTCCGCCCTGAGACTGCGCATCTCTAGGCGGCGCATCTGCAGTGCATGGCAGGCCCCCGACGGGCACCCGACGGGCCGACTGCGGGAGGCCTCGGTGGCCGATCAGGGCGGTATCTGCTCGAAGACGGCGGACGAGGCCAGCCGCCGGAAAGCATCCAGGGCCACGCCGCTGCTGTCCACACGGGTGTCCCCCCGCCGCGCCTTTTGCGCGTCGAAGTACACCAACGCCTTCACCCTCGGGAAGAAGGAAAGCTGGCGGGACATGCTGTCCAGGAAGTCGGCCTTCTCCTGCGGTGCTTCCGGGCGTTCGAAGACCCCCCACTCCGCAAGCATGAGTGGCTTTTCACGATGTTCGCGGGTAACCCAATTATAGAAGCCAGGGTAGTCGCTGTCGGGAAGATACCGGCGGTTCAGCATTTCAGCGTAGTCGCCGCAAGGGTTGTCTGGATTGGGGCAAGCGTAGGGATCCCAAGCAATCCAGTCCACGACATCATCACCGGGGTAGAGATCGGCAAACCAGGGCGTATCGGCGTACTCAGGACTTCCCATGTAGTTCATGACGTACACCACGTTGGTCACTCCCGCCGAGCGCAGTCGCTCAACCACGTGTCGGTACATCTGTCCATAGTCGGTCGCGGTGAAGCCGGATCCAGGACGGGGATCGACCTCGTCTTCCGGTTCATGATGAATGACCAGGAAGAATGGGTCGGAATATGCGGTCTGGAGGTAGGCCGCCTCGCGATCGATCACGTCGTCTGCCGCTCCGGCGGCGACCTGACGCCACGTGTTGTCGCCTTCTGGCTTCCAATTCAGCAGCAGCAATCGACGCTGCCCCGGCCGCCTGGCCAGGGCAATCTCGGCGGGCGTCGGAAACAGGTCCTCAGCCGTGTGGTAAGCGTGGAAGATGTCGACCGATGCACCTATCTTCTGCTCGAAATCGACCAGCGCAAGCTCCTTCGGCGCCGGCGAAAAGGCACCCGGGGCCACACCCAGCCATGCCCCGCAAGTGGGCACGAGCAGCTCGGACACCGAGCACGCACGATCACTGGACGCGCCGGGCGTGGGGACGCCTACGCCCTCCGGCTCCGGCGAAACGGTATCACCCGACCTGGTGAGGGTACCGGGCGCGGAGATCAACAACGCCACGCAAGCACCGAACACCACGGCCAAGTAAGCGCGCCGCGAACGACGGTGCCCCAAGACGTCCCTGCGTCGAAGCCCCTCAGCCACGCCCCGCTCCCCCTTCTGCGGCTACATCACGCAGTCACGAGTGTAGGTCGGGCGAGACCCCCCATCGTCCCCGATCGGGTGGCCACCTCAGAAGTGGAGGATGACAGTGAGCAGCACCGGTTACTCTGTGTGGACGGTCAACGGGAAGGCGGACGTGCCAGTGGAACTATCTTTGCCGGGCTCACGTGCGGCAGCATCTGACGGCCTGCGGGATTCGATGGCGCTCGTGCGACGACGATGGGTCGTGGTCGCCGTGAGTCTCATCGTCGGGCTGGGGCTGGCCAGCCTGTACAACCATGTCACCAAGCCGGTTTACTCCTCTACCGCTTCGGTTCTTGTCACTCCCACGGGGGTCGAGGATTCCGCCCAGCCCGTTAACGGGCAGGGCGACCGGAACCCGGTCAACATGGAGACCGAGGCACAGCTAGTCAAATCCACACCGGTGGCTGCATTGGCGCGCGAGCTGCTGGACAGTCGCCTGGACGTTCTTGCCTTGACCAGGTCCGTCGCCACCAACGTCCCGCAGAACACGTCCGTCCTCGACATCACCTTCGATGCTCCCTCGGGTCAGGAGGCGTCCCGGGGCGCGCAGGCCTTCGCGACCGCGTACCTGCAGAACCGCCTCGGCGTGGCCGAAAGCAGCTTGGGTGAGCGGGTGGTGTCGGTGACCACGCAGCTCACCGATACCCAGTCCAGGCTTCAGGAGGTCATCGCGCAGCGCACCTCGGCGGTCGTCGGCTCCCCGGAAGCCGCCTTCGCCGATGCGCAGGCGAGCGTTCTCACCGGTCAGCTCACGACGCTGTCGCAGGCCGTAAGCAACCTGACGGCGACGACAGTCACCCCGGGTCGGGTCATCGTGGATGCGACGGCTCCGACCGGGCCGAGTACCCTTGATCCTCTCCTGGTACTTGTCGGCGGCGTGCTCGCGGGCCTGGCACTGGGGCTGCTCTTGGCATTCCTTCGCGATCGCAGCGACACGCACATCAGCACGCTCGCGGACATCAATCGCCAGGGACTGCCAGCTCTCAGCCTGGCTCCGGGAGACCACCTCGCGGTGGTCGCGGCACCCACCAGCGCCGCCGCCCAGGAGTTTCGCCGCCTGCGCAATGCCCTGGCTGCCATGAACCCGGCCGACCGCGGCGTTGTCCTCGTGGCCGCAGCGGGACCGGCAGGTGCCTCTGACCTGGTGGCGTCCAACCTCGCCGTCGCGCTCGCCAGAAGCGGAGCCCGCACGACCTTGCTGCTGCTCGATTCCAGCAGCACGGCTGCAGGCGGGGACTCAGTCGACAGACCGATGAACGCCCAGAATCGGCTGAGGGTGATCCGTAGGGGCGAGTTGGCCGACATCGTGGCCGATGGCCTACAGAGTCAGGCCGCCGCTGATCTCGTCGCCTCGCTGCGTGCGACGTCGGACTATGTGGTCATTCACACCGCATCGGTAACGTCCAGTGCAGACGCCCAATCCATGGCGAGACTGGTTGACGCAGCAGCATTCGTCGTCGTCGAGGCCGGCCGGGCTAGGGCCGACGATCTGGCTGATGCCATGCAGCAGTTTACAGCAGTCGGCGTCACCGACGTATGGGGCGTTCTGACCCCGGCGCAGCCGCGATCGCACATGCCTCCATCGCCCGCACCGACGACGCAGCGTGGTCGACGAGGCCCACCGCTGCCCGCTCATCCGAGCCGGCACCTCGCCCGGTCGTCGAGAAGTTGAAAGGCTAGGTTGACCATGCATAGGCCGACGGCTGCTCAGCTGCCGCCGATATGACACCTGGCGCCATCGCACCAGCCCAATCGGGCTCGGTGTCGACCCTGCGATCGCTGGCCCGCGGTAGTGCCCTGAATCTCGGTGCGGCGGTTGTGGCCACCGTGGCGAACATCGCCCTGGTGCTCTTGGTGGCGCGAGGCTTCCCGGTCCAGGAAGCCGGGATCTTCTTCGTTGCCACCACCGTATTTCTGCTGGTCGCCCGATTGGCGGAACTCGGCACGGGGACCGGACTCGTCTACTTTCTCTCCCGCTATCGGGCGCTCGGGTTGCCGGGGAAGCTCGTTCGCAGTCTGCAGATCGCCATGACGACGGTCGTCGGAGTCTCGGTGGCTCTGGGCATTGCGCTCTTCGCCTGCGCTCCGTGGCTCGATACCCTCATCGGCGGCAGCCAACCCGGCACACTCACGCGGTACCTGCGGATCCTCGCCGTCTTCCTCCCCCTCGCAGCCGTCTGCGACACCGCGCTGGCGGCCACCCGCGGCCACGGCACGATGCGACCGAGCGCTCTGATCGACAAAGTCGCGCGTCCCGCTGCTCAGGCCGTGCTTGCTATGGTCGCGGTCGCGGTGGGCAGCGGTGTCGCGTTGATCTTGGCCTGGGTCACGCCGTACCTCGTCGCAGCCGCGTTGGCATGTCTCTGGCTTCTTCGGCTCCTCGACAGGGCCACCGTCAAAGCCGCTCCGGCGGACCGGGTAGCCGGCGAGTTCTGGCGATTCACCGGCCCGCGTGCCGTGGCGAGCGTCTCACAGATCGCCCTGCAGCGTCTGGACATCGTTCTCATCGCGGTGCTGCGGGGACCGGCGGAAGCCGCGATCTACACGGCCACCACCCGTTTCTTGATTGTGGGGCAACTGGCCGGGCAAGCCATCTCACAGGCCGTCCAGCCCAAGTTGGCTGCGCTGCTGGCGCACGCAGATACGGCGGGCACCAAGCGTCTCTACCAGACTGCCACCTGCTGGCTGATCCTTCTTGTGTGGCCGTTCTATCTCGGCTTTGCCCTGCTCGCGCCGTGGGTGCTGCAGCTCTTCGGGACCCGTTACGTCGACGGCGTGACAGTGGTCGCGGTACTGGCAGCGGCAATGCTCTTCGCCACAGGCTGCGGGATGGTCGACACGGTGCTGAACATGGCCGGCCGGACAACCTGGAGTCTGGGCAATGCCCTTTTGGCGTTGGCCGTGTGTATAGGGGTTGATCTGCTCTTGATCCCACCGCTGGGAATCATGGGTGCTGCTATCGGCTGGGCGGCAGCCATTGTGGTCAACAGCGCCCTTCCGTTGGCACAGATCTGGCTTTCACTCGGCCTGCATCCACTGGGGAGAGGCACCAGGACTGCGATCGCTCTGTGTACGGTGTGCTTCGGGCTACTGCCCCTCTCCGTAATCCTGCTTGCCGGTTACCGAGCCTTGCCTACCGCGGCGGCTCTTACAGCCGGTTTTGCGCTGTTCCTCATCGGGTGCTGGCGCTGGCGGACCGACCTCGACCTCGAAGCGATGCGATCGCCGAGGGCGCCCAAACGCGCCGGTCGAGTCGATCATTTTGCCAGTGCCGGTCGAGCTCCGTTGACCGCGCTGGACCGGCGGAGCGGCTCGGTGTCCGACCCCGACTTCCCGGTGCCTCCCCCGGCCCACCTGCGCCGCTTCCTGATGCTGGGGGTGATCGGGCTGCTGGCCGATCACCGGGAGCGCGGGCGGCTCACGGGGCGGCAAGACGCTCGCCGCAGCATCAGCAGTCTGAATCCCGCGCTGATACGCCCAGTGTTCATCGTGGGCGCCCCGAGATCCGGGACGACTTTCTTGGGCAGTCGGATCGGCGCGGTCACCGACTTCTCCTATCACTTCGAACCAAGACTCACCAAGGCAGCGGCAGCGATGGTGTACGAAGGGGCTTGGAGCGCGGCTACAGCGGCACGGGTGTTCCGGACGAGCTACCGCGCGCTCCTACTGGCGGGTCTGCACGGCGGACTGCGCTTCGCCGAGAAGAATCCAGAGAACTGCTTCATCCTGCCCTTCCTGCACAGCACCTTCCCGGATGCGTCATTCATCCACATCGTGCGCGACGGACGCGACGTGGCTGTCTCTCTCTCCGAGAAACCGTGGCTGTCCGCGGCGTCGGCGGGATCGGGACTTCGAGGGCGAGGCGATCAGCCTTGGGGACCCTATCCACGGTTCTGGGTCGAGCCCGACCGGCGCGAGGAGTTCATGAGCGTCTCGGATCTGGAACGGACCGGATGGTGCTGGCGACGCTTCACCGAGGCCGGGCTCAGTGGCGCCGCGGAGCTGCCGGCCGACCGCGTGCTGCTGGTGCGCTACGAGCGGATGGTGACCCAACCGGAAGCCGTCGCCGAGTCGGTCGCGGACTTTCTGGCGCTCGGGGTGCCGAGCCGGCAGATGCTGCACGGTGCCATGACCGCAGCCGACCCCAGCTCGGTAGGACGGTGGCGCCATGCCCTGCCCGCAGCCGGGCTGGACGACGTACTGAAGCAGGCGCTGCCGCTGCTGACCAGGCTCGGCTACGCCGATGAATGATGACATCCGGCGGGACGGCGCGGTGTTGGTGACCGGACTGCCGCGATCGGGAACAAGCTGGGTGGGCAAGATGCTCGAGGCCAGCGACGAGCTGGTGTACGTCAACGAGCCGCTGAACCCCCAACATCCTCCCGGTCGCTCCCCTGGCATTCTTGATGCCACCGTCACGCATCGATTCCAGTACATCTGTGCCGACAACGACGATGTCTGGCGGCGCGCTTTCGGGGATACGCTGCGCCTGCGCTACCGGCTAGGAGCCGAACTACGGCGCAACCGTGCTGCAGGCGATCTTGCCCGGTTGGCCAAGTACGCTTCGGCGTTTACGCTAGGCAGGCTGCGTGGTCGCCGCGCCCTGGTCGACGATCCCTATGCGCTCTTTTCTGCGGCCTGGTTCTCCCGTTGCCTGGGAGCGACCACGATCGTCCTCGTTCGCGATCCGGTCGCCTTTGTCGGCAGCTGGAAGAAACTGGGCTGGACCATTTACTTCCACGAGCTACTCGAACAGCCGCTGTTGATGCGCGATCTTCTCGCAGACCATGCCCCGACCCTGCGGGCGCTGGTGGGGTCACAGGACCGGCTAGCCAAGAACGCCCAGCTGTGGAACACCGCCTACGACGCCGTCGACCGTCTACGTAAAGCCGACCCGAACGTGCACGTACGGCGCTACGAGGATTTCACCAGGGCACCGGAGCAGGCCTTCCGGGAGGTCTACGCCCTGGCCGGGTTGACCTGGACAGACCGGGTGCGACGCCGGGTGCAGGCGGCGACGACTGCTCTGGGATCGGCCGACAGCTCGTTCGCCTGGAACTTCTCCCGCGGCCTGTCGCGGACGGCGTACCGGCCAATGACGGGCCAGGCCGCGTTGACGTCCTTCCGGGACAGACTGAGCGCCGCCGAGATCCAGCGGGTACGATCCCTGACCCGAGACGTGGCGGAGGGCTTCTATCCGATCGATGAGCAAACTAGGAACGGGTCGTGATGGCGCACGGCGATGCTGACGGGCCGTCAGAGTCAGCGGTCTCGACAACGACCTCGGTGACGGTGTCGGACTACGTCGGCTTCCTTCGACGCCGTGGACTGATCGTGGTCATCGGCGTCCTTACCGGCCTCGTCGTCGCCATGACGATCCTCACTGTGCATCCGAAGACCTACAAGGCCACCGCGCAGGTGTTGGTGCTGCCGGCGACCACCGAAGCGGCCGCCGACTTCTCCACCGATCTGATCAACCTGGACACAGAGGCACGACTAGTCACATCAGCACAGGTTCTGAGCGATGCATCGCAGCTGTTGGACGGCGCCACCGATGCCCGCTCGCTCCCGGAGCACGTCGAGGTGACCGTAGCCACCAACACGACGATCCTGGCCGTGACCTACCGGGCCTCGACTGGCGAGCAGGCGATGAGAGGAGCAGACGCTCTGGCCGCCGCCTACCTCACCAATCGGCTGACGTCAGCGGCCGCGGATCTCTCAGCCAGGAGGATGGCGCTGAGCCGTGCTCTCAACGAGTTGCGCACAGACTTCGAGGCGGAAACCGCTGCCCTTGGCCCGACGGGTGACACCGCGAACAACGTCACCCTGCAGCGACTCATCGAGGCGCTGAGGGCGCGCAGCGCCGAACTCGACATCCTGTCCTCCAGCGACGTGCTGGGTGGCCGGGTCATCCGGGATGCCGTCGTGCCAAACACTCCAGACAGTCCCCGCCCGAGCACGGTGACCGTGTCGTGCCTGCTGGCCGGTTTGCTGCTGGGCATCGGTGGGGGGGCGGTGCGGCAACGTTGGGACACCAGAGTTCGCGACGAAATGGACATTGCCCGGCACTACCAGTGGCCAGTACTGGCCACGCTCCAAGCGGGTCACAGTCCCGCGGCCGGTCGGCAACGGTTGCGGCTGGGCAACGCGGTGCTGGCGGCAGCCCGGAAGCTCGGGCCGGTCCGAGCGGTCTTGGTGCAGATCACGTCACCGGGGGCAGCTGTGGTAGCCACCCGACTGG
>JBPCPI010000224.1:0-3713 GCA_050999295.1 Geodermatophilaceae bacterium | reverse complement strand
CAAGACCATCTCTGTGGAGCAAGCCGTCGGCGCAGCGCTGGCCGCCGTCGTGAGTAGCGCCCAGGGCCGCTGTAATGTAACGGAGTCCAGAGGTGCGGGGTAACTGGTAGGTCCGGCGGACGACTAGGTCAGGTCCTTGATGGCGGCAATTGAGCGTCCTCCTCAATTGCAACGAGTAAGTGGTTGACAACCGAAAGTCGTGCCCCGGAAGGTCTTACGCGACCCTTCTCACAGGCCCAACACTCATCATGGCTCTGTTGCGTTGGCGATCGGGTGGCATGGCTGAACGGTCGTCCGCCGGGGAGTCAGATGGCGAGCGCCAGCTCATCGAACGCCGTCGGTAGCCAGTGATGGACGGGTGCTTTACGCCGCCCTGACTGAATGAGCTCCCGCGTTTCGGTCGGCGTCCTTATGCGCGTCCTTACCGTGTGTGTCCAGGACGGTTTGGAAACATCTGTCCCGCGTCAAGGAGTTGGCAGGATTTCCGCGGTTTGCAAGGTCGGGGTGGTGGGGTCGGCCAGGCCCAGGTGCACCTCCTGGGGCCGGTTGAAGGCGATGGCCTCGTGTGGCCGGATGATGTTGTACTCGATGCGGTACTCCTCGGCGGTTTGGCGAGCATTAGGGCGTCGTCGATCTCGTCGATGAACAGGCGCTCGTACTTCACGGTGCCGAAGCCGCGTTCGCGTGACCCGTTCTGCCCGGGGGTCCGGACCCGGGTCCGGACGTGATGCAGCTCGGGGTGAAGGGCGATGAAGGCCTCGAACTGGAACGACCGGAACGGGCCGCCGTTGAGTTTCCTAAGGGATGTCAAGAAGCGCCTGCTGGCTTAGCGTGGGATCTGGACGGGCCGGTTGATGGAGCACGTTGTGTCTCCTTGCTTCGCCGGTCCGTCCGCATCGTTGTGCGTGATCGGCGGATCTCATCGGGGACTGTGTAGCGGGCCGTGACGATATCGCGGGCCTCGGTCGCGGTGACCGGGCGTCCGTCGATGTCGCGGACCTCGTAGGGGGTCTGGTTTCGCCAGCAGGCAACGACTCGGGTCAATAGCGTGGTGGCGATATGGCAGAGCGCGGAGTTGTGGTGCTTGCCGGCTTCGACCATGAGCCGGTGGTACTTGGCCGCCAGCGTCGGGTCGAGACGGCGTGCCTGGTTGGCACTGATGAACAGCGCTTCGCGCAGCAGCGCGTCGCCTCGTTTGGTCGGGCTTCCGTGGCGACCGGAGACCCCGGATGCATCGAGTGAGGGCACCAGGCCCCTGAAGGAGCGCGCGGCGGCCAGCGAGGAGAACCGGGTGGCGTCACCAAGCCTGCCCAAGATGACGGCGCCGGTGACCGCGCCGACGCCTGGTGCGGAGGTGATGATGCCGGGCGGGTCGCGTTCCCGGACGAGCACGCTGATGCGCTCGTCGAGCTCCTTGATCTCCTCGGTCAGCTTCAGAGCGAGCCAGGCTTCGACGGCGATGTCGTCGGCCAGGTCGGGGAAGGACAGGTCGTCGTCTCCCCAGAGGTCCTGAGTTGCTCGAGCCGCGGCCAGGAGCGCGTCGGCGTCGGGTTCTCCCCATGCGCCGCGGGAGTGTCGGTGGATGAAGCGGGCCAGCCGGGCTCGGCCGATCCGTTTGAGCGTGTGGGGGTCGGCATAGCCTGCGGCCAGGAACTTCAGTGGTGTCTTGTTCGCCAGATCGCCGCGCAGGGCGGCATGCCAGCCCGGGCCGAGGATCTCCAACAACGAGTCGAGTCGGGCAAGGCTGGTGGTGCGACGGTTCACCAGGGTCGAATGCATCTTCGTGGCTCGCCGCAGCGGGTCACCAAATCCGAGTCCTCGTTCGGGATGGAGGCCTTCGGGGTGCAGCATCGGCAGCCTCGCCAGCAGCACCGAGTCCAGTCGGTCGCTCTTGGTGTGTTTGGCGTAGTAGGCACGCAGATCGGCGGACCGTTCTGCGGAGACCAGCACGATGGTGGCGCCCTTGCGTCGCAACCATGCCGCCAGCGGCACCCAGGCGTTGCGGGTCGGTTCCATCACTACGGTGAGGTCCTCGGGCTGATGGCCCCGACGGCAGGCGTTCCCACAAACGGTCGAGATCATCTGCGGTGGTTCGGAACCGATGCCCAGACCACAGCAGCTGCCCACGCTCGTCGGCGAGGCTCGCGTGATGCGGTGCGCGGACAGCGATGTCGATGCCCAGTCGAAGGATCACAGTGTCACTCCCTTGTTCACGTTGTCGGTCTCTCCGGCAGCCGGATCCGCCGAAACGAGGTCGATCCGCACCAGACATTCGCTAACAGGGATCCCCACCCGGCTCTGTTGCGTTGGCCGATCGGGTGGCATGGTTGAACGATCGCCCGCCCGGGTTCAGATGGCGAGCGTCAGTTCGTCGAAGGCCACTCGGACTCGATGGTTGACTGGCGCGTCGATGGTGATGTGGTAGTGGCCGCGTCTAAGGTTCTGGACGAATGCGTGACCGGTTGCAAGGACCCGTGCTGATCGGAAGGTCTTGAGGCCGCGCATGGGTCGAAGCCTGGCCTTGAGCCGACCATGGTCTGCCTCGACTCTGTTGTTGGCGTACTGCTCGGTGTCGTGCAGGGCGGTCGGGATCAGCTCGTCGAGAACCCGCGAGTAGGCAGGTGCCCGGTCCGTGGTGACCTCGACGGGCACCGCCCCGCTGGCCAGCGCCCGGGTGAAGAACGCCCGAGCGGCGGCTAGGTCTCGTTTCGCGGACAGCCACACGTCGATGACCTGCCCGTATTGGTCGATCGCCCGGTATAGGTACGTCCACCGGCCGCTGACCTTGACGTAGGTCTCGTCAACGAACCACCGATCACCAGGCACATGACGTCGAGGCCGAGCCGCCTCGACAAACTCCGAGGTGAACCGCTGGACCCACCGATAGACCGAAACGTGATCGACCGTGACGCCACGCTCGGCGAGCAGCTCCTCGACATCGCGGTAGGACAATCCGTACCTCAGGTACCACCGCACCGCGACCGAGATCACCTCGCGAGGGAACCGGAAACCAGCGAACGGGGAGGCTGAGGACGAGCTCATGACACCAGTCTCGTGCCCGACCCGATCGAGCAACGCAACAGTGCCCGGCGAGGTGGGCATTGCTGCTACGAGCTGGGCAGTCCCCTTTCGAGCCACGCCTCGTCACGGTGCCCGACGGATTGCAGACCGAAAGAGAGCCACACCCGCAAAAGGTGGGCAGCCGCGTGGAGAGCCTCCCGCCGGACACCTGGACCGAGTCTGGCCAGACACCGATCCTGTCGGCAATCGTCTAGCAGCCGCGTGTGACCGTCAAGCGACGGCCCCGCCGAGGCCAGGATTGAGGATGACGAACAGCATCGCTCCCCTGTCAGCTGTCTCCGAGAACCAACAGCGGTGATGTGCACTTCCCCGCTCAACCGCCACCAATGCCGTGGCCGTGGTCGACGAACGCCATCATCGGGTGGATCCCGAAACCCGCGTTTGTAGTTCGGCGACGCGAGTTCCTTCTCCGAGTGCGCGCCGATCAGCGTGGCGTCCAGATCGATGACCACCACAGACTGATCCGTCAGCGGGGACCGGCGGTCCCAGACATTGGCGCGCGCAGCTGCGCGCGCCGTCCGGATCGCCGCGATCGCGCCGTCGACATCAACGGCCAACGCCTCAAACATCCGGCTGATTGTCGGATCCGATGCCACCGGCCCGAACGGCTCGGGCTGCGCCCGCAGCAACGC
>JBPCPI010000133.1:0-7735 GCA_050999295.1 Geodermatophilaceae bacterium | reverse complement strand
AAGGCTGACAAAAAGGACCACAGCCAGACCATGGCGTCGGCTCGACGCAGATCCGGAATGAAGAACAGCAGCACCAGGAACCCGATCAGGGACAGTGCGGTGCCCACCACCGCCACGCGCACGGCGTCGATCTCCCGGGGCGGTGGCGGGGGACGTAACGCTCGAGTCACGCGGCCACCCTATGCGGCTTTGGTATGACACGATGCTCGCTGCTCAGCCACCATCCCTCCACGACACATCCAATTGTGCCGTCGTCACCCACGCCGAGGTAACCGTTGTCCGTTCGCCACATCGCAGCCTCCACTCCACCGTCAGGCCGGCGTCCCCGTAAGGACGCGGCGAACCAGCCGCCAGCGACCGACGAGTCCACCACGGACGCGGTTGACGAGGAACCAACGCCGCACGGACCGTCCGGGAGCACGAGCGTCACCGCCGACGACGAACTCGAGGACGACGAACTCGAGGACGACGAACTCGAGGACGACGACGAGCTCGAGGACGACGAGCGCGAGGACGACGAGCTTCAGGACGAGGACCTCGACGACGAGCTTCAGGACGAGGACCTCGACGACGAGCTTCAGGACGAGGACGACGACGTCGAACCGGACGACATCGATCCCGACGCAGACATAGACGCCGGCGTTGCCGCGGTTGCCCCGCGACGCCGGCTTCCGCGAGTACGCCGCCCGCGCGGCGGGACGGCCGTGGCCACCGATGAGCCGGAGGTCAGCAAGCGGACCGGTCCCCGGGTCAACAGTGGTCCGAAGATCAGGGCGAAGAGCGGGTTCGACGCGTATTTCGAGGTCAGCGAGCGGCGTTCGACGTACAGCCGTGAGGTACGCGGCGGTTTCGTGACCTTCTTCACGATGGCCTACATCCTGGTACTGAACCCGATCATCCTCAGCGGCGAGGATGTCGACGGCACCACGCTGCCCTTCGCGGCGGTAGCAGCAACGACGGCCATGGTCGCGGCCGTCATGACGATCCTGATGGGGATCATCGGCCGGTATCCGTTCGCATTGGCTACCGGGCTGGGCCTCAACGCACTGGTCGCCGTGCTCGCGGCCACCCAGATGTCCTGGCCGGAGATCATGGGTCTGGTCGTACTCGAAGGTGTGCTGATCGCGATCTTGGTGGTCACCGGACTGCGAACGGCGATCTTCACTGCCATCCCGCAGCAGCTCAAGATCGCGATCAGCGTCGGAATCGGGCTGTTCCTGACCCTGATCGGACTGGTTGATGCCGGGTTCGTCAAGCGCGTTCCGGACGCCGCCAACACCGTCGTGCCGGTCCAACTCGGCAATGGCTTCAATCTCGACGGCTGGCCGGTCCTGGTCTTCGTGCTCGGCGTGCTGATCATGTCGGTCCTGGTGGTGCGCAAGGTCCGCGGCGGGATCCTGATCGGAATCATCGTGACGACGATCATCGCGATCATCGTCGAGGCGATCGCCAAGGTCGGGCCCGCGTTCGGACCCGACGGGGTCAATCCGAACGGATGGCAGCTCACCGTGCCGGCGTTGCCCGACAGCCTGGTTGCCACTCCTGATCTGTCGATCGTCGGCAACTTCTCGCTGTTCGGCGGATTCGACCGGATCGGTGCGCTGGCTGCCCTGCTCATCGTCTTCACCCTGCTGCTGGCCGACTTCTTCGACACGATGGGAACGGCAGTCGCGATCGGCGCTGAGGGCAAGTTGCTCGACAAGCAGGGCAACCTGCCCGGCGCAACGCGGGTGCTTTTCGTGGATTCGGTCGCTGCTGCTGCCGGAGGTGCGGCCAGCGTCTCGTCGAACACGACCTACATCGAGTCCGCCTCCGGAGTGGCCGACGGTGCTCGGACGGGGCTGGCCAGCGTGGTCACCGGCGGGCTGTTCCTGGTGGCCATGTTCCTGTCACCGCTGGTTGCCATCGTCCCTTCCGAAGCCGCCACCCCCGCTCTG
This sequence comes from Geodermatophilaceae bacterium, assembly GCA_050999295.1. Taxonomy (GTDB): domain Bacteria; phylum Actinomycetota; class Actinomycetes; order Mycobacteriales; family Geodermatophilaceae; genus JACCQS01. The sequence goes on along the minus strand of JBPCPI010000133.1, from coordinate 5,798 downwards.
GTCGTCGTCGGTGCTCTGCTGGTGAGCCAGATCCGCAATCTCGAGTTCGACGACCTGTCGCTGGTCATTCCGGCATTCCTCACGATGGCTCTGATGCCGTTCACCTTCTCGATCACCAACGGGATCGGTGCCGGCTTCATCAGCTTCGTCGTGTTGCGGCTGGCAAAGGGCCGATCCAAGGACATCCACCCACTCATGTGGATCTCAGCGATTCTGTTCGCGGTGTACTTCTTCATCGAGCCGATTCAGCAGCTCATCGGCTAGCCCGTCGTCCCCCGGCCTCGTCAAGATCGCGAGATCAGGCCGTACGATCGTAAGGTAAGCTAACGATCGGAATGGAACGGACGACACTCGACACTGCCGCATTGGCACATGACCTGCGCTTGTCGGTCATGCGGCTGTCCCGTCGGCTGCGGGGTCAGCGAGCCGATACCTCGCTCACCCTGACCCAGCTTGCGGCACTGTCGACCCTGCGGGCCAAGGGTCCGCTCACGCCTGGCGAACTCGCGGGGTACGAGCGGGTGCAGCCGCCGTCGATGACCCGAGTGCTGGCCACGCTCGAGGGCGCTGGTCTGGTCACCCGGTCGAAGCACCTGACCGATGGGCGCCAGGTCATCGTGCAGGTCACCGACGAGGCCAATCGACTTCTCGACGAGGAGATCCGCATGCGCGAAGCCTGGCTGGCTCAGCGGATCAACGAGCTCAGACCCGACGAGCGCGAGCAACTTCGCAAGGCCAGCGCCATCATCGACAGGCTGCTGGAGTGATCCGCCCGCAGCGGCAGCCGCGGACCGTGACTGGGACTGGGTCTGGGTTCCGTTGGTGACCGAGACCGTCGTGGCCGACGCAGGCGCGTTTCGTTCGTTGCGGATCAGGAACTTCAGGCTCTACGCCGGTGCGAACCTGGTGAACAACACCGGTACCTGGATGCAGCGCATCGCCCAGGACTGGCTGGTACTGCAGCTCTCGGACAGTGGACTGGCTCTGGGGATCGTGACCGCGTTGCAGTTCGCGCCGATCCTGGTGCTGAGCCTGTACGGGGGGATGCTTGCCGACCGCTACGACAAGCGCCGGCTGATGATGCTCACCCAGGCAACGATGTGCCTGGCCGCGTTGCTGCTGGGCGTCCTGGTCCTCACCGATCTGGTGGCTCTGTGGCACGTCTTCGTGATCGCCGCGATGCTGGGGGTCGCCGCTGCAATGGACATGCCGATCCGGTAGTCCTTCGTCGCCTAGATCGTGGGCACCGACAATCTCGCCAACGCGGTGGGCCTGAACTCGACGATCTTCAATATTGCTCGTCTGATCGGACCCGCCGTTGCCGGACTGATGATCGCCGCAGCCGGGGACGACACCGGCCCGGTCTTCCTGCTGAATGCCGGCAGCTACGTGGTGACGATCCTGGCGTTGCGACTGATGCGTACCAGCGAGCTGAGCCCTTCACCGACGCTGCCGCGCGGGCGCGGGCAACTGCGGGCAGCGTTGTCGTACGTGGGGGCGCATCCCGACATCAAAGCGGCGATGCTGCTGGTCTTCGTCGTGGGCACATTCGGCCTGAACTTCTCGATCACGATGGCTCTGATGGTCACCGATGTCTTCGATCGGGGGGCAGAGGCCTTCGGGCTGCTCTCGACCGCGTTCGCGGTTGGGTCGGTCACCGGCGCCCTGCTCTCGACCCGCCGTGCCGGGCGGCCGCGGCAGCGAACGCTCTACGTCGCGGCATTCGTTTTCGGCCTGTTCGAGGTGGCATCCGGCCTGATGCCGGCGTACCTGGCGTTCGCAACCGTCTTGATTCCCACCGGAGCGGCCGCGTTGACGTTCATGGTGGCCGCGAACTCCTTCGTACAGCTCGGCATCGACCCGACCATGCGCGGACGGGTGATGGCCCTGTACTTCATGGCGTTCATGGGTGGCACGCCCGTGGGTGCCCCGGTCGTCGGGTGGATGGGGGAGAACCTCGGCGCACCAGTCGCGCTGATCGCCGGGGGAGCGATCGTTGCTCTCGCGGCACTGGCCCTCGGGGTCTTCGGGATTCGGCAGCGGGGGCTACATGTGGCGGGGCACATGTTCCCTCGGCCGGTGCTCAGTCTCGAGCCGTCGGCGGACCTCACAGAGCCGAGTCCAGCACAACCGGATCGGGCCCCGTCCCCACAGGCAGGCGTCCTCGAGCCGGCACGGTCAGGGCGACCGCGCGAGAATATGTCATCGGATGGGCAATCCGTACCCGATAACGCTCACCGCCTCGCGGGTTGACCGTCGGATGTCGTTTGGTTCCCCCGGAAGCACTGCAGCGGCCAGCGACGAATGGTGAGTCCTCAGAACGGTGGGGGTCGTCGTCCTCGGTGGTCGACATCACCATCGAGGTCACCAACAACGGCACCGACACCTACCTCCGGCTGGGCCCCGAGCCACTCGGTGTTGATCCCGCCGCTCGACGAGCTCGCCACCGCTCTGCCGATCGCCAAAGCCCTTCGGCACCGCCAGCACGCTGGCCAACCATAGATGGCTGTTCACCGGGAAGAGCGCTGGACACCACATCCACCCCCGCTCACTCATGCTGCGGATGAACCAGCTCGGGATCACCACCCGCACCAGCCGTAACGCCGCGATGCTGCGACTGGCGTCGACTACACCGCCCGCAGTGGTCGCTCACCTCCTCGGCGTGAGCATCGGCGCCGCCACCAGATGGGCTCAACTCGCCGGCTCGAACTGGATGAACTACACCAACGCACGCGGCTCATCCCGACCCCGAGCCGACCCCTCCCTCCCGAGCAGCGATCGCACCTACCGGCATGCCCCATTTCCGTCACATCGAACATGGGGCTCTGCGTACCTAGGGTGATGTGATCGACTCGCGGCGATGGGCTGATCAAGATGGGTCCGAGCTGACGGCGTGCGGTCATCTTCTGCCCCTTGCGATCCACGCCGTCGAACGACACCCGCATGAGTCAGTCGGTGACTCTCCTTCGCTCCCGACAAAGCTTGTCGCCATTACTGGATGGCGGAGTCCGTTGACTGGTCCATGACGTAGATGGTGGCCCCGCCCGGGTCCTGGTAGGTGGCCAAGAAGCCACCGGGGATCTCCGAGGGCTCTTCGACCACGGTGAGTGACTCTGCCCGGGCGCCGTGGAATGCCTCGACGCTGTCGACGACGAACAGCGGCCCGAGCGGGGCATCGGGATTGTTGGCGTCGAGCATGAGCTGCACGTCGGTGCCCGGCAAGGACAGGGCGACGGTCGTGTCGCCCTCACGCCAGACCTCAGTGAAGCCAAGGCCGTCGCGGTAGAGGGCGAGTGACGCGTTCAGGTCAGAGGTCGGGACGAACAGGAACTCAAGCTTCATGGCGCCTCCTTCCGTGTCGTAACTGGATTGCTGGAAAGCATAACGACATTATGGTCAGATGCGCGAATGGATCCCGGTGTCGACCTCCCCGAAGGGCAGGCTCGCGCTCGCGGCGGTCAAGGCATTCGGGGCACGACCCTTCGACGAGGTCACGGTCGGCGAGCTGGCGGCGGCGGCGAAGGTCACCACCGGCGCGCTTTACCACCACTTCGGCAGCAAGCTCGGGCTCTACACCTTCGTGCGGGAGGACGTCGAGCAGCGACTGCTGGACCGGATGGAAGGCGCCATCGCGGCGTCCGCCCCAGCGTCGGATCGCCCGGCGGCCGTGACGGCCGCCCTGCTGGTCGGGTTCGACTTCGCCGTCGGCGAGGGATTCCCCCACATCCTGGGAACTCCGCCAGCGGGAGTGGAACACGACAGGTTGGCTGAGATGCTGAGCGTAAGCGCCGCCCCGGCGTCCCCGCTTCTCGGCCGGATGCTCGCCGCAGCCTGGCGGACGGCGCTAGTAGCAGTCGCCGAAGGTACTGAGCCCCAGCAGGCTCGCGGTGCGCTCCTCGCGTTCGAGTTCCGAATCCCCTCGTGACCGCTGAGCGCCGGTTCGATCTGGTCACGCGCCGAGCACCCGGCCGACATGGAGTCATTCCGTCGCTTCGATTATCCGACTCGCCGGTGGTCTGCCCGTCGACCTGGGCCTCGGCGGCATCATCGTCCAGACCGGTGCCGCTGGTGGTGGGGATGGTGAGGTGGATGGTGACCTCGGCGGTGACCGGGGGCCCGGGTGGTGTCCCATGGTCGCAGGATCAGGTCGGTGAGCATGTCGGTGCGGATCTGCCTGATCGGCCGGGTGTCCCCGTCCTGGGGTGGATTGTCGTGTAACGGGTGATGGCATCGCAGCAGGCGGCGGCTGCCGGCAGGGGGAGGTCGGCGACCAGTCGGGCATGCCGTCTTGGGTGGGCCAGTAGCCGACGTCGGCGGCGCGGCGGGCTTGGGCGTGCCGGCGGCGCAGCGCGGCGGCGTCCACCTGCGCGAGTGCCCGGCGCACCGCCGAGGCGAGGTCGGCCGGGGCGCACCGATCGTCATCGGTGAGGGCGCCGACATCGGCAACTGGGGGACCTTCCATGCCCTGGAGGGCACCGAACTTCTCGTGGGGGACTTCTTCATCGTGGACGACGACGCGGTTATCCACGGCCCCCTTCAGGTCGGCAACCGGGTCACCGTGGGGGAGTCCTCGGTGGTCTTGCGGGTCATCGTCGGTGACGATGTCGTCATCGGGAACGGGGTCATCCTGCAGGGGCCCGCGGGCGACGGGCTGAGTTTCATCATCCTGGCGGGCACCCACATCCCGGACGGCGCAGTCGTGACCGACGAATCGACCCTCCGGCAGGCCACCGGCGGTTAGCCGAGGCAGCCCGGGTCGCGGTGTCATTGAGCTGAGGTGGCAACCCATTGTTGCTTGGCCGGCGGCGACGTGCGTCGAGGTATGAGCGCCCTGCCATGGCTACGGCTGGCTCTGGTGACCGCCATCCGGCTCGGGTCCTTCGCCCTGCTTGCCGGCTGAGGATCAGTGCGCTGCGGCTGACGGCTGGGTGTTATGCGTGGAGAGTTCTCCGTCGCGCATGGCCAGCACCGTGTTTGCGCGTTCCCAGACGACCGGGTTGTGTGTCGCGATCAGACACGCCGAACCCTCGGCGGCGAGGCCGCTGAAGGCGGCGAAGAGCACGTCGGACCAGCCGGCATCCTGGTGCGCGGAGGGCTCGTCGGCCAGGACGACCATGGGATGCAGCAGGAGAGCACGGGCCACCGTAGTGCGCTGCTGCTCTCCCAGTGACACCTGGTCGGGATAGCGGGCGCGCAGATGATCGATGCCGAACTCGGTCATCAACTCCTCCGCTCGGCCGAGCAGCGGCTGCACCCCGCCCGAGAGCCGGGCGGGCATGAGCACGTTGTCCAGGATGGTGAGTTCCTCAAGCAACCCGAGGGCCTGCGGTACGAGCGCGACGCGCCCCCATGGCAGCTCCTCCGGTCTGCTGGCCCCGAGTGCGTCATCCAGGATCAGCTCGCCGGCCTCCGCGTGCTCCCAACCGCAGAGCACGTTGAGCAGCGTGCTCTTGCCCGACCCGGACGGTCCGATCAGGGCGACGACCTGGCCGCGGTTGATTGACAGGTCCACGCCGCGCAGCGCATGCACGGTCTCGGCGTCGCGGCGATAGGACTTGACCAGTCCCAGTGCGGTAATCAACGCACCATGGCGGCTCATGCCGCGTGGTCCGTTACAGCCGCGGTTATGCGCATAACCGTCGTGGAAGGGCCCGATTCGTCGCAGTTGTGCGCATAACCGCGAATAGGTGGTCTGTTCGTTGCCCGCTTCACGTGCTTTCGACCACCCTTCCGTGATCCAGCCGGAGGAGATGGTCTGCGATCGCAACCACCCGTGGGTCGTGCGAGGAGATCACGAA
>JBPCPI010000117.1:0-6451 GCA_050999295.1 Geodermatophilaceae bacterium | reverse complement strand
GCGGGCGTATCCCGAGCGAAGGACGGATCATGACCGGCTACCAGACGTCGATCGGCAGCTCCGACGAATCCACCATCTCGGTGCTCGGACAGGACCTGGCCCGCGATCTGATGGGGCAGGTGGGCTTCTCGGAACTCGCGTACTGGCTGGTCGCGTTGCGGCGGCCGAGCGCCGGTGAGCTGCGGGTCTTCGAGGCCGTGCTCGTCGCCCTGGCCGACCATGGCCTCACGCCGTCGGCGATGGCCGCGCGGCTGACCCTGACCGGTGCGCCGGAGTCGGTACAGGGAGCCCTGGCCGCCGGCCTGCTCGGAGGCGGGTCCCGTTTCCTCGGCGTGACCGAGGACGCTGGACGCTTCCTCGCTGCGGCACTTGCAGGGCACACATCTGGTGACGGGACGCTTCCCGAGTCCGACGAGGCATGGGACGACGTTGCCCGCGAGGCCGTGCGCGCCCAGCGTGCGGCGGGGCGCTACGTGCCGGGGCTCGGGCACAACGTGCACAAGAACGGCGATCCCCGGACGCCGGTGCTGTTGCGTGTCGCCGCCGAGGAAGGCCTGCTCGGGCCGCACCTACGCTTGTTCCAGGCGATCGGCCGGGTTCACCCGGACCTGCTGGGCCGCAGCCTTCCGCTCAATGGAGCGGGGGTGTGCGGGGCGGCGCTGTGCGACCTGGGCTTCCCGGTGGAGATCCTGCGGGGGTTCGCCCTCCTGGCCCGCTCGGCCGGGCTGCTCGGCCACATCGCGGAGGAGATGCGTCGCCCGATTGGGCCGCGGATCTACCAGCACGTCGACGGGGCGACGGACTACCAGCCGTCCTGATCCTTGGGCGCGCAACGCGCTCGTGGTCCGGCTATTCGTCGAGTTGGTGGCCGGCGAAGTACATCAGCGGATCGCTGAGCAGCTCGATGCCGATGCCGTCCGGGTCCCTGAAGTACATCGACTCGGGGATTCCGATGTCCGGTCCGGCGTACGTCACGCCAGCTCCGTCCAACCGGACGCGTAGCTGCTCCCAGCGGTTGCGTGGCGTGGAAATAGCGATGTGTTGTACGCCGCCGATCGCTTCGACGCCCGGCTCGAGACCAAGACCCGGGAAGTCGAAGAAGCCGAGCAGCGTCTGGTTGCCGAGATCGAAGAAGAAGTGCGACGAGCCCGGATAGTCGCGGTTCTCGACCAGCTCGACCAACGGGAAGCCGAGCAAGCCCTGGTAGAACTGGATCGTCTGCTCGACGTCGGAGCAGATCAGCGCCGCGTGGTGGATGCCCTGCCCTGGCGTGTCCCGCTCCGCAGGCGGAAGCACGTACTTCTCGCGCAGCTCCTGGCGTCGGGCCTCGAGTTCGACCAACTCGGTGTCGCTGGACATGGCGCACCTTCCGGCGGTTCAGATGACGGGTCACTGTAACCGTTGCAGGCGAAGGGATCCTCGGCCGGAGCGGGAGAGTGCCGGCCGGCTAGGTCACCAGGCGGCGGCGCAGCGCGTCCTGCTCGTCGGCGGCGAAGCCGTGCTCGTCGAGCCAGCCCAGCGGATCGCCGTAGCGGGCGTCGAGTGTGCCGAGAAAGCGCTCCATGTTCGCGGCGATCGGCCGATGGCTGTCCAGGCTGCGACCGGAGACATCCTCGGCGTACGTCGGGCTTGCCTCCAACCGCGCGACGAGTTGCGGCAGAACATCGGCGGTGGCGACGTAGTCGTCGATGATTGCCTCTCGTTGCACGCCCGCCACACTGAGCGCCAAAGCGATGACGACCCCTGTGCGGTCCTTGCCGGCTGCACAATGCACCAGTGCCGCGCCGTCCACCTGTCGGGTGATGGCTCGCAGCGCAGCGACGATGTTGTCCGGACGGTCACGGAGGTAGCCGAGGTAGTACCCGGCAGCGCCGTCCTGGCCGGGTGTGGCCCGGGCGCGGGCGTCTCCGCGCTGCCATGGCAGGACGTCGTCGGCCGCGAAGTCGGTGTTGTCGCCGCCCTCCGGGAAGAGCGACAGGTGCACGTGCGCGACCGCATCGTCCTGGCTCAGCCGGCCGGGGCCCTCGGAGCGGACCTCGACGCCGGTGCGCAGATCCACCACCAGCCGCACGCCGAGATCCTGCACCAGCCGGCGGACGTCCGCGTCGGTCAGCGACTGCAGGTTGTCCGCCCGGAGCAACCGCCCGGGGGCGGTCGTCCCGCCATCGGAGGTCGGGAGATCCCCCACGTCGCGAACGTTGACGGCACCGTCCAGGTGCACCCATCGGCGCACGGTCGGGGTCGATGTCACCTGCCGAGCGTAGGCGTCCGGTGCGACCGGGCGGTTAACGGCCCGTGTCGGGAGGAGTCAGCGGGTGTTGGCCGCTGGGCTCAGTACAGGGTTCCGTCGTCGCGGTAGCGACGTTCCTCCACGACACGGTGGCTGGTGTTGCTCCGCTGATTCATCAGCACCAGCGAGATGATGATGCCGACGACACCGACCGCCATCAGGATGAATCCGACGACGGCGAGATCGACGCCGTTGACGTCGGCGGTGACGGCGAAGGCGAGAATGCCGCCCAGGGCCAGTAGGAAGATCGAGATGCCGACACCCATTGTGTCCAGCCTCCTCGTGCCGGCGATGCCAGCACCTATCGCGACCGCGGCGGGTCCACGGCACTGTCGCTCAGTGTGGCAGGCAGCACCGCCCACTCGACACGAAGCGCGCTAGAACGCGTCCGCAGAGATGTCCATGAGCGCGTTGTCGGTGTTCTCGACGAGCGTGCGCTCCGCGGTCAGCCTCGGCAGCACCTGGGTGGCGAAGAACCTGGCCGAGGCGAGCTTGCCCTCGTAGAACGCCTGATCCTTGATCGAGGTGTCCTCGCTGAGGGCAGCCATCGCCACCTCTGCGTGGCGCAGCAGCAGCCACCCGGTCAGCAGGTCGCCGAAGGCGAGCAGCAACCGCGTCGTGTTCTGCCCGACCTTGTAGAGGTTGGTGATGTCCTCTTGGGCAGTGGTCAGCTGACCCACCATGGCACCCACCATGGCCTGGACGTCGCCGAGTGCGATCGCGAGCAGCGCGCGCTCGTCCTTGAGCCTGCCGTTGCCCGCCTCGTTGTCGAGGCTCGACTGGATCTCACCGAAGACAGTGGCCAGCGCCTGACCCTTGTCCTTGACGATCTTGCGGAAGAACAGGTCCATGCCCTGGATCGCGGTGGTGCCTTCGTAGAGCGTGTCGATCTTGGCGTCGCGGACGTACTGCTCGATGGGGTAGTCCTGCAGGTACCCGGAGCCGCCGAAGACCTGCAGGGACTCCGCTCCGAGCAGCGCATAGGCCCGCTCGGAGCCGAAACCCTTGACGATCGGCAGCAGCAGGTCGTTGACGCGATTGGCCTGCTGGATGTCCGGCGGCTCACCTCCGCGCCGGATCCGGTCCTGCCAGCTCGCCGCGTACAGGTACAGCGCCCGCATGCCCTCGGCGTAGGACTTCTGCAGCAGCAGGGATCGGCGTACGTCGGCGTGGTCGATGATGCGCACTCGGGGAGCGGTGGGGTCCGTCGAGCGGGTGAGATCAGCACCCTGCAGCCTTGTCTTGGCGTAGTCCAGAGCGTTGAGATAGCCGGTGGACAGGGTGGCGATCGCCTTGGTGCCGACCATCATCCGGGCGGCCTCGATCGTGCGGAACATCTGCCGGATGCCGTCGTGGACACCCCCGACGAGGTAGCCCACCGCCGGCTCGTCCGCGCCGAACGTCAGCTCGCACGTTGACGATGCCTTGAGGCCCATCTTGTGCTCGAGATTGGTCGCGAACACGCCGTTGCGTGCGCCGAGCTCGAAGGCGTCCCAGTCGAAGCGGAACTTGGGGACGATGAACAGCGAAAGGCCCTTCGTTCCCGGACCGGCGCCATCGGGCCGGGCCAGCACCAGATGGAAGATGTTCTCCGGCAGGTCCCAGTCACCAGAGGTGATGAAGCGCTTCACCCCCTGGATGTGCCACGTACCGTCCGGCTGCTGGATCGCCCTGGTCCTGCCCGCTCCGACATCGGATCCGGCGTCGGGCTCGGTGAGAACCATCGAGCCTGCCCAGTGTCGATCGATGGCGACCTGGGCGAAGCGCTTCTGCTCCGGTGTACCGAGGCTGTCAATGACCGTGGCGAAGCTGGGCCCGGTCATGAACAGGAACACCGCGGGGTTGGCGCCCAGGATCAACTCGGCGCAGGCCCATTGCAGGCTCGGCGGAGCGCCATAGCCGCCGAGATGCTTCGGCACGGAAAGGCGATGCCAGTCCCCGTCGAGCATCGCCTGGCAGCTACGGGTGAGCGAGGCCGGCAACGTTACCGACTTCGTCGCAGCGTCGTACACGGGCGGATGCCGGTCGGCATCAGCGAAGGACTCGGCGATCGGCCCCCGGGCCAGCCGGTCGACTTCAGCCAGGATGCTCAGCGCAGTCGCCGTGTCCAGATCCTCGTACGGCGCCGTACCGAGCCAATCCTGGACCCGCAACACTTCGAAGAGGTTGAACCGCAGATCACGGAGATTGCTCTTGTAGTGAGTCATGGCGGGCAGAACTCCTGGGGAGAGACCGCGCAGCGGTGGGCGGACAAATCACCAATTCGTGACGGGTCGCCACCCGAGTAGGTGACTCCCCGCGCCCGGTACAGGCAGCCAGATTATATTACCGGTCGGTAACAACGGCAAACCCGAGATGTCAGAGGTCGAACTCCGTGGGCGGAATCCCCGCCGCGAAGCACGCGTCGCGCACGGCGACCCGCTCGTTCTCGTCGAAGTTGCCGTCAGCGCCGCCGATGATGATGCCGATCTGGATCACCGCGCGGGCCTGGTCCTGCTTCGGCTTCAGCTTGGCGATGGCCTGGACGCACTCCACCTTGCCGAAGTCGTAGTCCGAGGTCAGCTTGTTGCAGTAGTTGTCGAACGTCTCGCGCAGCTCCGCCGCCGGGAAGATGGACAACACATCGTTGCTGGTGATCAGGCCGGCCACCTTCGCGCGCTCGCTCTGATCGATGTTCCCGTCCGAGGCGGCGATCAATGCGCACATGGCCATGGTGCCGTTCTTGAAGTCCTTGTTCTTGAACTGTCCCGCCTTCGTCTTCAGCTGGCTGCTCATGTCCTGCGAACGCTGCCGGAGCTGATCCCACAAGGCCATTGCTGTACTCCCTTTGTCGCGGTGCCCGTCCGGGCGGATCGATGCTGAGTCCACTGTGTCACGAGGACGTAGTCGGGTGATCGTCGCGCTCGACTGAGAAGCGGTCACCGTGATGTGCGGCGCTTGATCTAGAGTTGGCGAACCGCCCGCCTCAAGCGGGACGTCGATGAGTGGGGTGGGCAACCCCGGACTGTGGAGGATGTCGTGGGAGTCAGCCTGAGCAAAGGCGGCAACGTCTCGTTGACCAAGGAGGCTGGAGCCGCAGGTCTCAGTGCCGTCATGGTGGGCCTGGGCTGGGACGTGCGCAGCACGACCGGCGCCGACTTCGACCTGGACGCCAGCGCCATCGCGCTCGCCTCCACCGGCAAGGCTCTGTCGGATCAGCACTTTGTGTTCTTCAACAACCTGGCGACGCCGGACGGATCGATTCAGCACACCGGGGACAATCTCACCGGTGAGGGTGAGGGCGACGACGAGGCGATAAAGGTGAACCTCTCCGTCGTACCCACGGACATCGACAAGATCGTCTTCCCGGTGTCGATCTACGACGCGGACAGCCGGTCGCAGAGCTTCGGCCAGGTGCGCAACGCCTTCATCCGGGTGGTCAACGAGGCCGACAACGCCGAGCTCGCACGCTATGACCTCACCGAGGACGCCTCGACCGAGACCGCGATGATCTTCGGCGAGCTGTACCGCAGCGGCCAGGAGTGGAAGTTCCGTGCCGTAGGCCAGGGGTACGCCTCGGGCCTGAAGGGAATCGCCCAGGACTTCGGCGTCAACGTCTAGCCGACTGTCCCGCCTGCCCCACTGACCCGGCCTCTGGGTCGGGTGTCCTCTCACGGAAAGACAGCGTGTGGTTCTCAGGATTTTCGGCTGGTCATTCGGGCTGACATTGCTGGCGTTGGCGGGGGCGCTGTGGCTCGGCGGCCCCGAGGCGCTGGTGATCGTCGCCATCCTCATCGTGCTCGAGGTGTCGCTGTCCTTCGACAACGCCGTCATCAATGCCACGGTGCTGGTCCGGATGAGTCCGCTCTGGCAGAAGATCTTCCTGACCGTCGGCATCGCCATTGCCGTCTTCGGGATGCGGCTGATCTTCCCGCTGCTACTGGTAGGAATCACCGCATCGCTCAACCCGGTCGACGTGGTGCGGCTGGCGCTGGACGGCGGCTCGATTGAAACGGAGGGCACGTACGCGTTCCTGCTGGATGAGGCGTACCCCTCGATCGCCGCGTTCGGTGGAATGTTCCTGCTCATCCTCTTCCTCGAGTTCATCCTGGAAGAGCGGGAGATCACCTGGCTGACCTGGCTGGAGCGGCCGCTGGCGAAGATCGGCAAGCTGGATCAGCT
>JBPCPI010000079.1:0-15040 GCA_050999295.1 Geodermatophilaceae bacterium | reverse complement strand
CTTGCAGTCGGTGGCGAAACTCGATGATCTCGTCCTCGCCAAGGTGCAATCCGAGGCGGGTGCTGTCCAGGTGCTGCTCGCCCACCGCGGCAACCTCCTCCAGGAAGGTCTCCAGCAGCAGGTCCCGTCGCGCCTGGTGGCCCATGGACAGCTGCCAGGACAGACCCGTGGCCCGGTACGGGATCTCGCGGGCGCCCCGACGGCCCCGCCGGGGCGGTTCGGCGACGAGGAATCCGTGCTCGGTCAGCGTGCGGACATGATGCAGCACCGAGGCTGGGTTGCGGTCCAGCCGCTCGGCGATCTCCCGATTGGTCAGGGAGTTCCCGAGGCACAGCCGCAGGATCCGCAGCCGGGTCGTGGACGACAGGGCCCGTACCTCGGCGTCGGTAGCCGGCCTGCGCCGGTCCGGCACCGTCGCCGACTGTGGCTCCAGTATTCCCTCCGCCCCGCGGTCCGGCTCGACGGTCACGAGGTGGCAGCATACCGACACGTCGAACAGTGATTGACTTTTCCCAATCACTGTTCGAGGATCCCTTTGATGACCACGCCCGCGCCCGAGGCTTCGCCACGGCGCAGCCTGGTCCATCATCACGACTTCCGGCAGCTCTGGATCGCGGACACGATCAGCCAGCTCGGCACCCAGATCACCCTGATCGCGCTTCCCATCCTGGCTGTGGTGTTACTGGATGCCACCCCCTTCGAGATGGGCATCCTGACCGCGCTGGAGTACCTGGCCTTTCTGGTGATCGGCCTGCCGGCCGGTGCCTGGGTGGACCGGTGGCGGCGCAAGCGGGTGCTCGTCGTCAACGACCTCGTCCGAGCTGTTGCGCTCGGGTCGGTGCCGCTGGCGTACGCCTTCGACATGCTGTCCCTCTATCAGCTGTTCGCGGTCGCCCTGGCCACCGGCATTTCGACGGTCTTCTTCGACGTCGCCTATCAGAGTTACCTACCGTCGTTGGTGCACAGCTCACAGATCGTGGAAGGCAACTCCAAGCTGGCCATCAGCATGGAGGTTTCTCGGGTCGCCGGTCCCAGTGCTGCCGGCGTACTCATCAGGCTCCTCGGCGCGCCGCTGATGTTCGTCTTCGATGCGCTGAGCTTCCTGGTCTCGGCGGCGTTCATCGGCCGGATCCGACATGCGGAACTGGTGCACAATCGCAGTACCCGGCGCTCCCTGCGGGTCGAGATCGGCGAGGGGTTGAGCTTCGTTCTCCGTCATCCGCTGCTGCGCCGAATAGTGGTCTGCACAGGTGCGTCGAACTTCTTCTCGACTGTCACGGGGACCCTGCTCGTCCTGTACATGATCCGCCGGCTGGGCTTATCCGAGGCCCTTGTCGGCGTGGTCTTCTCTGCCGGCGCGGTCGGGGGCCTGCTCGGTGCCGTCACCACCTCCCGCGTCGTGCGGTGGGTCGGCGAGGGCCGGGCGATCCCAGTCGCTGCCCTGATCTTCGCGCCTTTCGCGGCGCTAACCCCGCTGGCTGCCTCGCTGCCGCTGCCGCTGCTCTGGATCATCCTCGGCTGGTTCGGGGTCGGCTACGGCGTCGTGCTTTACAACGTCGTGCAGGTCAGCTTCCGGCAGCGACTGTGCCCGATACCCCTGTTGGGCCGAATGAACGCCTCGGTGCGGTTCCTGGTGTGGGGCACGATGCCGCTGGGCGGGCTCGTCGGTGGGGCGCTGGGGACCTGGATCGGCGTCGTACCGACGCTGTGGGTGGCCGCCGGCGGTGCCCTGCTCGCGGCCGTGCCGGTGGTGTTCAGTCCGCTGGTGACGATGCGCGATCTGCCCGCGGAGTACGACACGCACCGCGACTCGAAGACCGAGACTCCCGAGCAGACCGAGCACACCCAGCACAGCGCACACAGCGAGGAGGCATTGCTCGATCCGCGATGATCAGGTCGCCTGATCGTGGCCGGCCCCAGCCGACCACCAGTCGGGGCCGACCTGGCCGGAGGCGACGAACACCGCCGGGCCACCGAGAACGGTTGTCTCGGGGGTGACCGACACGGTCACCCGACCCCCCGGTACGTCGACGACGACCTTGCCGGATGTCCGCCCCAGGCCCAGCAGCGCCTGCGCGGCAACTGCGCACGCACCCGTTCCGCATGATCGGGTCTCCCCCACTCCGCGCTCGTGTACGCGCATCCGCACCCGCACGATCTCACCGCCCGACACCGACTCGGGGGCACCCTGCAACGTTAGGTTCGTACCATTCTTCCCCTGATGCTCGGCGCCACCGAGCTGGGAGACGATGTTGACGAACTCGACGTTGACCCCGTCCGGGAACAGGGCATCGTCGACCGTTGGCGGGAATGACAGGTCGAGAGTGTCGATGGCGACGTCGGTGAGACAGACCAGATGCGGATTGGTCATGGACACCTGCCGACCCGGGAAGGCCCGCCCGTCGACCTTGGCCACCGACCCCACGCCGGTCCGCGCCGGGCCCATGTCCACGCACACCTCACCGGAGTCGGCCACGGTGACGCGTCGAATCCCGCCACGGGTGGCCAGGTCGAAAGCCCCGGCCGACTCCAGACCCACGTCTAACAGGTACCGGGCGAACAGCCGCGCACCATTTCCGCACATCTCCGAGACCGAACCGTCGGCGTTGCGGTGGTCCATGAACCACCTGGCCTCCCCGGTGGCCAAGCCCTCCGCCTCGGTCGCGGCGCCGACGGGTAGGACCCGCAGCACGCCATCCCCCCCGATTCCGGCGTGTCGGTCGCACAACCGGCGAACCTGCTCGGCCGACAACGTCGGGGGCTCGGCATGCGGGTCCAGTTTCGCGAAGTCAGGTAGCAGGATGAAGTCGTTCTCGGTTCCGTGCCCCTTCAGAAACCGCATCACGCATCGATCGTAGGTGCGTTCAGGACACGGACCGCCCGTCCGAGCAGATCCGGGTCGCTGGCCGGCAGCCAGTGGATGCGCTCCTCGCGGCCGAACCATGACCGTTGTCGACGGACGAACCGGCGGGTCGCCTGCTGGGTGGCCAATCGGGCTTGCTCGCTGGACCACTCACCGTCCAGATGGCGCAGCACCTGGGCGTAGCCAAGTGCCCGTCTGGCCGTCACACCGTCCCGCAGACCGGCAACGAGCAGCTGCTCGACCTCACCGACCAGACCTTGGGTCCACATTCGATCGACGCGCCGCTCGACGCGCGCGTCGAGCATGTCCGGCTGTTCGTCGAGGCCGACCCACACCGCCCGGTAGCGGTCCCGCGGCGCCGGCAGGGAAGCGCGGAAAGGACGTCCGGTGAGGGTGATGACCTCCAGGGCGCGGACTATCTTGCGGCCGTTGTGCCGATGGATGGCAGCCGCCGCTACCGGGTCCGCCCGCGCCAGCCTCGCGTGCATTGGAATGGATCCGTGCGTGGCGAGCTCTGCCTGGAGTTCTGCCCGGAGCTGGACGTCGGTAGCCGGGAAGTCCAGGTCGTCCAGTGCCGCGCGGAGATACAGTCCCGAGCCGCCAACCAGGATGGCCGTACGACCACGCGCCAGAATTTCGTCCATAGTGGATCTCGCAGCGCGCTGGTAGGCAGCGACGGTCGCCGTTTGGGTGACTTTCAGGACATCGAGGAGGTGATGCGGGACGCCGGCCCGAGCCTCGGGGCTGAGCTTCGCGGTTCCAATGTCCATGCCTCGGTAGAGCTGCATCGAATCGGCGTTGATCACCTCGGCGTCGACCTCGCGCGCGATCGACACGGCGAGATCGGACTTGCCCGTCGCCGTGGGCCCGACGATGGCCAATACGTGGTTCTCATTGTGAGCCTCGCTCGCTGCGCTCACCGGTCGGTCCGCTCCTCGGGCCGTGGCCGGCCCTGCGATGCTCCCGCCCTCTCGGCTGAGTCATCCTCGGACCTGACCCAGCTCGCGACGATGTAGAACACCCCGAACGGAGCTTCGGCGTAGTGCACCTGCCCGACCATCGGGATACCGGCCAGGATCTCCCCCGCGGTGGTCAAAGCCGGGCAGCCAGCGGCAAGGACCCGCTGCCCCACCGTGGCATCCAGATCCAGCAGAGCCTTCCCGTCGCCGCTGGCCAGCGCCGCACTGACCGTGTCATCGAAGGAAACCGCGTCCGGGTCGTACCAGCCGGGCGATTTCTCGGTACGTCGGGCGCTCCCGTCACCCATCACCAGCATCGCCCACCGGTGGTCATCGGCACTGGCCGAGTGCAACTGCGGTGACGTGGTGCCAGCGGGCAGGCCCTGACGTGGACCGGTGAAACCGGCTTCATCGAGCAGCCAGGCGCCCAACAGGTGTGCTCCGTGGCCCTTGCGTCCGCATGGCCGTCGGCAGTCGCCGGCACTTTTTCGGACGTAGTGCCGGCAGGGGCGTGATCGCCGCCGAGAACGTCGATTGCCTCCGGCTCCGCGGCCAGGACGCGACCGAGCGCCTCCGAACAGGCGGACCGAAGGCTGGCAACAGGATCCGGTCCCTGCGCACCGAGCACTCCCGGATGCAGAAGGGGCGGCTGAGGGCAGAAAGCCGCGGCGACGAACACGGCTCCATTCTCGGCCATCGGACCTGCGCAACCGGAACGCCGCCTGCGTACGTGTGAGAATGCCCGCCATGGCAAGCGAGGATCCAGCCCCGTCCGTCTGGGGGCGCGTCGACACCGACGGCACTGTCTTTGTCAAGACCGACGACGGCGAGCGGGTTGTAGGTTCCTGGCAGGCCGGTGATGCGGAGAGCGGCCTCGCGCACTACGCCAGGCGCTACGAAGACCTGGTCACCGAGGTCGCCCTGCTGGAGCAGCGGCTGAAGTCCGGCGCGACCAAGCCGGGCCAGGTGATTACAAAGGCTCGTGAGATCGGCGCCAGTCTCGACACCGCTGCCGTCGTCGGGGACCTGGCCGGGTTGCGTCGCCGCGCCGAAGAACTCGTGGTCACAGCTGAGGCCGCACTGGTCGATGACCACAAGCGCCGCGATGCCGAGCGGGCGGAGGCGACGGCTGCCAAGGAAGCCCTCTGTGTGGAGGCGGAGAAACTCGTCGAGAGCAAGCAGTGGAAGGCAACCGGAGAGCGGTTCAAGGCCATCGCAGAGGAGTGGAAGGCCATCCGGGGACCGGATCGCAAGACCGGCGACATCCTGTGGAAACGGTTCGCGGCCGCGCGCGATGCATTCGGCAAGCAGCGCGGCGCCCACTTTGCGGAGCTGGATCGCCAGCGCGAGGCCGCCCGGGAGCAGAAAGCCGACCTCGTACGCGAGGCCGAGGCGTTGTCCACTTCCACCGAGTGGGCGCCGACTGCCACCCGGATGAAAGGGCTGATGACGAAGTGGAAGGCAGCGCCGCGGGCAAGTCGTGAGGCCGAGGACGAACTCTGGGCGAAGTTCCGGGCTGCGCAGGACGCGTTCTTCGCCGCGCGCACGGCGGTTTTCAGCAAGCAGGACGCCGAGTACGAGGGCAACCGGATACTCAAGGAGGAGTTGCTCGCCGAAGCCGAGCGAATGGACCCGAAGAGCGATCCCCAGGGCGCGCAGACGGCCCTTCGCGGGATCCAGGATCGCTGGGAGAAGATCGGCAAGGTCCCGCGGGAGTCCATCCAGTCCCTCGACGACCGGATGCGCGCGGTGGAGGCCAAGGTCCGGGAGGCACTCGACGCCCGCTGGGCCGGGTCTGTCGCCAACGACAATCCGATGCTGGCCAGCATGCGCGACAAGGTCGCCGACGCCACGGAGAAGCTGGCCCGGGCGCAGAAGTCCGGCGATGCAAAGCGCATCCGCCGTGCCGAGGAGGACCTCGCCAAGTGGCAGGGCTGGTTGCGCGACGCCAACGTCCAGTAACCGACTCAGGGGCACCCTGCGACGTTAGGGGCGAACGGCCGGGCGCAAGCCCAGCGCCGGGTTGGCCGGGGTAAGGGTCGTAGGAAAACTTCCCCTGACGAAGGGCGAAGAGGGCCTGGGGGTGGGCTCAAGTCGTACGGGTAGCGCGGGCATGCCCAGGGACACCACCGGAGTGGTCTGCACCGTCTCGGTCGACGCCGTCGCGCTGCTGTCACCGGCCGCCGTGCGTCGGTGGGTGAGTAGCGGTCCGTCGGCGACCAGATGGTGCGGCGCGGCGTAGGTGACCCGGGTGGTCACCACATCTCCGGGGTTTGTCTCGGCACCGGCCGGTACGGCGAAGTGGACCAGCCGCCCGTCGCGCGCTCGTCCCGTACGCCGGCCGGTCGTGGCGTCCTTCGTCCCCTCCGCGGTTGCCACGAGAACCTCAACGGCACAGCCGAGCAGGGCCTGATTCTCCTCGTGCGAGATCCGGCCCTGAAGGTCGACGAGCCGCTCGTACCGCTCCTGCACGACGTGGCTGTCCACCTGGTCGGGCAGCAGCGCAGCAGGGGTTCCGGGGCGGGCGGAGTACTGGAAGGTGTACGCACTGGCAAACCGCGCCTCCTCCACCAGGGAAAGCGTCTGGGCGAAGTCGTGGTCGGTCTCCCCGGGAAACCCGACGATAATGTCGGTGCTGATCGCGGCGTGCGGGATCGCTGCCCGGACCCGCTCGAGGATCCCGAGGTAACGGTCCCGGCGGTACGAGCGGCGCATCCGGCGCAGGACGTCATCCGATCCCGATTGCAGCGGCATGTGCAGCTGTGGGCAGACGTTGGCCGTCGTGGCCATCGCCTCGATGACGTCATCGGTGAAGTCCCGCGGATGCGGGCTGGTGAAGCGGACCCGCTGGAGGCCGGTTACCCCACCACAGGCCTTGAGCAGATCCGCAAAGGCGCCACGGTCGCCGAAGTCCGCACCGTAGGAATTCACGTTCTGGCCCAGCAGGGTGACCTCCACAACGCCCTCGGCTACGAGCACCTCGACCTCGGCCAGGATGTCGCCCGGACGCCGGTCCACCTCCTTGCCGCGAAGGGAGGGAACGATGCAGAACGTGCAGGAGTTGTTGCAGCCCACCGAGATCGACACCCACGCGGAGTACGCCGAGTCCCGTCGGGCCGGCAGGCTCGACGGGAACACCTGCAGCGATTCGGCGATCTCCAGCTGCGTGGCGTCGTTGTGCCGGGCCCGCTCGAGCAGCACTGGCAGGGAACCGAGATTGTGCGTGCCGAAGACCACATCGACCCATGGAGCCTTCTCCAGGATGAGGCCGCGGTCCTTCTGCGCAAGGCAGCCCCCGACCGCGATCTGCATGCCGGGTCGCTTGGCCTTCACCGACGCGAGGTGACCGAGATTGCCGTACAGCTTGTTGTCCGCGTTCTCCCGGACCGCGCAGGTGTTCAGCACGACGACGTCGCCATACGCGCCCTCGTCCGCTCGGGCGTACCCCGCCGACTCGAGCATTCCGGACAGCCGCTCGGAGTCGTGCACGTTCATCTGACAGCCGAACGTCCGCACGGAGTACGTGCGCTCGGTCCGGGAGGCGGCGGTCTTCGACGTAGTCACAACGTCTCCGAGCCTACGGCGCCCGGAGTGCACTGGGCGAGGTCCTGAAACGCCTGCCGTTGCTCAACCGTGACCTCCCCATCTGGTTTCGGCGGACCCGAGGGGGGAAGGCCCTCGCTAAGGTGCAGCCCATGACCAGCGCCGCCCCGGCGACCAGCGGCCGGAACGGAGCCGGAAATCCGCTCGTCGAGATGCGCGGGGTCAACAAGTGGTTCGGCGACCTGCACGTGCTCGCCGACATCGACCTGACGATCACGCGCGGCGAGGTCGTCGTGGTGATCGGCCCGTCGGGGGCGGGCAAGTCCATGCTGTGTCGCTGCATCAACCGCCTGGAGCCCATCCAAGAGGGCACGATCGCGATTGACGGCAAGCTGTTGCCGGAGGAAGGCAAGGACCTCGCGCGCCTTCGGAGCGAGGTCGGCATGGTCTTTCAGAGTTTCAACCTCTTCGCGCACAAGACGATCCTGGACAACGTCACGCTCGGTCCGATGAAGGTCCGCAAGCAGCCGAGGGAGCAGGCGCACAAGCGTGCCAGGGAGCTCCTGGACCGGGTCGGGATCAGCGCTCAGGCCGACAAGTTCCCCGCACAGCTGTCCGGTGGGCAGCAGCAGCGGGTGGCGATCGCCCGGGCGCTGGCGATGGACCCGAAAGTGATGCTCTTCGACGAACCGACCTCGGCGCTGGATCCGGAGATGATCAACGAGGTGCTCGATGTGATGATCCAGTTGGCCAAGGACGGCATGACGATGGTCGTGATCACCCACGAGATGGGGTTCGCCCGCCGGGCGGCCAACCGGGTCGTGTTCATGGACGGCGGTCACATCGTCGAAGAGGCAACTCCGGATGAGTTCTTCACCAACCCGAAGAGCGACCGGGCGAAGAGTTTCCTGTCCAAGATCCTGACCCACTGAGCTTCGGTGGCCGTCCCAGCCGGTGCGGCACACAACAGTTGAACAAGCATCACCAACAAGGAGGACGGTTTGATGAGAACACGACGCCTCGCCTTTGTGGCGGCGTTCAGCCTGCTCGCCGCGGGATGCGGCGGCAGCGATGCCGGGAACCAGGCAGAAGAGGAAAGTTCTGCTGCGCCAACCGTTGACGAGGAGGTCAGCTTCGAAGAGGGCACGACCATGTTCGATCTCAACGCGGCCGGCGCTCTGTCGGTCGGGACGAAGTTCGACCAACCCGGTTTCGGATTGCTCAACCCGACGACCAACACGCCGGAGGGCTTCGACGTCGAGATCGCCTACCTGATCGCGGCCGCGCTCGGCATCCCCGAGGACGGAGTGACCTTCACTGAGTCGGTCTCGGCCAACCGCGAGCCGTTCATCCAAAACGGCACGGTTGACATCGTCGTGGCCACCTACACGATCAACGACACCCGAAAGGGACTCGTCTCCTTCGCCGGCCCGTACTACGTCGCCGGACAGGACATCATGGTCGCCGCGGGCAACCCGGAGGGCATCACCGGGCCGGACGATCTGGCGGGTAAGACCGTCTGCTCCGTCGAGGGATCGACACCCGCGGAAAACATCCGGACGAACTTCCCGGAGGTCAACCTGGTCACCACCGATGTGTACTCCAAGTGCGCCGACCAGCTCAAGAACGGTGAGGTCGTGGCAGTGACCACGGACAACGTGATCCTCACCGCCTTCGTCGCCACCGACCCGGAGAGCTTCGAACTGGTGGGCAACCCGTTCACCGAGGAGCCGTACGGCATCGGCCTTCCGCTCGAGGACGACGACTTCCGGGACTTCATCAACGACGTTCTGGAAGAGGCCTACGAGAGCGGCGCCTGGGCTGACGCCTACGCAGCGACCGTCGGCGAGATCACCGGCACCGAGGCTCCCGAGCCGCCGGACGTCGACCGCTACACCCGCTAGTCCGCTTGCGCCTGGGCGGTTGGCCGGTCCGACCGGTCCCCCGCCCAGGTGCATCTACGTCTTGTCTGTGACTGACAACTGTTCCGCTGACGACCGCTCAGCAGTGGAGGTGGCATGGACTTCCTGATCGAGAACATCGATCTGTTCGCTGAGGCGATGGGCAAGACCCTGCTGATCTCCGCCCTTGCCGGGTTGTTGGCACTGGTACTCGGCACGATCCTGGCCGCGATGCGGGTCAGCCCGGTGCCGCCGCTGCGAGGCCTGGCGTTCTTCTACGTCGAGGTGTTCCGAAACACGCCGCTCACGGTCGTTTTCTTCCTGATCATCTTCGGCCTGCCGCAGATCGACACCGTCATATCCCCGCTGCCCGGAGCCGTGCTCGCGGTGGGCCTCTACACCGCAGCCTTCGTCTGCGAGGCGATCCGATCGGGCATCAACTCCATCTCGGCGGGGCAGGCCGAGGCGGCACGGGCGATCGGACTGACCTTCAGCCAGTCGCTACGCGAAGTGGTGTTGCCGCAGGCTTTCCGGACCGTGGTGCCCCCGCTGGGCAATGTGTGGATTGCGATGGTCAAGAACACCTCCATCGCGGCGGGCTTCTTCATCGCGGAGTTGTCTGCGCTGTTGCCCCGCCTGGCCAACGCGGCGGCCGATGAGTTGATCGCCACGCTGATCGGCGTTGTCGTCGCGTACCTGCTGATCACGCTGCCCTCTGCCTACGCGGTCAGCCGCCTGGAGAAGCGGGCGGCGATCCTGCGATGAGCCAGCTATGACCGCCCCCATCCTCTACGACAACCCGGGTCCCAAGGCTCGACGCCGGATACTGCTCGGGACCATCGTCGGGATCGCGCTGATCCTGGGCTTGATCGCCTATGTTCTGATCAAGCTGGCCGGTAACGGTCAACTGGAGGGTCAGCGCTGGGCTGTGCTCTTTGACCCGCGCTCCAGCGTGCCTCAGTTCCTCCTAAACGGCCTGCTCGCGACGCTGCAGGTCGCAGCGCTCGGGATGGTGCTGGCCACCGCGCTCGGCGCGCTGCTGGCTTTCGGTCGACTCTCAGATCACCGCTGGGTGCGGATACCGGTGGTCACGTTCATCGAGTTCTTCCGTGCTGTCCCGCTGCTGGTGGTGATCTTCGCGGCCTTCTTGCTGCCACCGAGCTTCGGTCTGCCGATCAGCGCCTATGCAGCACTGGTCGTGGGCTTGACCCTGTACAACGGCGCCGTCATCGCCGAGATCATCCGGGCCGGCATTCTGTCCATCGATCGCGGCCAGAGCGAGGCGGCCTACGGCATCGGGATGCGCAAGTGGCAGGTCATGACCTTCATCCTGCTTCCGCAGGCGATCCGGCGGATGCTGCCTGTGCTCATCGCGCAACTGGTCGTGCTGCTCAAGGACTCCTCGCTCGGATTCATCATCGGTTACCTCGAGTTGCTGCGTTCGGCACGCAGCCTGGTGGAGTTCTTCCGGGTTGACTTCGGCGACCAATACTCCTTCCAGATCTACGTGGCCGCGGCGCTTGTCTACATCGCCGTCAACGTCATCCTGTCGGTCTTCGCCCGCTGGCTGGACAAGCGCCTGGCGCGAAGCAAGAAGTCCCCGGAAGGTGAAGCTCTCCCGCTCACCGTCGAACAGTTCGGTGCCGGCGGCGGAGCTGCCACGACCCTCTAGCGGCGATGTTCAGCCCACGGGTTTGGCTCAATCCGGTCGGAGGTCCGAGCCCGGCAGTTCGTCCCGGATCACCCGGAACGCGACGTCGGAGGGATACCCCTTCCGGGCCAGCATGCCCAGCAATCGGCGCGTCGCAACCGAGGGCTCCAGCCCGCGCATGCTGCCTAGCTTGCGCTGAACCAGCAGCCGCGCCGAGGCGTCCTCGGCGTCCGGGTCGAGAGTTGCCAAGGCGGCCCCGGCGATGTCCTTGTCGATCCCCCTGCGATGCAACTCCTGGGCAAGGACCCTAGTGGCCAAACCTCGTCCGGCCTGACGGGTGCTCACCCAGGCCTGCGCGAACGCGGCATCGTCGATCAGCCCTACTTCGGTGTAGCGGTCAAGTACGGTCTGCGCAGCCTCGTCAGGAATTCCCGTGGCCGCCAGCGCATCGGCAAGCTGGGCCCTCGTCTTGGGCGACATCGTGAGCAGCTTCAGACAGATCGACCGGGCCACCGACTCGGGATCACCCGGCAGGTCCTCCGGATGACCGCCGGGATCACCGTGATCTGGCCGGGCACGGCCGCCACGGGAGCCTCCGACTTGACGCGCCCGTGACGTACCGCCCGGTGTGCTGCTCATCCCGATCAGAAATCGACCGGGGCGATGTCAATCGGAAGATCGACATCGAGGACCGGCCCGATACCGAGCTTCTCCTTGATCTTCTTCTCGATCTCGTCGGCAAGGTACGGGTTGTCCCGCAGGAACGCGCGGGCGTTCTCCTTGCCCTGACCGAGTTGGTCGCCGTCATAGGTGTACCAAGCACCGGCCTTGCGGATGAAGCCCTGCTCGACCCCCACGTCGATCAGCGAGCCTTCGCGACTTATCCCCTGGCCGTAGATGATGTCGAACTCGGCTTGTTTGAACGGCGGGCTGCAGTTGTGAACCACTACCCCGTCGGCCACCAACGTGTGCAGTTCCTGCACCTCGACATCGAAGGTGCGGCACCGACGTGCCGGGAGTATCTCCCGTACGGCGGAGAATCGGACCTGCTCGGCCAAGAGTCCGTGCAGGAACTCGTCGTCGAGGCCATCGGCAAGAGCCTGGACCCGATCACGACGCAGTCGCGCAGCACCGAGCACCTGCTTCATGCCGCCACGGGGGTCTCCCGCATACGGACCAATCATCGCCGCCGCGTCGTTCGGCGTCACACCCCGCTGGTCGAGGTGGCTCAGGATCGGATCGATCACGTCGCGGGCGAGGTAACCGCCTTGAGATCCGCGCCGCCGGCCGGTGTCGGCCGCCAACGCTGCACTCAACGTCCGTCCACGGGGTCCCCACATCGGGACGGCCTCGGCGAAGGACGCGGCGTTGTCGCTGCCGGCGACCCGTACCTCCCACACCTGGCGTCGAGACTGGACGCGCCGCCCCTTGATCACGCTGGGACGCTTCTGCGTCGGGTCATAGTTCCGGACTGTGCTGCCTATCCCGAACCGGACCAGCAACCAGTGGATCTGGTGCGCCAGCTGCTCGGATGTGGTGGCGAAGCCAACCCTGATCGCGCCGGTGTGCTCCACACTGACGTGGCCGTCGGTCTCGAAGAGCCCGAACAGAAGGTTGCCGATGACTTCGGCAGAGGTATCCGCGCTCAGCACGCAAGCGGGTACCTGCTTCTCCCGAGCGAGCCGACCGTAGATGCCCGCCGAGCGGCACAGTTCGAGAACGCCGTTCTTCTCGCCCTTGCGGTGGGACAGGGCGACCGACAGCGCACTCTGTGGTGTGGCCTGGCAGCCAAGCGTCGCGGCGATGCGGACGACATCCTGGTGTAGCTCGTCCTCCACATTGATGAAGTTGACCGGAGTCTTACCCCCGACGTAGCCGTCACCGATCAGGTAACCGAGCAACCGCGCGTGACCCGGTGAGATGGGTTCTGCGTACCCGAACCCATGGAACTGCCGGGGCCTGGCAACCCGGTCGCCGGGGTCGAGGTTTCCGGCCAACTGCCATCCCAGGTCGGTGAGGACCTGATGGTCAGGAGTGACCCACAGATCGGTCCCGCCTCGCAGCCGAAGGCCGATGACGTCCTGCTCACCCTGATCGAACCAGTCCATCACCGGGCGGACGTGAAGCGTGTTGTCCTTGGCCGCCGCGACGACCGAGACGGGGATCCGGTTGTCGACGATGTCTTCGATGCGGCGGGTGATTCCAGTGATCGGGTCGAAAATCAAGCTGCCTTCGGCCAAGCACTTGTTCTTCACGACCTTGATCCGGGTCCGGTTACCGACTGCGTCGGTGCCGTCCTTGAGCGTCTCGATCCGCCGCACATCCAGCCGGACCGAGGCGTAGAACTTCAACGCCTTCCCACCTGTGGTGGTTTCGGGACTGTTGTGGACGATCACTCCGTCGGCCAGGTAGTTGTGCGACCCCTCCACCTCGATGTCGAAGCGGTTCATGCTCTGGAAGTCGTCGCGGACCCGGATGTCTACAACTTCGGCAGGCACAGGACGCATGATCGACTCGACGAATTGAGGTTCGACGGTGCAAAGCCCACGCAGCCGTGGCAAGAGTTTGTAGTCCATCGATGGATGCACATAAGGGCCGACCATCTCCATGAATCGGGCCGACGCAGCCGTCGTGAAGGTAAGAACTGCCTTACCTCGCGCGCCAGTTCGTCGCCAAGAGACTTCCAGCTTGTGGGTGTCCCGGAGATAGGAAACCAGGCGATCACGCGAGCCTTCGGACATGGCCTCCACGCAAAACGCCACACGGCCGCTGCCCCCTGCAGTGCGTGTTTGGACTCCCCTGGAGCGCACGGTGAATGACCCATCGTCCATGTACCAAATCGCGAGGGCAAGCGGAGTCAACGATTTGAGGTAGTCCCAAGAAATGACCTTCTGCCCCGCGATGTAGACCGCGGCTCGCAGCTCTGCAAGTTCGGCGAGTGGCTGGAGGTCCACGAATGCGGCGCCTTTCGCGTTCGTGGTTCTGCACTGCTGGATGTTTCCGAGCAACGAAGCCTTCCAGTCGAGGTACTCAACCTGCTTGGTCCCGTGACCCATTCGGTAGCGAGCACTCGATCCGTCACGCTTTACAGGTTGGGAAAGGGACCCATCGCCCATGAGTCCACCGAGCACGACCTGCCATTGCTGCGGGCTCAGGCGGTGAGGCTGGGACAACATGACTCGGTCACCAACATGAATTTTGCCTGCTTCTCGCCATCCACCCGGTGTCCGAATCAGGTGGTTCGGCGTCATCGCGAGTGAGGCATACGCACGCCCCTTGCCTCCAGCCGCGCGCGCAACCTTGAACTGAAGGAACTCAGGCGTCTTGCCGTTGTTGAACCAGTTGACGACCCTCTTCGGCACGATCGCACCGGTCTCAACATCGTAGGAGAGCACTTCGACGGGCAGCTTCTGGTTAACGATCTTGCCCAGACTCTCCTGGCTTCCATCAGCCAGCGTCACCTTCGTGTGGTAGGACCCACAGCCAAACATCACGCCTATCTTTTCGCGAAGCTGGTTGATGAAGATCAGCGTCGTACCCGAATTACTCAGTGCGCCAGTAAGTTTCCGCAGCGCCTG
Organism: Geodermatophilaceae bacterium; assembly: GCA_050999295.1. Classification (GTDB taxonomy): domain Bacteria; phylum Actinomycetota; class Actinomycetes; order Mycobacteriales; family Geodermatophilaceae; genus JACCQS01. The sequence goes on along the minus strand of JBPCPI010000079.1, from coordinate 545 downwards.
ACTCATCAGCCGGGCCTGCAAACCCACGTGACTGTCGCCCATCTCGCCCTCGATCTCAGCGCGGGGCACGAGTGCTGCGACCGAGTCGATGACGACGATGTCGAGCGCACCGGAGCGGACGAGCATGTCGGTGATTTCGAGGGCCTGTTCACCTGTGTCGGGCTGAGAGACCAGCAGGGCGTCGGTATCCACGCCCAGAGCCTTGGCGTAGTCCGGATCCAGGGCGTGCTCGGCATCGATGAAGGCAGCGATGCCACCGGCGGCCTGAGCACTGGCCACAGCGTGCAGGGCCACGGTGGTTTTCCCCGACGACTCCGGTCCGTATATCTCGATGACCCGCCCGCGCGGGAGACCACCGACACCGAGGGCGACGTCCAGGGCGATGGAGCCGGTCGGGATGACCTTCATCGCGGGACGCTGGTCATCACCCAGGCGCATGACCGAACCCTTGCCGTACTGCTTCTCGATGTTGGCCAAAGCCATGTCCAGCGCCTTGTCCCGGTCGAGTCCTGCCATCGTGCTCCCACCTTCGTTTCGGGTCGCGC